>CAKZNV010000254.1 GCA_937132085.1 uncultured Rubritalea sp. | reverse complement strand
CGGAATAGGTGGAGATTGTGGGCTGTGTTGTTGGGTGTAGTGGCAGTGGCTTATGTGGCTGTTAGATTGGGATTTAGGGGAGTTTAAAAATTATGGCTGAAATGCAAGAAGTATCAAAGGTGGAGCATTTGTCTCTGAAGGATAAGGTGGAGTCTCTGGCGGATTCTATGGCTGGTATGGTGGATATGCAGCGCAAGGATCGGGAGGATTTCCATAAGACTATTGCTGATTTTGGTAATAATTTATACGAGGCGATAGGTAAGGTGGATGCAAAGAGGCAGAATGATAATAAGGTGCCTTATCCGCTGCTCACTCTGATATTGGGTGGGATATTGGCGGTGGCTGGTCTGACTAGCTCTAACTCTGAGAGGATAGAGGAGGACTCTAAGGAGCGTGATAAAGCGGTGGATACTGTGGTGCAGAGGGAAATGAGGATTCTGGATGCAGCGATCGATAGCAATGTGAAGTCTATAGAGTCGCGGCTGGAGAAGGTGAGTGAGCGGTTGAATGATTCTGATCGGGAATTTATAGCGGCTCAGGCTAGGAATGCGGAGCGAGTTAAGATGTTGTTTGAGTTGAGAGCTGAAGGTAAATAATTTTATGAATACGAAAATAAAAGAGTCGCTAAAGGGTATCCTGGCGAAGTTAAAAACAGTTGGTTTGCTCTTGTGGAGTAAAGGTGTGGCAATGGTGGTGCTGGTGGTGTTGATGTTTCAATACATGGGTCTGGATGGTGAGAATCCTACTCCATTTGCGGAGCTGATCTATGTGGCGGTGCTGGTGGTGAGTGTGTGTGTGATAGGTCCAGTGATTAGGTTGCTGGTCTTTGAGGAGGTTGCTGTGATAGCAGAGTCCGGTGGAGTGGGGGATCTTATGTCTGGTGATAGGTTTAAGCCTATGCAGATTCATTATTGGTTCTCGACTGGAATTTCTTACTTGGTTGCTGTGTTATGCGTGTCTTCATTGCTTTAATATTGCTGCTGAATGCGGTGCATGGTCAGGTGTATAAATCTGGTGATGAACGTGTGAAGCGGTGGGGTAGGGCGGCTGTTAAGGTTCGCCAGGTGGCACAGGTGGATAGGGTGGTGGCTAGGATACTGCGTAATAAGGCTCGCTATGTGTCTGTGGATGATGAGTCTCAGGTGCCGTGGTATGTGATAGCTGTGCTGCATAATATGGAGAGTGGAGGATCATTTAGGCATCATCTGCATGAAGGGAGTCCGCTGAGTGGTCGCACTAGGTGGGTGCCTAAAGGTAGGCCTAAGTGGGGGAAGCCTCCGTATAAGTGGGAGGATAGCGCTAAGGATGCCCTGGCGTATGATAAGATGGGGGGTGTTCGCTGGGCTTATTTATTTGATACTCTGTGGGCTATTGAGCGGTATAATGGGAGTGGCTACTGGAGGTATCATCGAGCGGTTCCTAGTCCGTATCTTTACGCTGGCACTACGATAGAGAAGCGTGGTAAGTATGTAAGTGATGGGAAGTGGTCTAGCACTGCGAGATCAAAGCAGATAGGTGCTGCGGCTATTTTGAAAAGGTTAGAAGCGAAGTGTGTGATTGATTTTAGGAGGCTGAGGTAGGGTGGTATCCCTATGGTGGTATCCCGAGGGGTGCGGAATAGGTGTATCTGGTGCAAACTATAAGAGGACTTGGGGTGTATTAGTTGTATATTTGCAAGATATTTAGCTTGTATGTAAGGTTTGAAACGGATTTCTAATCCGTAGGTCACAGGTTCGAATCCTGTTGGGAGTATTTCTTCTATCATGCCCTTGTTTCAGATGAAACAAGGGCTTTTTAGTGGCTTGATGGGATTTCATAAAAAGAGCGATTCCGTAGTTGAATAGCTTGAGGAGTATTTTCTATTTAGTGGAATGACCTTGTCGAGAGACTGCATTTTTTGATAGATTGATTGTTGGTTACAATGAAGTGATCTCACAACAATTAAATAATTATGAAAAAATTTATACTAACAACGTTATGCTCTGTCTTTGTAATGCTTTTTTCAACCAGTCAAGCTGAGGCTAGAGGGCAGGAGGGAATGATAGGAGAGGTGCGCATGTTTGCAGGGAACTTTGCCCCGAGGGGATGGGCCTTCTGTAATGGCCAAAAACTGGCAATTAGCTCAAACACTGCACTATTTTCCATTTTGGGGACTACCTATGGTGGTGATGGACGAACTACATTTTGTCTTCCTGATCTTAGGGGGAGAACACCTGTCCACGTTGGTAAAGCACCAGGTCTAAGTGATACGAAACTCGGACAAAAATCTGGAGTCGAAAAGAAACCGGTTAAAAAAGGTGAGGATGCAGAGGTTCCTGGTCGACCTCGTCTCGGCATGAATTATATCATTTGTGTAATAGGAGACTTTCCATCACGGTAACTACCGAGGAGTTGCTCGTTCTGGGAAACTAGAACAGCTGAGTTCTAACATCCTCTTGAGACTTTAAACTTGTAGAATGAATACAATTTTTTGGTTCCTGCACCATATCTGATTAAGCTGATCACAGCTAAAACTAAACGATTCAAACTATTGTCAAATCAAGGTAGAAATATTTTTTACAAGAAAGATCCAATACGACCTTGGTTTAAGGTTTTAGAAGGAATGGGAGAGTTTACAAAGATCCGTTACGGTAGGATTCCCCATGATAAGCTAGGTCAGCAACAAGAGCCTATATGGATCTACCGTAATCATCAATTTTTCGACGGTGTTGGAGGTTTTGTTGATGTTCTCAGAGAGTTGGATATACCCTACGATTCTACTAATATTCCATCCACTTCTCACGATTCTAAAAGCTCATGGTGGCCTTTTGTTAGAGCTATTCCAAAATTGATTTTTGCTAAGCGGCAAAGATTAGATTTTCTTCCACCTATACTGAGTAGTAATCAAAGTTTAGCTGAATCTTTAGCCATCGCTGAAGCTCCAGAGGCTGTGGCATGGCATGTGTTCTCAGAGAGTAAAACTAGCGATATCGTTAAACAGAGTAAGTTGTTAGGAGTCACTGTGAACACATTACTCATCCATACTTTAGACCAAACTATAAGAGAATCATTAAAGGATAAACAGGATGTGACGACTTGGATGCTGCCAATCAACTTGAGAGGATTAGTTAGTATGCAAAAAGAAACCATGAATCATTCATCGTGTATAAATATTCAGATTAATTCTGGAGATTCTTTTGATGATACACATAAGACGATTTATTCAGCTATTGAGAAAAAGCAGCATTGGCTAAACTGGAAAGGATACATTGCTGGTAGATGGATAAGTAAAAAACAAAAAAGAAAGCTACTGATCAAAGACAAGGCTATGTCACAGTGGAATATTGGATGTTTTTCTAATTTAGGTGTTTGGGATAGTGATAAAAAGCTGAATGCGCTAGATACATGGTATTTTACTCCACCTGTTCTTGAGTGCCAACGCATAGGAGTTGGCTGTATTACGTTTCAAAATAAGCTGAGCTTAACGATGCAATTACATCCATTACTTAGCGTTAGTCCAAAAGTAGCTCGATCATGGATTTCAGATTGGGTGAAAAGAATTAATATTAGCATCTCAAAATAAAATTTAGTATGGTAAATGTGGAATAATCTACTTACAAATAATCTATCATGAAAAAGTATCTTCTCTTATCCTCATACTCCTTAGCTTTAGCTGGCTTTAGCTATGCTAATGGCTTTAGACTGCCCAATCAAGACCCTGACGGCATTGCACGAGGAAATGCGTTTGTAGCAACAGCAGACAACCCTTCAGCTATTTACTATAACCCTGCGGGCATCACACAGCTTGAAGGTAAACAACTGAGTTTAGGATTTTATAATATTACGACTGATGTCGATTATTCTGGAGCTTTCGGTAAAGCTGAAACTAACCATGCAGTTCAGGTTGTGCCTCAGCTACATTTTGTCTATTCACCAAAGGATTCACCTTGGTCATATGGTCTCGGAGTCTACGCTCCATACGGATTAGGCATTGACTACGGTGAGGACAATCCGTTTAACACTATCGCTCAAGAAGGTTCGCTAGCTTATGTTAGTGTCGCTCCCACTGTCGCTTATCAATTATCTAATTCTTTATCTATTGGAGGAAGTGCGACTATTAACTATTCCAATATTGAATTTCATCGAGCTCTTACTAGTGTTACTGATCGTTTCAGCTTCGAAGGAAATGACTTAGACGTGGGGCTAAATTTTGGGTTATTATGGCAGCCTCATACTCAGTGGTCATTTGGTCTTAATTATAAATTAGAGACTCAGATGAATTACGATGGACGTTCCAGAGCTACGGCCGCTTTTAGTCCAGATCCTGAGTGGAGAGATACTAGCGCTTCATTAGTGTTTCCACAAAACATTGATGTAGGAGTATCATATAGGCCTAATGAAAATTGGAATATTGAGTTTAATCTTGATTGGACAGATTGGGACGCTGTGAATGTAACTACTTTATCAGGAACCGCTTTAGGAGACGTTGATTTTCCATTTAATTATGAGTCTAGTTTCACTTATGAATTTGGAGTCACACGCTATTTACCCAATGGTTACTATGCGAGTGCCGGCTATATTTACAGTGAGAACTCAGTCCCTGACACTACATTTTCTCCGCTGAACCCTGATGCAAATCTTCATTTACTAAGCGTGGGAGTAGGCCGCAAGTCAGATACCATAAGCTGGGCTCTGGGCTATCATTTTGCGTATAATTCAGGCAGAAAGGTTACAGGAAATACGGGAGCCTCTCTTATAGGTCAAACTGCGGATGGTGACTACCATGTATTGAATCAAGCAATCAACTTATCTATAAACTATAAGTTTTAATAGAAGCTTAATACCATCTTCACAGTTATTCTGAATGAATAGTGTGCTTTCACTGTCTTTAAATTGCAGCAAAGCTGTTTCATTAAGAAGCGAAACAATATAATAAGATTAGCTGCGTTAGTCGTCAGTTGCATAGCCCGCTATGCTCCTTCCTCCTGCCTTGCTACTCTCATCATCTTGTTTAGCTATTCATCCATACTATCTATTCAAATGGTATTACTTGCCAATCAATGAAATAGAGGAAACTCTTGTAATAGAACAAACCATACTTACTTAGAGTCTATTCCAGAACATATCATTGTCTGCTAATGATCTAGCTAATGCTTCCCATGCAGGTTCTTCAGAGCTCGCCAACCTATCGAGATCAAAGGAAAATCTTAGCCTAACTAATGATTTACATGTTTCAGGAAAGACATCAAACCTCGCACCAAAGTGGGCTAATCTGAAGAGTGAGCTTACAAAACTGACTACTCCATCAATAGGAATGTTAGTGTCAGTAGAGTGCCTTAGATGTTTCAAATGCTTAGAAACAAGGCGTGAAGGTAGACGTATTTCTAAGCCGCTTTTCCTAATTTCCATACTACACTCACCAGCATCTATTAGCATTAGTTCTAGGCTTTTGAATAATGGGTTAATTAGGTCTAGAATTCTTTCTTCCGTTCCAGGCCAAGATAATTCTTCGCCGCTCTGACGGAGGTGCATAAATGTTTGCTCAGCCACACAGCTAGTGAGCATCTTATTTACATCGACTGATCCATCGGTGAGTCTTTCGCCTTGGGTGAAATCATTGGGAAATGCCTGAGATACTACTTTAAGAAAATTCAAATGTTGTCTGTAGATACTATTCCATGATGCAGCAACAGGATCTGAATTGGAGGCACTGTTTTCAAAATCATCAATGTCAGCTAATTGAGCTATGACGCCTAGAGCTTCATCCAAGTTCTGCATGTCTTGAGCACTGAAGACAGTCATACTTGCCAAGGACAAAAGTCTGTCGGATCCAGCTAAGCCTTGAAGGCTTGAAAGCTTATGCTGCAGAAGGCTATCCCTTTCTCTAACAACTTCATATAATTCTACAGCTCTTCTTAAAGTAATTTCTAGGTCAGCGATTTCCCATGGTTTGGTAATATAGCGGTAAATCCCACCTTTATTTACTGAGTCAATCGCTGCATCCATATCAGCATAGGCTGTAGATAGGATACGCACTGTTGTTGGTTTGATTTCAGCTACTCTTGCTAAGAATTGTGAGCCAGTCTCTCTGGGCATGCGTTGATCGGTAATAACTACTCCGATTTTTTCCTGATGCTCTTCAAAAACCTCCAATGCGTGCACACCATCTTCTGCTGTTAATATCGTGAATTCTTTTTTGAAGAGGCGGGCAAAGTATTTCCTCGTCTTTTCTTCGTCATCTACAAATAAGATGCATGGCTTGTCTTCGTTTAACATAAATAGTGGCTTTATTAGTTCTGGTGTCGCAGTTACTGTTTCGACTTAATCACCTTTCATTCCCTCTGGCAAATGAATAGTAAAGGTAGTGCATTTACCTTTCTTTGACTCACATGTAATATGCCCTTTATGGCTGTGAATTATCTTCTGACTAATGCTCAAGCCTAGTCCCATGCCTTCTCCAATATCGCGTTTTGTGAAGAATGGATCAAAAATCTTATCTAAATCTTCTTCATCAATTCCATTGCCATTATCTGTGACTGAAATAATGATATCTTCTTCCTCTGATTGCCTTATTTTGACCTCTAATAGACCTTCTCGATCCACTTCTTTTGTGGCTAAGCTGGCATTAACGAGAATGTTTGAGAGCACTTGGCTAAGCTGTAGTTCATTGCCAAAAATCATGAGGTCATCCTGAATGTCTACTTCAGTTTTAGTGTCATCAAGCTTATTTCCAGTAAGCTTGCACGCAATATCATAAATTTTCTCTGCTGGGACTTCATCATAAGCTGAATAGCTATCTCCATGTGTTAGAGCTCGTAGATCTGTAATAATTCTAATCACTCTATCCAAGCCCTCAGTAGCATCTCCTACCGTTTCTTTGAAATCTTCTTTTTCATCTTCAGTTATATCATCTTCAAATGTCTTTAATGTATACAAAGCGGTTCTTACATAATTTAAAGGGTTGTTTACTTCATGAACGATACCAGCGCTCATCACAGCCAATGAAGAGACTTTTTCTGCTTTTATTACAGTAGATTCTTGCTCTTTGATTTTTTCTAGAGCCTTCTCAAGTCGTGTATTATTCTTTCTAAGCTCAACTTCGAACAGATGATTCATAATCAGGTTGTCCACTCTTGTATGTAGCTCAGCACTTGAGAAGGGTTTACTTAAGAAATCGTTGACTCCTAGATTTAAGGCTTCAAGCTTATTTACTTCATCCGCCTTGGCTGTGACTAAAATAATAGGGATTCTCTCCGTGCTAGGATGAGATCTGAGTAGACTTGTGACCTCTAGCCCATCTTTACGTGGCATTTCCATGTCTAGGACAATAAGGCTAGGTAGATACTGCCTTGCCTTTTCCCATCCTTCAGCCCCATCTGCAGCAGTTAATATCTCATATTCATTTAGCTCTGCACTGATGAAGCTTAGCATATCAGGTTCATCGTCAATGATGAGTAGGGTATGTTTTTTCGATGTAGCCCGACTTTTATCATAAAAATTAGTTGTTGCTGAGGACTCGATCGTGTGACTCTCTTTACGGTTCACTAGCCGAGCTTGCATATTGAAGTCCTCAACTACGTCCATATTAGCATGATCATCAGCAACAATTTCTAGTTCTGGGCAGAGTTTTGCTGGTATGAATAGGTTAAATGTCGTTCCTTGATCAATCTTTGAGCTCAAGCTAATTGTCCCTTTCATCGTATCCACTAGATTTTTGACTAATGCAAGTCCGAGCCCAGCTCCTCCATGTTTTCTCTTGGCTGACATATCCGCTTGCCAAAAGCGCTCAAAAGCCATGGGGATGTCTTCAGCATTCATTCCTTCTCCATTATCTCGCACTTCCAACAATATCCCATCTTGATTGCTATCTAAGTTGAAATTAATTTCTCCACCTGGAGGAGTGAATTTTACCGCATTCATCAGTAAGTTCAGAATTATTTTCTCCATTGATCTACGATCTACCCATGCCTTGAGTTCAGGATTCCCTATAAAGTTAATTTGAATTCGCTTTTTCTGAGCTAGTAATTCCACACTCTTAACTAATTCTTCACAAAAATGATACATAGCTGTCGCCGATCTTTTTACCGTATACTCAGACACGTCCATTTTGATTAAGTCTAGCACCTCGTTGACCAGACTGAGAAGGCGTAGACCATTTGATTTCATGAGCTTTAAATATTCATCTGCTTGTGTGTCATTCCAATTGGCTGCTTTTTGTGTTAGAGTCTCTATAGGTCCCATTATCAGAGTTAATGGAGTGCGTAGCTCATGGCTAATATTAGCAAAAAAACTAGTCTTGAATCGGTCTAACTCGATCATCTTAAGGTTTTGTTTTTCCAGTTCGGCTTTACTCTCCTCTAGCTCTTCCAAGAGAACAAATTCTTTAAACCTGAATTTCACGTTCAATAAAACTCCGCAAGACGCAAAGACAGCAGTAACGGTGATATAGAATAAGTGCACTAGCCCATCAGGCTTAGAAAAACCTTCAGCACCTAGCAATATTAAATAAAGTATAATACAGGTAACTGAATTGATAACACTATCCTGGAATCGCCACTTTAGAAGCATCGAGGCTCCCACTAGGGCTAGAATCAGTCCGCCGTAATAAATAGAATCTCCACCATCTACTAAATACATCATACATGTCACACAGGCACTGGGAAATAAAGCAGCGCAATATGCACCAGCAGTGTGGAGTTTAGGCTTCTCAGTATAGCGCACTACCATCCATACTAAGATCAATCCTAGTCCAGTTACTAATCTCAAGAAGAAAAAGGGGATGACCTGATCTGGGTAAACCCATAGATCTAGGAGAATACCTAGCATAGTGAACAGAAACGATAAAATGATCGTCGTCAGGTAACTAGATTTTCTAGTGGTTTGTTCAGATAATTCAAATCGTTTACGTAGCGTGTAATCTACTGAGTTGTCTTTAATCTTTCTCATGGTTTATCGATCTCTAAAAAGAGATTTACTCCCGTTTCATCTGACGTTAGTTTGTGCGTTACTCCCTGAGAGTTTGGGATAAGGTCTAGCATGCCCTCATTGTCGCGGTATATCAGATTCCACTCTAGGAGAAGCTCCATAAATCCTATGCGAGGGTTTGTATTAGAAACATTTGTCACAATCACTTTTCCTCCAGGAGCTAGTAACTTATAAAATAGGCTGACCAGTCTTTTACATACTTTCTGGGATAAATAGTCAAAAAGACCGGCACAGTAAACTAGATCGAATGACTCCCATTCCATATCGATATCACCTCTGTTTGATTGTCTTAGCAATTGATTTACTGAGCGTTCTAGGTAAGTCACATTAACAGTTCTTTGATGTTTAGTCTTTAAATTAGATATTTCACCACTAGTGAACTGAAGAGTTTCTAAATTAAAATCTAACAGTGTGAAATCTGCATGATCACACTCAGCATCTTGTGCTATAAATTGCTGTATTTCTTGAGCTGGACCACATCCAAGATTTAGTATTCTCGGTCGTTCTTTGTTGAGAATCTTAGGCTTAGTGACTTCTCGTATAGCGTTCTGTAAGTAGGTTATTCTATTGCGATGAGCTACAACAGGATCCATTTCTAGACATGCATAGTTGACTAACTTAGCAAACATACTGCTACCCTCGTAACTATCTCTTAACATCATCGCCACCATTTCATAATCACCCGCATAGCCTAATGGCTTCTGGAAGGTTCTAAAGGGGAAGGGGGCGCAGAGGATGAGAGGGTGCAGGTGTCGTCTGATGTAGTATTTATAAGAGTTTAGCTGTGATGTATCTATCGTTTTATGGATGAATTCTAACGCATTCATATGAGGGGAAAATGCCATCGCAAATTGATCTTTAATGGTTGTTAGTATCTCAAGTTCTTCATTATCGCGTTTGTCCTCGCTGAGAGCTTTAACGCTTAGCTCTATTTCGTTCACCCAGCGCTCCACTCCCATGAGGACATTCTGCATATCAGCTACATTTAGTTTGAATTCATCAGACAGTCGATGAATCTCTTTCCAAGATTCAAGATGTTGAGAAAACTCACGATCTAAGCTCTTATTGCCATCTTCACGCCTTCTATTTAAATCTACATCATACCACTCACCACTAAGGGAAACCTCGCAGACTACCAAAACTCCGGTATTGACAAGCCCTGACACCACAGCTTCTCCCTCATAGATGAGCTTCCCTTGCATTTTCACCTGAAAATCCTGAAGAACCTCAGACAGCTGTATAATGCTGTATGGGTTATATACTTCAAATGATGCTGAGTATCTGCCTAAGTTTAACAAACTGGCTTGGATGGCCTCACCATTGGAGTTGTGACAACTGATTGTTTTTTCTTGATTATTTAAAAAATTCATTATTTGTCTTTACCGATTTGATTGGGATGCTTTATATTTAAAGCATGTTCACCACATGAAATGTTGGTTTAATAAGGTTTCATTAATTAAATGATCTGAGATTTTCCACAGTTAGTCCAACTAAACATATAGAATGTATATTTAATATTATGGCAAGGACAAAGAATAAAATCACAAGAAATGGTAACAGGATTTTTCTAGATGATAGTGTCGATATTCTTAAGCTCGCTGAAGATCATAGATTTTGCGTTAAATCTGTATGTTCAGAAATTGGGCTTACTACGCTTCAGTTTGAGACGTTAATGTTAAAATACCTAGAGATTAAACCCAAAGACTTGTTTTGTAAGCACCGAGCTGTCTTAGCTAGACGTTTAATGAAAGAGGGGACTCCAATGCAAGCTATCTCTAGCTTCTTAGGTTTTAAGAATTACAGTCATTTTTGCCTCGAAATTAAGCGCTTCTACGGGACTAGCCCCAGAAAGTTATCTAAGCAATTGATTTCTTATCAACAGTAGTAGAGTTTTTTCTACTTGTTGCTATCAGCTGATAGCGAGTGATCAATCATTCTGCTAGTAACACTAAAAACTCACTTTTAGTCCAGATGCACGGGTCGTTTGCCAAAAAAGTGTGTTGAATCTGTGAAATTTTGCATAAAAACTTCTAGTTTGGATTAAATCTGCTGGCTATTTTGGAAGATACTTGGTGCTCTATTTGTTAAGAGCGTGTAAGGTTAGCGACCTAGGTTTCGCAATTGAAAATAACCCGGATCTTACCGCTTAGGATATAACAGCAAGCTATACTAGGTTTATCAATTGCTCTCCGTAACGCTGTTGGTTACACCGTTAAGCTAAAATCTAAAAAGCAGTTCCACTGGGCTTAGCTGACTTGGAAAATGGTATTACATCTGGGCTAGAAGTAAGCTACAAGATCTTAAGTTATTTCGTGGCGCCAGAATTAATCTCCGTCCCATCCCTCACTCTGCACACTTTTATAAGGAATTAGATGAAAGCTTTAGGGGCTGCATTAGCATATTATTTATACATTTATTGCTATGACCTATAGTTCTCTTAAGTGGCTAATAAAGAGCGGTATGCGTTCGTTTTTTGTTTTTTGAATTATAAAAAAAAAGGTCAAAGTGCTGTTTTTATGTAATTACATATTGACTTTATAATAAAATTTCATAAAGTTGATCCAACTAGAAGAACTAACAAGTAATCATTCTTTAGGTGAGTATTTCAGTCGAGGCGTTATTCTTTTCAAGAAAGCCTCACTGGTTGAATAATTCACCAGTGAGGCCCTTGTTATTTAACACCTCGAGTATTAAGCACTCCCCCCGAGTATAAAATACCCGAGTATTAAACACATTCATTGTTTAGCACCCCCAGTGTAAAACAATGAAATAAACAAGAGTATAAATACTCTTGCGGGTATCACTATTGTGAAACTTAGATAAATGTTAACCTAAGGAGTCAATAACGCAAGCTTTAATGATTCGCAAAATGCACAGGGGGTTTACACTAAGCATTTTTTTATCCAGAATGGATAGAGTTTTCAGGGTTAACACAATTTTTTGTGGAGCGGTTTTAAGCCGCTGAATAGGTAATTCAGCTCTAGTGCTGTATGAAACCTTTATAAGATTCGCAAAATGCTGAAGCCTTTAGTCCATTCTTTCTAACGACGTAGGCATTACTCTCCCTATTGTTGATTTACGTTGTTTTGTTTCCTGCTGTTCTTGACTTATTTGGTGTAGGCTATAAGCATTTTTATTATGGTTGGACCTACTTCACAAAAACTTTTCGCTAAAGCTAAGACATTGATACCAGGAGGGGTGAACTCTCCTGTGCGTGCATTTAAGAATGTCGATGGTGATCCATTTTTCGTCAGACGAGCTCAGGGTAGTCGCATTACTGATGTTGATGGGAAGACTTATATCGACTATGTGGGGACTTGGGGGCCAGCGATTTTGGGGCATGCTCCATTGGTGGTGACTCAGACTATTCATGAGGTGGCTAAGGATGGAGTTTCATTCGGTGCGCCTTGTCCTTGGGAGATCGAGATGGCTCAGACTATTGTCGACTGGGTGCCTAGTGTGGAGAAGGTGCGCATGACGAATAGTGGCACAGAAGCTACTATGTCAGCGATCCGTCTTGCTCGTGGCTACACGAAGCGTGACAAGATCGTGAAGTTTGAAGGTTGTTATCATGGTCATGCTGATCATTTGCTAGTGGCTGCTGGATCTGGTGCTCTGACTCATGGTGAGCCAGATAGTGCAGGTGTTCCGGCTGACTTTGCTAAGCATACGATTTGTCTTCCTTTCAATAAGCCTGAAGCTGTTGAGAAGTGTTTTGAGGCAATAGGTGAAGAGATCGCAGCAATCATCGTGGAGCCTTATCCGGGAAATGCTGGGTTTATCATTCCGCAGCCTGGTTATTTACAGTTTTTAAGAGATATCACGAAGAAATATGGCACAGTGCTTATTTTTGATGAGGTGATGACTGGTTTCCGTGTCGCCAAGGGTGGTGTGCAGGAGATCGTGGGAGTGACTCCAGATATGACTTGTTTAGGCAAGGTGATCGGTGGAGGTTTACCAGTGGGGGCATTTGGTGGTAAGGCTGAAATTATGGATTATCTGGCGCCTATTGGTCCAGTGTATCAGGCTGGAACTCTGAGTGGAAATCCATTGGCTATGGCAGCAGGATTAGCACAGCTAAAGGAACTTGATCACAGAATGGGCTGGGATCAGCTCGAAGCTTTAGGTTCTAGATTAGAAACTGGGATCAGAGGTATTCTCAAAGCGAAGGGAGTAGACTTCCAGTTCAATCGTTTAGGTTCGATGTTCTGTCTGTTCTTTACTGAGAATGAAATCATCAATGTAGAAGATGCGACTGGTGCAGATATTCCTGCTTTCAAGCGTTACTTCAATGCGCTGTTAGAAGATGGAATCTTTATGGCACCGAGTCCTTATGAGACAGGGTTTATCAGTCTAGCGCATAGCACAGGAGATATCGATGATACTCTTGGAGCGATGGAACAGGCGATGAAGATGGTTTAGTAGTTTTAACGAGGACCTCTTTACAGAATTAACAGGATGAAGCAATTTTGTTAATTTTTGAATGATTCTGTAAATTCTGTCTATAATCGGACTAGTTTGGCGCTTCTGTAGGGTTTAGTTGATTCCTGGTATGGACAAGTCAGCTCATCTGCGTATCTTGCGTGCATGAATTGGACACCAAACTCATGGAGAGACTTTCCTATCCTCCAACAGCCTACTTATAATGATGCATCTGCTCTGAGTGATGTTTGTGAGAAGTTGGGTGAATTTCCTCCACTTGTCTTTAGTGATGAGGTGGAGTGCTTGAAGCAGAATCTAGCTGAAGTGGCAGCAGGGAAGGCCTTTATTCTACAAGGTGGTGACTGTGCGGAGAGCTTTCAGGAATTTTCAGAAAATCATGTGCAGAGCATGGTGAAGGTGATGCTGCAGATGGCGGTGACTCTTACTTTTGCAGGGCGCTGTCCTGTGGTGAAGATCGGTAGAATGGCTGGGCAGTTTGCTAAGCCTAGATCAGCTGACTCTGAGGAGATTGATGGTGTCTCGCTACCTAGTTTTCGTGGGGATTCTGTCAATGGAATTGAATTTACTGCTGATGCTAGAGAGCCAGATCCGGATAGAATGCTACAATCGTATCATCAATCTGCAGCTACGATGAATCTTGTTAGAGCATTGACTAGAGGTGGATTTGCTAGTCTGAAAAATGTTAAGGAATGGAACTCTGCTGCTGTAGAGGATACGGCTCTGGGTAAGAAATATGGCGATATTACTAGCCGAATTCACGATAGCCTAGAGTTCATGGAAGCTTGTGGTATCAATGTTGATGACTTTTCAAAGCTACAGGGTGCAACGATTTACACTTCACACGAAGCGCTACTGTTAGAGTATGAGCAGGCTCTGCTTTCTCAAGATAATGGCAAGTGGTATGATCTTTCGGCACATATGCTGTGGATCGGTGAACGCACTCGTCAGCTAGATCATGCTCATGTGGAATTCCTCCGTGGAGTGGAAAATCCTATTGGTGTCAAAGTGGGGCCTACGGCTGATCCGGATGAAATAGCGAAATTGGCTGAGTTGTTGAACCCAGATAACACACCGGGGAAATTGATCTTTATTACTAGAGTGGGAGCTGATGGAGCTTATGAGAAATTGCTCAATCTTTTTCAGAAAATGGCGTCTAAGAATCAGAATGTGATTTGGATCTGTGATCCTATGCATGGCAATACTGTGAAAGCATCTAGTGGCTACAAGACGAGAAAATTTGATGATGTGATGTCAGAGGTTAAAGCATTCTTTAAGGCTCACAAGGCTGTGGGAACTTGGCCGGGTGGTGTGCATTTGGAAATGACTGGTAAAGATGTGACCGAGTGCACAGGTGGAGCCTTCAATGTCTCTGACAATCAACTAGGAGACTGCTATGAAACGCAGTGTGACCCTAGACTCAATGCGACTCAGTCACTGGAGCTAGCATTTCTCATTGCTGAGGAGCTGAAGGGGTGATGCTCTTTGAGCATTGGAAGCGGGAAGCACGAAGCGGGGAGCTATTAATACCACTCCGTAAAACAAATAAGACAAATAGTTTTTATGAATTATTTTGGCTTGTGTTGCTCATTTGAAACTGAAACGGGTGCTTTCTCTTTCTATCTGCGTTGCTCCTCAGTCATGATGCACGCATCATTCCTTCGTAATGCCTTGATAGTAAGAGAAATCACTCCGCTTTGTTTCACTACTTGGTATAAGCTATGCAACCGCTTGCGGCTCCTTGCTTCTCGCTCCTTGCATCATATAGAATAACAAAGAGCGCTGGGAGCTAGAAAATTAACTTTCCCAGTTTTCTATCTTGTCGACCATCCACTGAATCCAGAGTGGGTGGGTGTTGAGGCATGGGATGAGTTCTAGCTCTTCTCCACCGTTCTTTAGGAACTCGTCTTTGCCTTCCATGGCGATTTCTTCCAGAGTCTCTAGGCAATCAGTGATGAATGCTGGGCAGATGACTTTGAGGTTTTTGACGCCTTCTTTTGCTAGTCTCTCGATTTCGTGGTCGGTGTATGGTCCTAGCCAAGGTGCTTTGAGTAGTCGTGATTGGAAGGAAATGGTGACGTCTTTTTCATCGATGCCAGCATGCTTCATGAGTTCTTTAGCAGTGCTCATGCATTGGTGTCTGTAGCAAGTAGCGTGTGCTGGGTGGCAGTTGTCGCAACAGTCTTTAGATGCAAGGCAGTGAGCATGTGATGGATCAGTCTTCTGCACATGGCGTTCAGGAATGCCGTGGAATGACATCATTAGGTGAGCGCCTGATCCTTCGTAGTGAGGCTTGATAGATTCCCACAGAGCGTTAATGTATTTAGGGTCTTTGTAGTATGGCTGAACGAGTTTTGTTTTAATCGTTGGAGCTTGTTTCTTTAGCTCTTCCATTGTTTTAACGACAGCTGACTCGTAGCTAGACATCGCGTAGTGTGGGTAGAGGGGGAGAATGAGTAGCTCAGTGATTCCGGCTTTCTTGATCTCAGCGATGATGTCTGCTGTGGATGGGTTACCGTAACGCATTCCTAGAAATACAGGAATCTCGGTGTCTTCCTGCACGAGCTTCTGCTGAGCGAGGCTAGTCACGATGAGTGGTGAGCCTTCTTCTGTCCAAACTTTAGCGTATGCTTCAGCGCTTTGCTTAGGACGTTTCGGTAGGATGAATAGCTTAAGAATGAGCTTTCGCTTCCATTCTGGCATGTCGAGAACACGCTCATCCATGAGGAATTCTTCGAGATATTTTTTTACGTCTGGGACTTCAGTTGAGTCCGGTGAGCCGAGATTGAGTAGTAGTGCGCCTTTCATGATCGTTGTGCTAAAATTTAGATGTCTTTCTTTAACCCTGTTCTTTCAGAAATTACAGAAACTTTTCATATTTAAGCGAAATTTCTTTTCCTCAAGTGATGAATTCGTTAATTTTCGCCCATGCAACACCACGTATATTTCTGGCTAAAAGAGGAGCATCAAAATGATGCAGATAAGGCAAAGTTTGAAAATGGGCTTCAGCTCTGTGCAGACGTTAGCTCTGTAGCTGGCGGAGGCTGGGGTAAATCTGCAGCTACTCCTGAGCGTCCTGTCACTGACAAGACCTGGGACTATGCGCTTTACCTAAGTTTTGACTCAGTAGAGAAACACAATGAATACCAAGTGGCTCCTAAGCACGATGAGTTCATTGATGGCTGCAAGGACATGTGGAGTAAGGTGGTGATCATGGATGTGGAGTAATCTGTTACCACAATAATTTCTGACCTATAGGACGAATTGTCTTATAGGTCTTTTTTATTTCTGGGAATGGTGTAATTAGAAATCATGAGTATTTGCACAAAGCGAGGGGATGAGGGTATGACTGACTTGATGTTTGGGAAGAGGATTTCTAAGACAGATGTTAGAGTGGATGCTTGTGGGGCAGTGGATGAACTGAATGCTGTGCTAGGAATTGTTAGAAACAGTAATGTCTCTGATGAAATGAAGGAATGGGTAGACGGAGTGCAGAAGCGCTTGGTGGGCTTGATGGGGGTGATCGCTACCCATGAGGACGATCACCAGAAATACGCAGATGCTGGGTATTCAGGGATCGAGAAAGAAGATGTGGCTTGGCTAGAAGAGCTGATCAAGGAGTCTGAAACCGAGAAGGGAATCACTTTTAAAGGCTGGGCTAGACCTGGGGAAGCGGGAGCAATGGCTGGTGCTTATCTTGATCTAGCGAGAACTGTGTGCCGTAGAGCTGAGCGCAGCTGTTGGGCTGTCTCAGATGACGCTCTGGGCACTACTAGATTATTTCTGAATCGTTTGTCTGACTCGCTTTGGTTAGTCGCTCGTGCTCGCGAGGGTGTGTAATTTTAGGTCGCCCTTTCAAGGCTGGTATTTCTTGTTTGTCTGAGACCTAGGGCGTTGCCTTAGGTTGGCTTAGCTTGCACCGTTGGTGCGTGGGTTGTTGGTGCCGGATTATGGATTTACGGTCACTACTGTTGGCTTGGTTGAGAAGAATTGCTCAGCGGCAGCTTTGATTTCCGTAGGACTAACCTGCTTGATGTGTTCAGCTGTTAGACGGTGATTGAGTGGTGAGAGATCTAGAGCTGTGTCGATAGCGCAGAGTTGAGCCATGATGCCATTGCTCTGGTTTGAGAGCGCTTGCTTAGCTAGCCATGAGGTTTTGACATTCTTGAGGGTCTTCTCGTCCATACCATCGGTGACGATGCTGTCGATGGTGTTAAATAGTTCTTTTCTGGCTAGCTCTAACTGATCTGGTGATGTGCCGAGATAGAAGCCGAAGAATCCTGTGTTGGTGCCGTGGAACTGAGTGGCTGAGCAGAAGTAGGCTAGTCCTAGTTCTTCACGAATACGGGTGAAGAGTGGGCCAGCCATGTCAGCGCACCATGCGTGGAGTAGATCTAGAGCGTATTGATGCTCATTTCCAACCTCTGCGCCTTGGTAGCCGAGGGTGAGGATGGCTTGTTGCTTGTCTAGGTTGAGATTGATTTCTTCTCCTTGTGTGAATTTTTGCTCAGGGTAAGCTAGGCGGCTTCCTGTAGGGATCTTGCTTAGGTGCTTTTCTGCTAGGTCGATGAGTTCGCTCTGCTCGACGTCTCCAAAGATAGCTACGGTTGCGTTGTTGGCATTGTAGTGAAGTGAGTGGTGGGCGTGTAGTCCTAGTCGGCTCATGGACGCTAGTGACGCATCATTTCCAAGTGAGTTATTTCCATATCCAGTTCCAGCAAAGAGTGATTCTTTTAGAGTGCGGAATGCTAGGCTGACTGGCTCTTCATTTTGCTCTTTTAGTGCGGTGAGCTGAGCGTGGAGCTCGTGGTCAATGTTGTCCTGGTGTAGAGCTGGTGAGATGAATGTCTCGGAGAAAATGTCGAGCACTGTGTCGAGATCAGGAGTGAGACAGTGGGCGGACACAAGTGATGTGTTGTTGCCGCTTCCAGCTGAGACTCCAGCGCCGAGGCTCTCTAAGGTGTTGGCGATTTCTTCGCCACTGCGGCTTGTGGTGCCTTTGCTGAGAAGGTTAGAAAGTAGGGTGGAGACACCTGCTGTGGCGTTGCTTTCGCTCGGCATTCCTGCTCGGATTGCAGACTGGATAGAGACCGTAGGAGTCCTGTGATCTGGGCAGATGAGGAGAGATAGGCCATTAGATAGTGTGTGGCTAGTGATGTCTCTCTGTTTGCTTTTCGCTTTGTTTGTTTTGGCTTTCGTCTTGTCAGATTCAGGGTTCAGCGTAGTTACTGTTAGAGTGGAGTCGTCTAACAGATAGGTTTTACAGACTCTGCGTATATCAGCTTCTAGGACTTGATTGATGGTTTGTAGGTAGTCGCTGGTGAAGTTCAGATTACGAGACTCATTCCAGTTAGAAGCTAGATCTGATGCTCTTCCTGAGGCTGTTGTTAGAGTTTTAAACTGTGAGGAAAGGCTCATGCGCTTGGCCTTAGCTAGCTCTGCGTCTAGCTGAGCGTGGCTGAGGTCATTGATTTCAGCATGGATTGCTTTCTGTAGCTCGTCTACACGCTCAGGCTCTACTTCTGCGCTGATGCTGAAGAGTCCAGGGGCGAGGTGGGTGATCCAGCTCCATGAGCCGATGTGCAGGCAGATGTTCTGTTTCTCACGGATGTTCTGATAGAGTCTAGATGATCTTCCTCCTCCTAAGATGGTGGATAGTAGGTCGAGCGCTGCTGAGTCTGGATGATCTAGCGCTACTGTCTGCCAAGCCATGTTAAGTTTAGTAGCAGGGATGCTGAAGGTGTCGCTTGCTATTCTTTTTCCAAGCTGTCGAGGTTCTGTCTCAATGTGAGCTTGCTTGGTGAATGAGCGTGGAATTTCTTTTGCTAGAGTATTGAGAGTTTCTAACATTTCATCGATATCAAAGTCACCAGAGATGGATGCATAGGCATTTTCAGTGGTGTAGCGGGAGTGATGATAGTCCACCATGATCTCGTGAGTGACTTTATTAAAGAGCTCAAGATGACCAATGACTGGCTGAGATCTTCCGTCATCTGCTAAGGCGGTAGAGAAGAGTAGGCGGCTAGCTTTGTTGCCAGCGTCATCGAGTCCCATGTCGATCTCTCGGCGGATCACGTCTTTTTCTTTTTCGAATTCATCCTCAGGGAACGTAGGGAGAAATACCATTTCTGTTAGAGCTTTAAGGAATGTCTCTGCGCTGTCGGCTGGACCATCGATGTAATAGACAGTGCGGTCGAATGTGGTGTATGCGTTCCACTGTCCGCCAGCAGCTAGAACTGTTTCTGATAGCTCTTCGCTGGTGAATGATTTGGTGCCTTTGAAGACCATGTGCTCTAGCAGGTGAGAGAGTCCAGCTCCCATGTAGTCGCCTTCGTGAACGCTACCAGTTTCTACCCAAATCTGAGTGGAGATAACTGGGGCTGAGGAGTCGGCATCGAGAATGACTTTGAGTCCGTTGTCGAGTGTGTGGAGAGTGGCTGTAGTGGATGGAAATTGCATAAGAAAGGGTGTGATTAAAGTGATTCGATGAGTTTGAGCCAAGTGTAGCGGGTGATGAAGATGGGGAGGGCTTCCTTGGCGCTGAGTTTTGTTTCACCTAGAGCGAGTGGAGCTTTCAGGTCTTCGTCGGAGAGGGCTGTGTTTCTCAGTGAATTATAGATCGCTTTGTAGATTAGCGTTTCTGCGTCAGTAGATGAGCTGAAGCGGATGGTAGGAGTTTTCTTATCACTGCCTGAGGTTATGTGAAGAGAGTTAAGTGTTGGGAGCCCAGGGCGTTCAGCGGCCTTACTAATAATGATCTTAGGAGTGATTAATCCACCAGAGCTTTTCAATAAAGAGTTCTCTAGAGAGTCTTTGATTTCTTGAGCTTTTGTGACGAGTTTTGCTTCTAGTTTGATATGGATAGTCAGTGTCTTGCGCATGGAGGGATCTGGTCGGAAGAGTGACTCAGATTTAGGTAGCTCAGAGATCGCTTTAGCTGCTAACTGTGTTTGCTCTGGAGTGGTATCCTTGGCTGTGTCGATGATGCGCTCAAAGGCGAGGTGTGCTGCTTGATAGTCCTTTTGAGAAACCAAAAAGGAAGCGTGGTCGAGTCGGTCGACTAGCTTGAGGTCTAGGTCTTTGAATTGATCTAGAGTCAGTGAGGTGTCTATTTTGATAGAGCTAGGATCGAATACTGGAAGTGAAGGTTTTGGGGTTACCTTAGGTTCTACGATTGGTGCTGGCTCTTCTGGCTTTGCTTCTTCAGGTTTCGCTAGCTTGGTGTCTTTGAGTGATGGCTTGGTTGCTCTCCACGATTCCACATTCTTAGCTTTGTCTTCATCTGAGGTTGGGGTGACGAAGTCACGGTTACTGCTACCTAGATAGAGGCCAGTGATGAGGACGATGATACAGAGTGGAACGGTGAAATACCAAGGGATGCGCATAGGTCGAAGAATTAACAGATTCTTAGAAATTGAACAGAAGGATTTATGCGTAGACAAAAAAATCGACCAAGCTTTATTCAAGCGTGGTCGATTTTTAAGGGAGAGTTACTATGAAAAATGTTATCCAGCAGCTTTTACTTTAAGAGCGCTCTTACCAACACGGTCGCGGAGGTAGTTAAGCTTAGCACGACGGACTTTGCCGCGAGCTGTTACTTCGATTTTAGCGATACGTGGTGTGTGAACAGGGAATACACGCTCAACGCCTTCGCCGTAAGAAATCTTACGAACTGTGAATGCTTGGTTTACTCCGCTGCCTTTACGAGCGATACAAAGACCTTGGAAGAGCTGGATACGCTCTTTGCCACCTTCAACAACACGTGTGTGCACTTTTACTGTGTCACCTACGTTGAATGGTGTTACTTCGTCTTTTAGTTGCTCTTGCTCGATTTTGTTGATGATGTTCATCGGATTAGTATGTGTTGAAAATTTTTGGTAAAGTGCACTAAAAAGTGCGTTGAGGGGCGAATGACTATCGGGTTATGAGACAAATTGCAACTGGTTTTTTGCAAAATTGGTAAATTTATTCAATTGAAGCCAGTTTTACAGTTCTGAAGAATTGTTTTAGTGTTCTGGCGCAACAAGTGCAGCACTCAACTATAATCTTGTAATGTTGTCTCAGAACGATTAATTTTAGATGAATGTCCTTTAGTAAAATGAAAATTCTATTTATCCTACTATTCACCCTAATGTCTTCGTTTTCTTTGACTAAAGGGGATTACGGCCACTTCAAAGATTTAGCGACAGACGCTGAAATGATGTTTGAGGGCGAGGTCGTGAGCTCAACTCACATTGCTAGTTTGGATAATGATACATACACTAAACTGGAAAACACTAAGAAGCCATTTGATAAATCGAAGCATCCGGAAGGTGGTGTATTTGATGGCGCAGGTGAATTAAGTAGGTATGAGCTGTGGATGGATTTAGTCCAGGTTACTAAAGTTTACAAAGGTGCGCTAGAAATTGGCTCTCAATATCCAATTTTCTACAGGAAATATGATAAAAAAGTGGCTAAGGAGATGGGTGTGTCACACGAAATTGATAGAACAATTTCACAGAGTTTGAAGGGTGATATTCTGAAAAAGCCATTATTTTTTATTGTTGATCTTGGCAAGAAGGGAAAGCCTGTCCGTGAAATTTGCCTTAATGTCTGCGATGCCAAATATGTAGAGAAGGAGGCTATGCAGAACATGGTGAACAAATGGATCAAACAAAAGAAACCCTGAACTGCTTCAGCATTGATGAATTTCGTTCAGTCGAATATCTTCTGCCTAAACTATATAATGAGTGATTATCTGCGGTTCTTATTGCGAATTATCGTTGCAAATTGGATGAACAAGGTTAATTTCTGGCAGATTAACAAATCAAAAATTATGAACGAAGAAACAAAAGTAGTCACTTATTTAAAGACATTCTGTGGATGGAGCGAAGGCGTTAGAGCGATTATGCGTAAGTATGATCTTCCATATGAAGAGAAGGATATTATTAAGAACCCTGCATTCCGCTGGGAAATGGAGCAGAAGAGTGGTCAGCCACTTAGTCCATGTGTAGAGATCAACGGCACTATGCTGGCTGATGTATCTGGTGAGGAAGTAGAGAACTGGATGATCGAGAATGGTATCGTTAAGTCAGCTTCTGAGGAAGCAGATGCACCAATCAATAGCTCATGCACAGATGCTCAGCACGAAGCAATGGCTAGAGGTGAAGACCCTAGCAAGGCAGGATCAATCAAGTTTATCGATTAATTATTAACTTAGTAATCGAGTCTCTCAGGTTTAGTGCTCTTACGAGCACTGCTTGATGAAGCGTTGAGAGCTTTACGGTAGCGGATCACGCCTTCGCAGATGGCTGTCGCTACCGTGTTTTGATAGATTTTCTTTTCGATGAGTATAGCCTCGGTAGGGTTACTCATGAAGCCTCCTTCAATGAGGATGGCAGGGTGTTTGATTTTAGTGAGAACACTGAATCTAGCACGTTTGATGCCACGGTCTGGCACTTTGACTGAGCGGGTGCGCTCGAGCATGCGACCGTGAATGGCAGTTGCAAGTGCGATGTTTGCTGAGTCTTGGTGGTTTCCATTGAGGACTCGATAGTCAGAGCTTTTCACTCCACGTCCGTAATGGGCTACGCCTACGGGTGAAAGCGTGAATGTTTCAAGTCCTCGTGCAGCGGTGCGTGATGAAGCGTTAAAGTGTATAGAGATGAATATAGCGTTGCCGTATCTATTGGCTAGGCTGACTCGTTGTTGGAGTGATAGGTAGGTGTTATTCTCTCTGGTCATGACGACGTTAAAACCTTGTGCTGTGAGTAGTTTCTTTAGTTTAAGGCCTACTTTGAGATTGTATCCAGCTTCTGTGCCGTAGCGATTTACAGCTCCAGCGTCTTTACCACCGTGTCCGGGATCGATCACAACTGTGCGGAATGATTTTGCATTTTTAATAATAGTAGGTCGCAATACAGGAGTGATGATTTTATTCACATCCGTTTCAGATACTAGTAATGAAGTGCCACGCTTGACAGCTGGATAGCTAAACTCAAATTTGACTGTGTTGAGTATGCATTTCTGGCTGCCAGAGTTGAGCTGTAGGCTGAGACCTTTTTTAGTAAGGGTGTGGGAGCTACCTGAGATTTTGTAGTTTGTGAACCCGAAGCTGGTCTTTATCTGCTGCAACGAGATGTATTTCTTGCCTTTGTAGGAGACTGTCTGCCAGTTGGCATGAAGGGATGAGCAGCTAATCACTAGAAAGGTGATGAGAGTCGTCCAGAAATATTTGTTACGATTGGTGATCATGTTAGCTAAAAGGCCTACGCTTAGATATAGATGAATAAGCAGTAGATTTAGACTACTTAGTGAATTTGCTGAGGCATGGCAAACTCAAAGTGAATGTTGTGTAAAAAACTAGTGTTGTGATAGACGTCCTATTGATAAACGTTTAAGTTAGCTAAAGTGAACGAGTTCAGACTTAACCATTGTTTAGTTGGTTATTTGATCAAAGAGATCACTGCCAACTAGTGAACGATTTTTACTAGATATAAGATACTCTTTTTCGAGAGGATACTAGCCATACCAATGAAAAGAACTATGCGGCCATCTGATGTAGATCCCGTGCTTATTTAACTAAGGAGAATAGTTTCAAGATACTCAGAGTAGTCAGAGAAGTAAGTAAACCTAGAGACTGACTTCAGATGAAGTTTGATCAGTGGTGGAGGTTTTGTGAATAAGTTTTACTTGATTCTCGTATTCATCCTACGGCTGCTTTTAATAAGTGACTAACCTTTATACTGAAACAGTATAAAGGTTAGACAATGTGAATGAGAGATGATTCCGCTCACCAAACTTCCTAAATTATCTACGACGTCGAAGGATAAGTAATGGGGTAATAAATGAAATAAGCAATACTGAGCTTGGTTCTGGGACAATAGTTGTCGCAGGCGCATCATAAGTAGTTCCTGAGATTGACGCATTATTAATATCTTCAATATTGGCTCCTAGGCCAACATATAGTGATGACAGTTCTTGTTTGCTGAAGTTGTGAGCAATCGTCCCTGTGCCACTTGCGAAAGTCAAATCAACGGCAGACATTACACGAGTGTTAAGAGTGGGGTGAGTTACATGTTCCCACTGCGCTATGTCATAGAGCATCTGGAAGGTTCCATTTCCGCTCTGAATAAAAGTCAGTTCAACTTCATAAAGATAGTTTTCAAAGCCATTCACCATGGCTACATTTAGTGCCGTGTTAGTCGTTTGTTGTAGACCAGTCTCGTTCCAGCCTCCTAAATTTAAAGTCGTAGTTTTAGCTGTGATGTTGTGAGATGTTTCTAAGCCTCCAAGCCAAACAGAATGAGCGGAGGAATCAGAAAATACACTTCCTGTATCGGCCAATAGTCCGATCTGAAACAATTGATTCACTCCTGTTGCGACAGGTTGACCTCTGCCTGCCTGTGGAGTGCCTGGAAGCCACCACTGAGTAATTTTCATTGAGGAGTTTGTAGAGCTTAAATCAAAGGACTGAGGTGTATAGACACTGGTCATGCGCATATCGCCAATAGTCGGAGAAGTTCTCATTGTTCCACCAGTTTCTTCTGCAAACGGAGCTTCGATGACTCCTTCTTGAGGACTACGAAGTTGAAATTTGGGTGTATTCAAATTTCCACCATGCCCTAAACTATTAGTCGACCATTCAGCTGGCCAAGGATCTTTAGCGGCGCCTTCAAAATCATATGAAAAGAGGGCTTGGCCATTTAGTTGTGAAAAGCTTGATATGGTAAATGCTAAAGCTAACTTGAGGGGGGAGACTTTATTAAACATTTATTTAGAATGTATTAAATTTGCTTATAGTCAATAAAAATAACTTAACCGCTACATAGAAGTTAGATTGAAAATATGTTTTTTGATGTGATATATACATAGGGTGAAGGATATGACGTAGAGGGGGCGCAATAAATTCTCCTCAGGGGTAAAGTATAGTGAGTTTTATAAGTTGAGGTAGTTATATATATTTCGGAAGTCTTAGATTTATAAAGTAGGCTGCTAATGTGAGTATGGTGGCTGCGATGAGACAGTAGCTTAGACCTCCGTAGAGGTAGGCTAGGCCAGAAATGAGTGTTCCTGCTAGTCTGCCACAGGCATTTGCCATGTAGTAGAATCCTACATTGAGGGCGACGTCTTCAGAGCGGGTGTAGGCTAGGATGAGGTAGGAGTGGATGGAGGAGTTGATAGCGAAGATGAATCCGAAGATGAAGAGGCCGATGATCAGGGAGTATGTGAGGTGGAAGTCTGTCAGAGTGACTGCGGTGAGTAGGGCGCAAGAGATGACTAGGAGGAATGCCCAGACGTTTAGGGTGTGGACAGCATGGGATAGGCCATTTACTGATGGTTTCCTTCTGGCACCTGTGAGCTGAGGGGCTAGTGATTGGATGATGCCGTAGCCGATGACCCAGGCTGCTATGAAGGCTCCGACTTGGGAGAAGCTCCAGCCTAGTGACTGGTGTAAGAAAATGGGGAGGCCGACGACGAACCAGGCATCGCGAGAGGCGAAGAGGAATGCTCTGGCGAATGAGAGTCGGTTGATGGCTTGGCTTTTCGAGAATAGCTGGGTGAATTTCACCTTTTGCTTCATTTTACCGTAGTCGCCACGGAC
>CAKZNV010000253.1 GCA_937132085.1 uncultured Rubritalea sp. | reverse complement strand
GTGCCGAAGATAGATGTGGCTGAGACCGGAGAAGGTAGCCAACTGTATAGTTTTAGAGACCTACAGAAGGATGTGTTCGGGGAGTGATTTTTAAGAATCCAGTTTTAAGGGAAACTACAGAGAAATATTCGATGATCAAAGTGAGGGAAGCATGAAACAAGTGTTTGTTTGCAAGAAACATTTGACATTAATGTCAAATATTGCTTAATATTTTAAGTAATCAAAATTTTTAATTAAATTAAATATTAAAATGAAAAAAAGTATTCTCTTCCAAACTTGGCTTATAGTGACAACAATCACTTCAATGCCTCTCGCAAACTCGCAAATATCTCATGAGTGGTCCATTAGTGACGACATTGCTGAGTGGGGCGACTTTGATGACGTTAATGACCGCACAGTAGGAGGATCTTATACTCGTAGTTTTGACATGATCAAACCAACTGGTCCAACATCTCTAATTTTTTCTGGCTCTCAAGGCGTAAACCATGGGCCGTATGATGGTAGATCTGGTGTTGTTGGTGCTTTCCAGCGGCTTGGTGTTTATACAAGAACAGATCCTAACTCTGTGTATGACCTTTCTGCTACAAGCTCATCGATCAATATGAGATTTGTTTATATGCCAGTCACTAAGTTTGCTAACACAGGTGGCATTGTGCACCTTTTTGAAGCAGGCTTGACAACGAATGCATCACATTTTGGACATGCGAGTGATGATAGTGTTTTTGTTGCTGCTAAGCTGAATAACCCATACGGAGCAACTTATTCTCCTGGCACATACAAACTTGATCTCTACGATGATAATGGCATCGACCAAACACCAACAGATCAGATCTGGACTTCTACCCCAACTTCAACTCTTGAAAATTCCGTCGCATTCGACGGAGTGGGCAAGTTCCAAAGTGGTAATATGGCTCTTGTCGAACTTAAATGGACTAATCTTGGAGCTGGTCTGATGAACTTAGATTACTTTGTTACAAACCTCGACATAGCTAGCACTAACAGTTTTTCGACAGTAACTGGCTCAGCACTGACCGCCTCTGGAAGTCAGACGTTTGCACATAACTTATCAAACTTAACTGCTCTACGCCCAGGATTCGGTGTAAGAACAAATGATGATGACATCCCAGTATCAGCAGCTGTATTTGATTGGGATCCGGCTTATGAAAGTTTTGTGGTCCCAGAGCCTAGTTCATCAGCTCTGCTTGCACTCGGCGCTCTCTCCCTCCTCAGCTACCGCCGCAGGAAGTAACAAACTCACCCCGAGAAACTCGTCGAGATATATTCTCTCATTTTTAAATTAACTCATTCCTCCAGTCATACTGGGGAATGAGTTTTTTGTTGTTAGGATAGTGTGTTTATTATGCTGGATTAATAGATAATTAATCTACATTATCTCATTTTTATGAACGACAAGAGCGCAATCATGCACCAAGCTGGCGTTAAGGCTAAATCTACTATGGTCGGATTTATCGTAGTCTTTATTTTGACAAGTCTAGCTTTTATTATGTCGATGCAGTTTGATTTTATTAGTTATGACGATCCCATATACATCACCGAAAACTCTAAGGTGAATAGCGGATTATCGCTCACCAATGCTAAATGGGCGGTCACTTCAGTAGGTAAAACGAATCTCTGGCATCCTGTCACATTCTTATCGCATCAGTTAGATGTTGAGCTGTTTGGGTTAACTCCTAAATGGCATCATGCCGTGAATGTTTTCTGGCACGCTCTTGCCGCCAGCTTACTCTTCTTAATTGCTACTAGACTCAGTAAGTCAAACCTCCTTGGTTTTTTCATTGCTCTCATCTGGGCGATCCATCCTGAGAAAATCCAATCGGTGATCTGGCTTTCAGAGCGTAAGGATGTCCTTTCCGGTGCATTTTTCTTTGCAAGTCTCTACAGTTTTATGAAATGGAAGATGAAGCCCCACTGGCTCCTTTATCTACTCAGTTTAGGGTTCTTCGCCCTAGCGCTAATGTCGAAACCGAGTGTGGTGACTCTGCCTATTGTGCTTTTCGCCATCTTTTATGCTAAGAAGAACATCGTCGGTTCCGCAATCCGCTCACTACCAACTTTATTACCATTTTATATAGCTTCATGTGCCGCTGCGACTGTAACAATTTATTTTCAGTCTATTGGTGACCTCGCAAGCGTGTCAGACCATCTCAGTTTCTATCAGAAAGCAACGAAGATCCCGGTCAGTTTCACATTCTATCTAGAGCGCTTTGTATGGCCACACCCAAGCCAGCTATGGTTCTATCCACCTACTTCAATTCGTGACTGTGCCATTTCATTAGCCATTATTGCCCCACTTATCCCAATTTTCTGTTGGCTCTGTATGAAGGAGAGGCTCATTGCCATAGGCGTAGCAACTTATGTGATACTTTGGCTACCAGTCTCGGGGATCGTTACAGTTGGTTATTACTTCACTGCTGACCGCTATAGCTATTTACCGATGCTTGGGCTCGTCTTGATTCTAGTGGGCACGATCAAATTTATCACTAGAATGAGCCCCAAGCGTAACTCCATGCCAGCCACCATCGTGCTAGCACTCATCACTGTGAGCTTCACCTTTCTTCAGCAGCTACAGCTACCCATCTGGAAAAACGACGAGGCTCTTTTCAGTAATGAAATGAAAGTGAATCCTCGTAGCTTGCTAGCTCCTATTCACTATGGGAAAATCTATGAGGCATCAGAGCCAGAGACAGCTCTCAGTTATTTTACAAAAGCACATGAAATTGATCCTGAATCTGGTTTGGCCCTCATGAATATGGGGATCATGCAGAAGAAATTAGGCTTATTTCGAGAAGCTCTGAATTCCTTCAAAAAAGGAACTAAAGTCAAAATGCCGATTGCTGAAAACTGGACCCGGCTACTGATCCTACAAGTTGAGCAGAAGCTGTATCAGGAAGTCGATGCCACGATCAAAGATGGGTTAGAGAAATTCCCTAATAATTGGACACTACTAGTAAATTCAGGTAGTTACTACATCAATAAAGGACAACGTTCTTCTGAGGAACTCTCATTGGCTCTAAAGCTGTTTACTAAAGCTCATAAGATACGCCCAGCTGACTCTGAGGTAAACCTAGGCTGTGCTTCTGCCTATATGGACATGGGGGATATAGAAGCAGCTAAAAAACACTACCAAATGCTTCCCGCTGCACAGCAGCAGCATCCATTGATTCAAGAAGTGCTTAATAAATAGCCTCTCAAAGCAAGCTCCGGCAGTTCATTCCTCCCCGAGAGAGAAACTATGGTTCTATTTTGCTCTTTGAGAATATAATAGTCAGTAAGACGATTAAAACAGGAAACATATCTAACGCCTCCGTTCTATTCGCTATGAATGATTTATGTAAATGTGTCGCAAGTTATTGACCTAACTCACTTAAACGCCTCAGATCCACATAAAGCCTCATTACCTGATAGGAAGAAAATTTAGGATCTCTGGTCAGCCTACCTCATTATAATAGTAACGCAGCCAAAGAAGCCTAATCCTATAAGGGCTGCATGAACTACTAACCATAATATCACGTAACCTAAAATTGTTACTCCCTCTGCTCTGTGAAAATTAATGGCCGTCAATATGGCTATGACAAAACCACTAATTGGAACAACAAAAGCAGCTAGGAAAAAGAAATCTTCGCTCAATTGCATAAGGATAGAAGTCACTAAGCAAAGAGACATTGGAAAAAACGTGAGCAAGCAAACCGTCTTAGATGACCACTTAGGACGACCACTAGTAGCTACAACTTCTCTTTTAAATTCAGAATTGGTCTCTGGAGTTTGGTAGCGTGAATTCATCAGTATTTTCCTCTCTGTTTCGTCATATTACTCTGTCTTTTAAAATAGGTAACTAGAGCGACAATTATCATTACTAGAGCGATCCATTGATACCCAGACATTCCTAGTATTACCTTCGGTGTGCTACGAACAAATTCATGGCCGAATCGAAAAACACCGTATCCCATTAAATATAAGTGAAACAGCTGATAGCGAAATACTTTAGCTCGATACAACTGAAACATCACCCACCAGATTAGTAAGTTGAAAACTATCTCTACAGGAACAGCTGGCCATTGATGCCCAGAATCTAGTAGAACTCCACCACAGCACCCGTGACATAGACAGCCTAACCGACCAATGATGATTCCAAATGGGATGATCAGGGCAAATTTATCACCTGTAGGCTTTTCATACCCGACCAGTTTTTTCACTAG
>CAKZNV010000252.1 GCA_937132085.1 uncultured Rubritalea sp. | reverse complement strand
CTACTCCTAGCACTGACTCTGGGAGTTATCAGCTGTAAGGATAAATACCCTCGTGAAGTCGAGATTTCTGAGCCTCGTGAGTTGTGCGCATTTGACGTCAACGAACTGCAACGTCCACAGACTAACTCATTCACTACCGTTCAGCCATTAAGCTGGCGTAGAGTCGCCATGACGGATTTCAGACTGCTCAACTACCGTGCAGGCAAACACACTGAGATAGCAGTCGGCACAGCCTCTGGCACAGCAAAGGCAAATATTGACCGCTGGTATCAACAATTTAAAGCAGAGCTGCCAGCTGACATTTCAGCACTCCAGACTGATCCAGTTCTCGGAGCTGAGTCTTACCTAGTTGATCTAAAAGGTGAATTTGCAGCGAATATGGGAGGCGTAGCAGTCAAACAAAAGGACTGGGCAATCATCGGTATCATCACCGTCCTAGGACCTCGTGACATTCTCACTATTAAGATGACAGGCCCAGCCAAAGAACTAGCTGCCGAAAAAGCTAATTTCCTAGAATTTGCCAAGAACCTTGGCTTCGTAGCATCTGAAGAATCAACCACTAACTCTGAAAGCAAATGAGCCAACCAACGCACATCAACCCTCAGACCAAAACTAAAAAAAACAAGGATCTACCTAACAAAATTCTCGATTTCGCATCTAGTATGCTTATCGGAGTCATTTGTTTAGTCACACTTGGCTTACTTGTATGGTTCAGCACACTTGAGCAATCAGAAGTTGGACTAAAAGCCACGCTGGACAAGTATTACAGCTATAAAGCACTCGTCGTCACTCCTGAGTTAGGCGGGAAAATGGTATTCTTCCCACTACCTGGAGCCTACTGGGTTTGCGCTATCCTCTTTGTAAATCTCTTCATTGGAGGGATCCTACGCATACGCAAGGGAGTCAAACAGATCGGCATCATCACTGCTCACATGGGTATCATTATGCTCCTCGTAGTCGGCATGATCGATCACCATAAATCTGTCCACGGTCTGATGCATACCACCCAGACAGGCACCTATGACTACGCATTCAGACAAGATGCATCCTCTATCGAAGTCTTCGCCTACACTTCTAAAGATCAGCAAAAAACAGCTCCATACGTGATCAAACATGAAATGCTCGCTGACATTGGCAATGAGTCGATGAGAGTATTTAAGATCAAAGGCTTCCCATTCGATCTCGAAGTGAGAAACTTCATGCTCAATGCCAACGTGTATGAGACATCTAAGAACCGCCACACTCAAAAGGATCTGGCTGAAATCGATGGCTTTTTCCTCAAACAGGCACCAATTGACCCAGTAACTGATCTACATAACTATGGCTGCTACATCACAATAGCTCCACACAGCAAAGGGCCTAAGCAGACTATTCTACTTAGCCGCCAGATCGGATCGCCTCAAACATTCACAGTTGATGGCACACTCTACGGGATAGAGATGCCTAATGAAATCTGGAAAATGCCATTTGACGTTAAACTTCTAGACTCAAAAGGTGAATACTTCCCTGGCACATCTAGACCAAAATACTTCAGCAGTGACATCGCCTGGAAAGACGATGAAGGCATCAACAACATGCGCAAAATCGAGATGAATGAGCCACTCAGACACAAAGGCTACACACTCTACCAAGCACAATGGCGACCACCTGTTAATGACGTCAAGCACTCGACCTTTGAAGTCGTCACTAACCCAGCTGATGAATGGCCAGTCTATTGCCTCCTCATCTCAGGATTAGGTCTCTGCATCCATTTCGGGATCATGTTCTTCAACTTTATATCCCGTGAAGTAAACAATCAAAAGAAGGAGGTTATCAGTGAATAAAAAATTACGTATCTTAGGTTTCGCACTTTGTCTACTCACTATCATTACAGTGGGTATTGTAGCCATTTACGGCCTCACGAGATCAGCCTCTGGACCCAGAGAAATCAGCACCTACCAACCCTTCGATAAAGAAGTAATCCAGGAAGCCAAAAGCATCCCAGTGCAAGACTACGGACGCGTCAAGCCGTTCCAGACTTGGGCTGAGACTAACATGCTCGCGATGCACGGTGAACGTGGCATGAAATTCCTCAAGGATGGCAAGAAAGTCAAAATTTCACCTACTGAATGGCTTCTTAATGTCATCTTCAAACCTGAGCAAGCCGACAAGTTACCTACATTCCGAGTCGACAACTCTCATATCCTGCAAGATCTAGGAATGAAGATCAAAGGACTCAGAGACCGTTATGCCTTTAACGACTTTGAACCAAAACATCTCATTAAGCTTGAGCAAATCGTTAGCAAGATTCAGCAAATCGACGCTAAGCGCAGGTCAAGGAGAGACAAGCAATTCATCAGCCTTTACACCAATATAACGACCTATCAGACCTTGAAAAATCCTTTCATCGTCACGAAGGCTGGAACTGAGACTCATGGGCAAACTACAGTTTCTTCAATATTCGGACGAAAAGAAAAAATGCTGGCAGCGTCCAATGACCCTAACACAGTTTTTGAGAAGCTCAGATCCATCATAGCCATTGAGGGTATCGTGCTAAGGAACCTTGAAGCGAGCAGATTAGGTAAACTCTCTAAACTCAACTTTTTCCCACCTCTAGACACTACAAAAGGCAAGTGGTCTAGCGCAGGTGATAAATTCTCAGAGTCTGCAACTACCAACTACACAGCTTACCTTAATTTCGAGAGACGCATGCTTGAGGTCATGGAGAAAAACCAAAATGCCCCAAATTCACTCACAGATGAAGATAGCTTCATCAACATCCTTCAAACTACTCAGAACAATAGCCAGATCAGACCATACACCAAGCTAGCTAAGCAATATGTCCTAGACATAGAAGCGCTTCAAGCAGGGTTCGACAGTAATGACCCTAACCTGCAGCTCGCAGGGATACTTACATTCAAAGGTAAATACGCTAGCCTGATAAAAGAAAGAAACGAAGGTGAAAATATAGCGCTAGAAATTAGATACAACGACACAAAATACTTCAACAAGAGCATCGCTTTCGTAATACTCGCCTTCATCCTCTGCCTCATCCGATGTATCTTTATCGACAAAAAAGCAGGAAAATGGCTCTACTGGGCATCATATTCTTCCGCAGCAGTCGGTTGCTTAACAGTCATTGCAGGCATCACTCATAGAAGTATCGTCATGGGCAGAGCTCCTATTGGGAATCTCTACGACACAATGCCCTTCATTGTCGCTGCCAGCTTGCTCATCTTGCTACTGCTGGAGCTTATCCATAAGAAAACTGTCCTTCTCGCGGTTGCTACAGGTCTCGGCATAGCAGGACTCTTACTAGCTAAGAGCTACGAAACTAGTCAAGCGAGCGACCAGCTCAGTCCACTTGTAGCTGTGCTAAACTCTAACTACTGGCTCACGGTCCATGTCATCACCATCACACTCGGATACACCGGTTGCCTCATGGCTTCCTCCATCTCGCTCGTTTACGTGCTCGGCAGAGTCTTCGGCATTATCGAGAACCGAGAAGATAGAAAATACCTCACCATGAATACCTATGGAATCCTAGGATTCACACTCGTATTCAGTCTCATCGGCACCATCCTCGGAGGCATCTGGGCTGCTGATTCGTGGGGTAGATTCTGGGGTTGGGATCCTAAGGAAAACGGAGCGCTACTCATCGTCATCTGGATGCTAGCCATCCTCCACGCTCGTGCTGGCGGATACATCCGTGAAATGGGATTACATTGCTGTAGCATCTTCGCTGGTATCGTAGTTGTCTTCTCATGGTGGCATGTAAACTTCCTCGGCGTTGGTCTTCACAACTACGGATT
>CAKZNV010000251.1 GCA_937132085.1 uncultured Rubritalea sp. | reverse complement strand
ATCACTGACATGGACATCAATGTCCTCAGCTCAATCATCGATAAGCTGAAGCCTGGGCAAGTCAATGTCGACAAGACAGCTCAGACAGAAAAGCCAAGTGATAAAGTGGCTCTATCTGCTGATGAAAAGGCCGTAGCTAAGCAGCTAGGACTCTCTGAAGACGAATTCAGAGACTAAGCCAGATTACTCAAAACCTAACATTATTAACTATGTATAATACTATAAAATACGATGCTCACTACGGCGGCCACCAGCCAGTAGCAACAGCAACTAAAATCGAAGCTGGTGGTCTAGTGGGGCCTAACGCTACTGGCTATCTGGTCAATGGCTCAGACGCTGAGTTCATTCTCGGCCGCGCAACTGAAGATGCAGATAACGCAACTGGCAACGATGGAGATCTATCTTGCGAAGTAGAGCGTGGGGTCATTGGTGTATCCAATGACGATACTAATCCAGTAGCACCCGCAAACATCGGCACCACTGTTTACGCAGTAGCTCCTGATGTCATCGCCACAGCTGGCAGCACTACACGAGCTGGCATCTATCTCGGTAACGATATCAATGGCGATCCTATGATCGACACCAGGCTCTCTGGAATCATCCCTGCTTAGTAAATAGTAAGCAATCAACCATAACTAAAAAATAATTATGAATCTAACACAATCAAAAGTGGACGCTAGCTCTAAGGGCTTTCAGAAGCTTCAACTAAAAGCATACGAAGGGGCTAAACCTGAATGGCGCATGTATGCGATGGAGACAACCTCTACAGGTGCTTCAGAAACTTATGATTTCCTCAACGGCCTGCCGGGGATGAAAGAGATGGGTGGCGAAGCTGCTATCCGTAATATCTCTACATCTGGCTTCACAATCGTTAACAAGGAATTTGAAGCGACTGTCGGAGTAAAGGTAGCAGATGTAGAGCGTGATAAGCTCGGCATCTACTCTAATGAGTTCTCAGAAATGGGATCTGACGCAGCCTTCCACCCTGACGAACTTTGTGCTGAACTGCTTAACAAGGGCTTTGTAAACAAGGACTACACTAACAAAGCTTTCTTCGCAGAAGATAAGAAACTCAATCCTGAGGATAATTCTAACAAGGCTAGAAAGTTCACTAATAAGGGCACTGCTGCACTAGATGGGCCTAGCTTCTCAGCAGCTAGAACATCACTGCGAAAGCGCACCAATGCTGAAGGCAAAAACCTCAAGCTAGGTAAGAAGCTTCTGCTCATAGTGCCACCAGCACTAGAGGAAGTAGCGAACAAGCTAATGACCGCTGAAGAACTCAATGGATCTACGAACACACTGCGTAATGCAGCAGAGGTGCTAGTGATCAATGAACTCTCTAGTGACACTGCCTGGTTCCTCATCGAGGTCGGCAAGAATGTGAAGCCACTCATCGTGCAATACGAAGTGAAACCAATGTGGGCACAAGTAACGAATCTGAATGATTCTCACGTAGTGCTCAAGAAAACATTCCTCTACCAAGTCTATGATCGCAAGAACGTAGGTTATGGAATGCCTCAGCTAGCATACGGTAGCACAGGTGCAGGTTAATTTTCTGGCATAGACCACACAAACTAGCCGCTGAGAGCCTTTTCAACTCTGTTTGATGGCGGCTAGTTTTTTCTAACTACTCACTACTCACTACTACCTACTTTCTAATATGCCTTATATCGAACTCAACGATCTGCTATCTAAAATCCCGATGCAATTCCTCATAGAGTCTAT
>CAKZNV010000250.1 GCA_937132085.1 uncultured Rubritalea sp. | reverse complement strand
GACGGACGGGAAATTGCACAGAAAACTGAAAAAGCGCAAGTAAAAAAGGGTTCTTTCTTATCATTTTTTTATCCGCTAACTAAAATCGCCGCGTTGGCAGCCGCATAGTGCTCTGCATGTGTGAGACTTATCTTAATATCCACCACCTTGATCTTTTCTGCTAAATCTTTCCCCATACCTGACATCACGACTTTTGGTTCACCACTAGTCTCTCGAACAATCTCCATATCAGTCCAAGCGATGTCTTTTCCTATCCCTGTGCCGAAAGCTTTGGCAACGGCTTCTTTCGCTGCAAATCTCGCAGCATAATGAATCATCGGTCGCTTCTGTGAACTACAATACTCCTGCTCTTGCTCCGTGAAAATACGCTTTAGAAACTTCTCTCCAAATTCATCGATTGAAGAACCAATCCGCTGAACTTCTACTACATCGATACCAATTCCATATAAATGCATACTAAAGCTCCGGAGAGTATCCCTCCATCAGTGTGCGCATTTCAGCCACAGCTTGCGTAAAGCCCACTCTCACTGAGCGAGCTACGATCGTGTGACCGATATTAAATTCTTTCAGATACGGCACTTCGTAGAGAGCCTTGATGTTCTCATAGTTAATCCCATGCCCTGCATTTACCTGCAGACCTAGCTCATGACCTCTAACAGAAGCAATTTTCAACCTATCGATCTCTTCATCTCTAGCGCATCCAGAATCTGCATTGGCAAAACATCCTGTGTGCAACTCGATCATTTCAGCATCAATCTTCGAGCTAGCCTCTACTTGATACACATCTGGGTCAATGAACATGCTGATCTTGATTCCTGCATCCTGTAGAGTCTTCACGGTAGGAACTAAGCTATCGTAAAGCCCAGCTACATCGAGCCCGCCTTCAGTAGTCACCTCTTCACGAGTCTCAGGCACTAGGCAGACATACTCTGGCTGGAGCTTCAGCGCTATATCTATCATCTCCTGGGTGTTCCCCATCTCAAAGTTCAGCGGAAGATCAGTCGCCTTCTTCACTAGATAAGCATCCTCTTCCTGCATGTGTCTACGGTCACCACGGACGTGAATCGTAATAGAATCAGCTCCTCCTGCCTTCGCATCTATCGCTGCAGTTGCTGGGCTAGGCTCAGCATTTGGAGAATCTAACATGCCTGTGTAACGAGCCTGACGAAGAGTCGCTACGTGATCAATATTTACACCTAAAAGTAAGTTCATTTCCATCTACCAATGCCCTAATAATTCTGATATGTCAACAATCGTGCCTTAAATTAGCCACTACTTAAGAGCTAATAACTGACCTAACTATGACAAATCCCTACACTAGCCCAGACACCGACCCTGAGAACAAATTCGCTCCTCAGAGTAAAATTGTCTCTAACAATAGCGTCATGGAATACATCAAAGAATTCCTCTCTCCATCAGGAAGCTTCACTCGTTTGGAGTTCTTCGTATCAGCACTTGTAGTCATCGCCATTTTCATACTCTGGAACATTACCTATAATGAAGCCCTCAGCATCTCAGAAAGTTTTTACACCAAAGTGAAGTGGCTGATCTATCTACTCTGGGGAGTTGCTGTTGGTAAAAGAGCTAAGACTGTAGGATTTAACATGTCATCAGGCATTGTAATGGGACTGATACTGCCCTTCATGGCTCTCATCTTCATCTTCCAAGAAGGCACTAAAGACAAGGAAGTCAAAGCAGCGAAACTCGCTCGTTTAAATCCACAAGCACCTGATCAACCCTAAGGAAACAGAATCCACATTGGTTTCGTTAGATCTATCGCATGAGTAGTCTGCTCTAGTTTTCCTGTTTTAGGATCTAAGGCATGCACGACTACTTTGTTCGCACTTTGACCAGCCACTAGTAGCCATTTCCCTGAAGGAGAAACACCAAAATGCCTCGGTATCCATCCATCAGTTCGGTGTTGTTGCACAATCTGTAAATCCTTAGAATCTAAAACTGAAATAGAATCTCGTCCCTTATTTTCTAAATCTCTGGTAGCTGCGTAAATAAATCTACTATCCTCAGAGAGTTGAATTTCAGAACAACTTAAAGAATTAGTAAAAGCCAAATGTTTTTCGATAACCGCAGAAGTCTTCAACAAAGTCAGAGTTCCTGAATCAGCGTTTCTGCTGAACAAACTCACAGTGAGTGTCAGTTCATTGAGCACATAAAGTTTACTACCATCTTTAGAAAACACCATATGCCGAGCACCTCCTCCTGCTGGTGTCTTCACTTCACCAGCTTTTGTCAGCTCAGCCGTCTCCGCATTCAGTTTGTAAATCATGACTTTATCGATACCTAAGTCTGCGGAATAGACATACTTGTTGTCAGGCGAACTATAGATCGAATGCGCATGTGGACCTTTCTGTCGATCAGGGTGGACACTCTTTCCTTCATGCTGGTGATGGCTCACAGCCTCCGAGATTTCACCTTTATCACTGAGTAAATAACTACTAATACTACCGCTTGAATAATTCGCCACGAACAGACAACGTGAAGTCGCATCCAATGAAACATGACATGCACCTCTTCCCTTAGAACTCTGGGTATTGATCAGTTTCAAACTGCCATCTTCTTCTATAGAAAATGCACTAACACTCCCCTCCTTCTTCCCTGGAATCCTGCCATTCGCATAGAGATACTTCTTGTTTTTAGATAGTGCGAGCGATGATGCGCCACTGGTCGTCACTGCATTTCGCAGATCACTCAGTTCACCAGTTTCAGAATTCAGATTCGCTGAATAAATTCCATCATCAGTCCCCGAGCCCAGATAAACAGGAACCATATCAGCGAGAGAAATAAGTGTGGAAGAGAGAAGTAAAGAGCAAGCGATTTTGAACATAGCTCTTACCTTACTAAACAAGTATCAAGACACAAGACGTAATCAAAACTATACCCCGTGATGCTTCATCTCGGCGCTTCTCCCGACAAAAAACCAGGCTAGCGGAGCGATGACACTTGCAACAGCTAAGTCGATCACAACATGTTGCCTCAGTGCGATTGTCGACCAGAAAATAGCCACTACCCACAACCAAGC
>CAKZNV010000249.1 GCA_937132085.1 uncultured Rubritalea sp. | reverse complement strand
TCACCTACCTCACTCTGGTCACAGCAATAGGTGCATTCTCTAGTTGTGAAAAAGAAAGCCCTGTCGAAGTCTACTCTAAGAAAAACATCCTTCTATTAGGTAATGGGACTGAGCCACAAGGGCTAGACCCTCACGTAGTAACAGGTGTTCCAGAAAGCTACATCTTGAGAAGTTTATTCGAAGGCCTCTGCATGGATCACCCAACAATACCTGGAGAGAGTAGCCCTGGAGCAGCTGCATCATGGAACTCTAATGAAGACTCTACAAAATGGATCTTCAATCTACAACCAGAAGGCAAATGGTCCGATGGACAACCTGTTACTGCAGAAGATTTCGTTTTCTCATACCATCGAATCTTGCATCCAGACTTCGGAGCTCAATATGCTTCGATGCTATACTTCATTAAAGGAGCGGAAGATTATAACAAAAACCACAGAGAACTATACCTCTTTAAGAACAACCCAGCCTCGATTCTCAAATGGGACGAGATTAAGGAAGTCAATTTCCGTGGGGACAGTTCTATTAAGACCACTAAATACATTCAGACTCTGTTCAGCGACCTAAAAGAACCTGGCAAAAAGATTATGCTCAACGCTACTGGGCTCAACAATCTAGATAAGGAGCAACTGAATGCTGTGATGAGTAATCATAATCTATTCAAATGGCCTACCACTCTAACAGCTTCAACGAAAAACTCAATTCTCAAAACTCTAATTACGAACTGCGATAAGGATCTGTGGACTATAGCTAATGTGGGTGTATCAGCTATTGATGACTTAACGCTCAAGCTAGAGCTCAAATCGCCAACACCTTTCCTACCTGATATAACAAAACATTACACATGGTATCCAGTGCCTAAACACATCATCACTGCACAAGGCCCTTTCACCGAACAAAATTACTTATGGACTGAACCTGAAAACATTCAGAGTAACGGTCCATTTAAGATGAAAGAGTGGAAGTTAAATCACTATATCCAAGTTGAACAAAACCCTTTCTATTGGGATGCCAAAAGCCTCAAACTTGAAGGGCTCAGATTCCTTCCTGTTGGCGATACATACACAGAAGCTAGAATGTTCTTCAATGGACAGCTTCACGCTACAAATACTCTCGCAGCTGAACTCATTCAGCATTCACAAAGAAAACACCCTAAGAGTGTCAGACAGGAAACCTATTTGGGAACGAATTTCCTTAGAATCAACAATAATGTTGAAGACCTAAAGGACATCAACATCAGAAAAGCATTAGCTTACTCGATCGATTCAAAATCAATCATCGATCACATCCTAAAAGGCGGTCAAAAACCTGCGTCCGGTTTAGTTCCTCCTATGGGAAAATATCAGCCTGCTGAAGTTTATAAATTTGATCCTGAATTAGCTAAAGAACTCTTCGCTAAGACAAAATTCGCAAGTAATCCAAGTAAACTTAAAATCACTATCCTAACAACAGATAAAGATGCTGCTAAAGCTCTAGCTGAAGCTTTACAGAACATGTGGAAATCTAACTTAGGAATCACCGTAACAATTAAGCAGAATGAGTGGAAAACCTATTTATCTAAGATGTCAAAACTCGACTATACCATTGCAACTGGAGGATGGATTGGCGACTACCCAGACCCGACTACTTTCCTAGACATGTGGAAAAAAGGTGATGGCAATAATAGAACAGGATGGAGCAGTGAAGCATTTGAAACACAGCTAGATAAAGCAGCTACGATTGCAGATCCTGAGTTGCGCATTGAAGCTCTTAAAAAAGCTGAAATGTTAATCTTGCAAGACATGCCAATCATACCACTATACTGGTATACTAGTAACTACCTCCTCCACGAATCAGTAAAAGGATGGGAGCCTTCTATTATGAAGAATCAGCCATATAAATACATGTATTTACAAAAGTAATGTTAAAAATAATCATAAACAGACTACTGCAAGGCATCCTTGTGATTGTGTCGCTTTACACGATCACATTCTTCATGGTGCGAGCACTACCAGGTAATGCATTTACTTCGGATAAAACAATGCCGGCAAAAGTTCTCCAACAGAACTTAGCTCGTCATAATCTTGATAAACCGATCATGACTCAATACGTCCTATCTATTGGTCAACTACTTGATGGAGACCTCGGTGAATCAGCTACTAAAAAGCGACCAGTCATCGACATTATCTCTCACTCCTTCCCCACCTCAGTTATTCTCGGTGTATCAGGTATGATCATTGCCGTCCTAATAGGTATTCCAGCTGGAATCATAGCGGCTCTGAAGAAAAACTCACTGATCGACTACAGCACAATGATGTTTGCCATGATTGGCTTAAGTGTTCCTTCCTTTGTCATAGGGCCACTCTTAGCTAAGTTCGTAGGATCCAATGTCCCATTCCTAAAAGTAGCAGGATGGGGAGACCCTCTAGACTGGGTTCTACCTTCTATTACCCTAGGCCTCGCTACAGCAGCCTATTTAGCTAGAATCACTAGAGCAGGAATGCTCGATGTTCTATCTCAGGACTATATTCGCACCGCCCAGGCTAAAGGCGTAAAGCAATCCACAATCGTCATTAAGCACGCTCTCAAAGGAGGGCTTATACCTTCAGTTGCTTTCATAGGACCAGCATTTGCTATGCTCGTCACAGGTTCTTTTATCGTAGAGACCATTTTCCAAGCACCTGGTATGGGACAACACTTTGTGAATGCAACGAAGGACCGCGACCCATTTTTACTTCAAGGAATTGTGCTCTTATTTGGAACACTCATTGTTGTGGTAAATATCGCATCAGACATCGCACTTATGGCTCTTAATCCTAGACTCAGACAAGCTTAAATCATCTAACATCATGGAAATCGAACAAGGAAATTCTCTCTGGTCAGATGCGTGGCTCAGACTCAAAAAAAACAAAATGGCATTCATTAGCTTCTGGCTAGTAATCACAATCTTTGCCTTATGTTTTTTCTTACCTCTTATCGGTGAGATCGGAGCACCTGAAGGAGATAAGGAAAGAGCTGCCAATCATTGGTTTAAAGATCCTAACCACCAAATCCTCACAGAAACATTCAAAAGCCCAGACTCTACCAATATTATGGGCACAGACCAACTTGGTAGAGATCTATTCTCACGTGTTCTTTATGGAGGCCAAATTTCCTTATTAGTAGGTCTATTGGCGACCTGCATTAGTATGGGAATAGGTATTCTTTATGGTGCTATTTCAGGCTACAAGGGAGGCAAAACAGATAGCATATTAATGAGAATAGTAGACGTCTTGTATGGCTTACCATTCTTGGTTATCGTGATTTTATTTTCAGTATTCATCTCCTCTTGGGCTAAGGAAGCGCAAGATTTCCTTAGAGACAGCTGGGGCTTAAATGACTCTCTGATCAATATCATCGTAAATATTTTACCTCTCTGCATAGCGATTGGCTTATTAGGTTGGTATACAATGGCTAGAGTTGTGCGCTCTCAGGTTCTATCATCCAAGAAGCTTGAATACGTTGAGGCTGCCGTCTCATTAGGGCTCAGTCATAAAAAAATACTGTTGAAACATATTCTACCAAATCTCCTAGGACCAATCATCGTCTATACCACACTTACGATACCTGGATTCATCCTCACGGAGGCCTCACTCTCATTCCTAGGATTAGGAGTAGAGTCTCCGAATAGCTCATGGGGCTTACTGCTTTTAGACGGAGCTAAATATATGGAAACCTATCCAAGACTACTCATCATCCCATCACTAATCTTTGCAACTACCCTCCTCTCCTTAAATTTCCTAGGCGACGGACTCCGAGATGCATTAGATCCTAAAGCATCGAAGGATTAACTAAAGTCCTCATAGGTTTTTAAGTGATCACGAATATATCAGACACTTAAAGGAACTATCTACCCCACTATTACCTTGCTCACACTAAGAAACAATTGTTAGGTTTTGATTCGTATTCATGGATCATTCTTCTCATAAGAAAATCGTTTCTTTTATCTGGTCAATAGCGGACGACTGCCTTCGCAATGTCTTTGTCCGTAGCAAGTATCGTGACGTCATTTTGCCGATGTTCGTCCTCAGACGGATTAACTGTTTACTAGAGGAATCTAAAGAAGAAGTCCTCCCCCACGTCCCAGATGCCTGGATCTCAGAGGACAGCACCAAGGTTGGCTATGAAATTCCATTCAACAAATACTTCTACGTCCACCAGCCACTCCGCCAGCTAGACGAAGTCATCTCCGAGATCCGCCCCCTTGAGCAAGAAACCGAAGGACTGCTCGAAGAAATCCTTAACTTTTGATCACTCACAAATAGTAAACAAAAACAAAATGCTACGCACTGCGTAGCGAATTGATCATCAGCATCATTACTCCCAGATTACACTAGACCATGAGCGAAACAAGCATCACTACACAAGACCCAGCACCAGAGAACTTCTTCTCTGAAGTGAAGAGTATTCTCAGCGATGGTCGTGCTAAAACCGTGCGTGCAGTCAATACCGCCATGGTCGAAGCCTACTGGCTCATTGGCAAGCGTATCGTAGAAGAAGAACAAGGCGGCTCAGCCACGGCGCAATATGGCAAAAGATTGCTCGAAGAGCTATCCAAGTCTCTGACTGGTGAATTTGGCAAAGGATTCTCCCTCGCCAACATCAGGAACTTTCGTCAGTTCTGACTCACTTATAAAGACTTAGAAATTCGCTACACAGTGTGTAGCGAATTGAGCTGGAGTCACAATAGTGATGATAATGAGAGAAGATGACGCAGATGCACGTCAATATTATCTCACTGAATCCAAACAACAAAATTGGAGTGTCAGAGACTTGAAACGCCAAATCCAAACCAAAACTTACCAACGCCTACTCTCCACTAAGCAAGGCACCTCTACTGAGTCAAACACTGAAATACAACTCTCCCAAAAAGAAAAAATCCTCTCCCAGCTCAAAGACCCCTACATCCTAGAATTCCTCAACATCTCAGAAGACCCCAGCACCCAAGAAAGAGACATCGAGTCAGCTCTCATCAATGACCTCCAGAAATTCCTCCTAGAGCTAGGCTCTGGCTTTTCCTTCGTCGCTCGGCAGATGCGCATCAGCACAGAAACCAGCCACTTCTATCTAGACCTCGTCTTCTATAATTATTTACTAAAATGCTTCGTCGTCATCGACCTCAAGACCACCAAGCTCAGCCACCAAGACATCGGACAGATCGATATGTATGTCCGCATGTTCGATGACCTCAAGCGTGGCGATGATGACAATCCCACCATCGGCATCATCCTCTGTGCAGACAAAGACGAAACCATCGTTCAATACTCAGTCCTCAAAGAAAACGAACAGCTCTTCGCCTCTAAATACCGCACCATCCTCCCCACAGAAGCCGAACTCACCGCCGAGATCCAGCGAGAACGCCAGAAGATAGAGCACCAGCTAGAGCGAGGTGATGAATATACAGCTACATAGCACCCACTAAGAATTCAACATTCTCAACGCGGCTCTGAGGAGATCATCTGTGCCGGCTGATGCGTCTGCATCTCTTGCGGCTTTCACTGCTTTGCGGGCTTCGACTTGCTTGTAGCCTAGGCTGATCAAGGCTAGCTCAGTATCGCTGACTGCGCTGGAAACACCATCCGCAGAAGCATTCTTCCAAGACTCGGTAACGCCGATCTTGTCTTTTAATTCTAGCACAATGCGCTCAACGCCTTTTTTACCAAGGCCTTTGATTTTCGATAGTGCAGCTACTTCGTTATTCACGACGCAGGCTTTGAAATGCTCGACTGGCATACCACTTAGCACTGCCATGGCAATAGCTGGGCCTATGCCGCTGACCCGATCGATCAGTAGTAAAAACAACTCCTTCTCTTCCTCAGAAGCGAATCCATACAGAGTATGCGCAGTCTCGCGAAT
>CAKZNV010000248.1 GCA_937132085.1 uncultured Rubritalea sp. | reverse complement strand
AGGGCGTTGCCCTAGGCTGGCATAGGTTGCACCTTTGGTGCGGAAAGAATCACTAGCTAACATATTTTACGATAGAATAATCTACGATGCCTAATCTTAGATCTTTGAATAATTGGTATTAATTATCCAGTTTATGTTAGAAACTCACTTCTTTTTAATCGCATTATCGAACCAATTTCCGCCGAAGTTGTTACTGGCTTGTTTCTTAGCGGGGCGTTGGTTTCTTGAGCCTTGATTGCTTCCGCTGTTTCTTTTTGGTGCAGACTCTGGGTTGGCTTTCATGGAGAGGGCGATGCGGTTTCTTTGCAGATCTATTTCGGTGACGCTTACGTTGACTTTTTGGCCTACTTTGACGACTTCGGATGGGTCTTCGATGAAGTGGTCGGCCATTTGTGAGATGTGGACTAGGCCGTCTTGGTGGACGCCTACATCTACGAAGGCACCGAAGTTGGTTACGTTGGTGACGATGCCGGGGAGCTTCATGCCTACTTCTAGATCGGCTGGCTTTTCTACTCCGTCGGCGAAGCTGAATAGCTCGAATTGCTTTCTTGGGTCTCGGCCAGGTTTTGAGAGTTCGGAGAGGATGTCTTTGAGAGTTGGGAGGCCGACTTCTGCTGAGACGTAGTTTTGCAGGTTAATTTTCTTTCTGACTGATTCGCTGCTGAGTAGTTCGTCGAGACTGCATCCTAGATCGCTAGCCATTTGCTCTACGAGGGCGTAGCGTTCTGGGTGGACGGATGAGGAATCTAGTGGGTGCTTGGCTCCACGGATGCGGAGGAATCCAGCTGCTTGCTCGAAGGCTTTGTCTCCGAGACGCGGAACTTTCTTTAGCTCTGCTCGTGACTTGAATGGTCCGTTCTCAGAGCGATAGGTGATGAGGTTGGCTGCGATGGATGAGTTAAGGCCTGAGACGTAGGAGAGGAGTTGTTTGGAGGCTGTGTTGACTTCTACTCCTACTCCGTTGACGCAGGAAATGACGGTGTCATCGAGTGTGTTCTTGAGGAGGTTCTGCTCTACATCGTGCTGATACTGGCCGACTCCGATACTTTTAGGATCGAGTTTTACCAACTCAGAAAGGGGGTCCATGAGTCGGCGACCAATGGAGACTGCGCCTCTCACAGTGACGTCCTTGTCTGGGAATTCGTCACGAGCTACTTCGCTGGCTGAGTAGATGGATGCGCCGGATTCGTTGACGATGACTACTGGAATGGAGCTAGGGAGTTTCGCTAGTTTGATGGCGCCTTCTGCTTCACGTGAGGCTGTTCCGTTACCGATGGCGATGGCTTCGATCTTGTATTCTTTGACCAGTGCGATGACTTGTGCAATCGCTTGCTTAGCCTGTGCTACGCTGAGTGTGAGATGGAGGACGGTGTCATGGAGAAGCGTGCCTTGAGCATCGAGGACGACGGTCTTGCAGCCAGTTCTGAAAGCTGGGTCGATAGCGAGAGTGCGTTTCTGACCGAGTGGAGATGAGAGTAGTAGTTCACGGAGGTTGTCTGAGAATACTCTGACGGCTTCGATGTCTGCTTCTTTCTTGGTGCTCATGCGGAACTCTGTTTCTAGGGAAAGCGAGAGTAGACGTTTGTAGCAATCTGTTAGAGCTAGTTCGATTTGATCGCTGAGTGGATTGGTAGGGAGGAATCTTGAGCGTAGTGACTGGAGGGCAGTTTCTTGATCGGCTGAGATGCGCATGAAGATGAAGCCTTCTTTTTCACCACGACGCATGGCTAGGAGTCGGTGAGATGGGACGCTTTTTAGTGGCTCTGACCACTCGAAGTAGTCTTTAAATTTCTGCGCAGCTGGGTCCTCGGCTTTGCTGGTGAGGACTTTGGATGAGATGACGCCTGTCTTGGCGATGATCTCTCTAAGCTCAGCACGAGCCTCTGCATCGTCTGCGAATCGCTCCGCTAGGATGTCACGAGCACCTGCTAGTGCATCAGCTGCGGTGGCTACTGCTACATCTTTGTCTTCTGACTCTACGATGAACTTGTCAGCTTCGGAAATAGGATCGACTGCATTGTCCCAGATGAGGTCAGCTAGTGGTTCTAGGCCTTTGTCTTTCGCCATAGTAGCACGGGTGCGGCGTTTTGGGCGGTAGGGTGCGAAGATGTCCTCTAGTCTTGTTAGAGTGAGCGCTTCAGCGATTTTCTTAGCTAGTTCTGCTGTGAGGAGTTTTCTTTCGTCTAGGCTTTTAACTATAGCTCCGCGTCTGCGCTCTAGGTCTGCGAGCTGCTGCATGCGGTCACGGATCTGAGTGATAGCTACTTCATCTAGTAATCCAGTGGCTTCTTTTCGGTAACGTGAGATGAAGGGGACAGTGGCGCCTTCTGAGAGGAGTTTACTCGTCGCTGCTACTTGGCTTTCGGATACGCCTAGCTCCTTGGCTATGGTGGCTATGAATTGTAGGTTGAGTTCCTGTGCGCTTACTGAGTCAGATGTCATACGTGGGATATATTTGACATTCTTAGGGCGCTGGAAAGGCTAAAATTTGGTAAATATGACTTTAGGGAACTTCAGGTAAGGTCTCTAGATTATTGCTGTCCTCTAATTCTTCCTCTTCAGGTTCTGGATCAGGCTGTTCTTCTAATTTTGGCTGAGGTGCGTAGGGTCTCCATTTTTCGATGAATAGATCACTGGAGGTCATGCTGATTGATTTGTTTGAGATGAGTTCTAGTTCTTTTATTTTATCTTCTTCGATGGGATGCTGAACGAGGAAGTAGCTGAGCTTGTTATCTTTTTTGACTGACCAGATTTCAGGTAGGATACTGAAGAAGTTTTTGTCATGGCAGAGTTTGATCAAGTCGAGAGCTGCAGTGTTTGCCTCTTCTCTAGTTTTGTAATCACCGAGGAGTGGGTAGCTAGGTTTGATGAAAATTCTGTCTCTGATGATTTTGCTGACTTTACTAGAAATACAGACTACACGAGTTCCTTCTTCTGGTTCGAGATCTACGTTGAGGGTGAGGTAAAAGCAATCAAAGTCGGTGTTTACAGAGGAGACAATTTCCTTGGGTGGTTTGGTCGTCACTTGCTCTAGGAAGATCTCCAAGTTTTCTAGCTGAGTCTTAGTGAGCACAGTTATTTTCTCGTCTAGAACGAGCTTATTATCCTTCCAACTAAGACGTTCAACACCTGCTCCTTTTTGGTGCGGTAGTGCAGAAATGTGATACTCCTTGGTGATATAGGACAGCTTTACTGTGTCGTTCGTTTCGTTGACTTTTTTGGTGATGGTCGGAGCTGTGTTCGGGTCATCGTGAGTGGCGTCGATGTTGTAAACAATATCTGAGATCGTCTGTGAATTTAGGATGGCATTGTTCGCTTTAGAGTATTCTGTTAGGATCTTGATCTCTCTCCATGAATAGTGGCTGCCTTGGTTATCGATCACCGTCTTGATGGTGGCGTAGCGATCCTTGTTAGAGCCTAGGAATTTCTCATAGGTGTTCTCAGTCCAGTCAGGTGTGGCAGTGAGCAAGGTGGCCAATGTAAAGAAGGCTGAGAGCAGCAAACTAAATGTTTTCATAGTTCTCATAGAATGAATGCTGTGATTAAATAATCAAGTAAGAAGAAATGGATGACCAATACAAAATAGTCAGCAAGATTTATAACAAGCTGAGCCATGTTTATAGCCTGGGGGCGATTCCTAAATGTAGGGTGGCTGGCTTATCTGGAGAGCTATTGGATACTACGATTTGCTTTATAGGTGTTGGGCATGGTGATGAGGCGATTCATGCGGCTAGGAATGGAGCGAGAGTGACTGTGGTGGATTTGTCAGCGAGTATGCTGGATAAATTTAAGCAAAAGATGACGCTTAGAGCATCAGAATTTAAGCATACTATACGAATCGTGCAGGACGATGTGATGGCATTTCTGAAAGATTCAGAGGAGTCGTTTGATAAAGTTGTAGCGAATTTCTTTCTCAACGTATTTCCTCTGTCAGAGCTTGAAACGATAGTGTCTCTGGTGATGGCGAATTTAAAACAAGATGGCGAACTAATCGTCGGAGACTTTTATCTGAGTCGAGACAAGGGTGGTCTAACAGGAGTTTTCCAAAGATCTTTCCAGCGTGTGAATTGGTATCTAGCGTTGCTTTTGTTTAGACTAATGACTGCGAATACTTGGCATGGAATCTATCATTACGATGCGGTGATGACTGGGTTGGGTATGAAGTTAGAGAAGAGGAAGTTATTTAGAGTATTAGGAATTCCGATGTATCAGAGTTCAAGTTACAAAAAAAGCCACCCAGCTGGTTAGCTGGATGGCTTTTAGAAATTAGGTTGTTTCCTGTATTACTTAGCGAGCTCAGCTTGCTTTGCTTTCGCTTGCTCTACGAGGTTACGAATATATTTAGCAGGGATCGTTACAGCTTGTGGCTGTTGACCTTTAGCTACTGGGCTGCTGCTAGCTACTGTGATGCCGATGAAGTCACCTGCAGTCGTGAAACAAGGAGCGCTCATTGAAGCTCCGATGATCTGGTATGACTTTCTAGGCTTCTCAAGGATAGTCGCAACAGAACCTTTAGTGACACCAGTTTGGTATCTGAAGTTTGTGTTGTGACGTGAGATGTTTACTGTGGTGTCGAGGTGCTTGAGTTCTACGTCTTTAGAGATATCGATCGCAGTAGCTTTCCAGCCAGCTGCATTTTCACCTTTAGGGTCGAGCGCTAGGAATGCGAGGCCGAGGTCTTCATCATGAAGGATGAGCTTAGCATCGAATTCTTCGCCAGCTGCGTTGATGAGCTTGAGGCCTTCGAGTTCTTTAGTGACCTCTAGTCCTGGACGACCAGCACCGAGTTGTGGGCTGAGTGATGCGTAGGATGCAACGAGGATTCCGTCACCGATGCAAGTAGCATTTGACCAGAGAGGAGCCTCTTGGTTCTGAGCTTGTCCATTGAATGTGATGTTTAGCTTGAGGATACCTTTGACTCCGTAAACTGAGGCTTTCTTTTCGTTGTATACCTTGCGGAGAGCTTCTGCGTCTGAGTCTGCGCTAGCTACTGAGATAGATCCGAAGCTGAGTGTCGCTACGGTGAGGAATTTGAATAATGATTTTAGTTTCATATTGTGTGTTGTTTAGATGTTGTAGATTGAGGTTATATTATTTTTTCCAGATTGGGTGGATTTCGATGAAGGTAGAAAAGTTGCCACGTTTGATAAATAGGACAACATAATCCTGCTTATTTTTTTCAACGAGTTCGAGTTCTTTTTCGATCATGTCGAGAGTAGTGACTGGCTTATTGTTGATAGAGACGATCACATCTCCAGCTCTAAGTCCAGCAAGAGATGCCCAGCCAGCTGACTCGACTCTCTGCACTAATACGCCTTGATCGTGTTTTGCTTCGTCCACTTTCGCTTTAGATAGCTCTCTGAGAGTGATCTCTAAGACATCGTTAGATACCTTGCGGAATTCTTTAGTAGGAGTAGGCGCAGTTTCTAGTGGGCACTTGATGGTGAGAGCTTCTGTTCCACGCATGATAGCGAGTTCTACTGACTCATCAGCAGGGTATTCGCGGATCATGGATTCGAAGATATTAGCATCACGCTCACGCTCAGCTGGGATAACTGTTCCATCTAGCTTTAGGATGATGTCGCCAGCTAGAAGACCAGCTTTCGCGGCAGTAGTGTTAGGAATCACCTGAGTGATACGCACACCTTTCTTGCCTTTGAGGTCGAGGATTGTTGCTAGGTCTCTAGTAAGAACCTGAGTCTGAAGCCCTAACCAAGCTTTCTGAGCCGCAGCTGACTGTGAGCTGTTAGGCTGCATGTTGAGCTCTACCACTGAGGCTAGGAGTTGTCCTTTACGCTCGAATTCTACGATGGTTTTAACATCTGATTTATCACCAGCTACTCTCTCAGCTGTGATGTCTGTTAGGTTCTTGAGAGTTTTGATCGCTGTTCCGTTGACTTTTACAATCAAGTCACCAGGCTGAAGTGATGGTTTAGATGCTGCTACTGGGCCAGTTTTACTGATAGATGAGATGAGAACTCCGTTAGTAGATTTCTTCTTACGACGGATCGCACTACGGTCTGTTAGGTCTCTCGCTGTGATGCCCCATTCGCGGATAGCGAGGTCTGCTCCTTTAGCTTTAGATCGTTCGATGGTAGTGAGCTTAGTAGTAAGCTGCTTGCCATCTCTGACGTATTTGACATCGACTGTTTTGCCGACAGGTGTTCCTAGTTCTACTTTATTGAAAAGTGGGATGTGCTCAGGTGCGGTAGCATTGACTTCTACGCTGTCGAAGTGAGTGATGATGTCACCAGCTTCAAGCCCAGCTTTAGCAGCAGGTGAGTCTTCGAGCACAGTGGCGATGAGAACGCCTTGTTTCTGAGCTCCAGAAAGGAGTAGAGGCTGAGGGTAGAGTCCAGTCCATGAGCGGCGGACAGTGCCGTGTTTGATAAGTTCATCAGTGACGTATTTAGCGATGTCTGATGGGATCGCTCCACCGAGTGAGCCGAGGCCGATTTCGTTGATGCCGATGATTTCGCCTTTTAGATTTACTAGTGGGCCACCACTATTTCCGAAGTAGATGACAGCATCGTGACCGATCCAGCGGACTAGATCACCGACACGTTCACCAGCTTGAGTAGTGCCTTGCCCACCAGGGATAATCATTTCTAGGTTAGCAACCACACCGAGTGTGACTGACTGAGAAACACCAGCTGGGGAACCCATTGCTAGCACAGAGTCTCCGATGTGGAGTGATTTGAAATCTCCGAACTTAGCCACAGGGAGTGGTTTCATGTCGGCTGGGATTTGGTCTAGGTTGAGCTTTAAAATACACAGATCAGTCTGAGGGTCAGTGCCTACGAGAGTGGCGTCTACTTTGACCTTATTAGAGAGTCTTACCCAGATTCTAGTGCCTTCACCCGCTACGTGGTGGTTGGTCAGGACGTAGCCGTCTGGGTGAATAATCGTTCCTGAGCCTGTGCCGCCGATTTTCTGCATACGGCCGTCTTTTGGTGTTTCTGCTACTACGTGGATACGAACAAGAGATGGATAGACCTTGGCGATCGCGTTATCGATCTTAGCTTGGTCCGCACTGCTAGTGATACGAGTCACTTTCTGGGGTTGATTAGCTTTCTCTATAGTGGTCTGCGCTGAGAGCGAGCCAATACACGCTAATGATGCGGTGATGATGTTGATTGATTTCATAGTTGATTTTTAAAGTGTGTTGATATCATTCAGAGCGTAGTAAATGGCTGAACTTGTCTTATAAAAAAAATCCCTTTCTCTAAAATAGAAAAAGGGATGAGGAAATTGGTGGTGAAGTGGTTTGATTACTTCGTTCTAGTCAGAGCTAGCAGGGCTAGCTTCTTAGCTTGTGCTGCGATCTCTTTGACTAGGTCTTCTGATGGTTCTTCGTCTTCTGAGAGTGTCATGGTGACTTTAAGACCTGAGCAGATGTTTCGCATAGCGACGTAGTTAGGTAGCTTAGAAATACGTGGGTCGAGTGATCCGATAGATGACTCATAATATTCTGCGATATCTTCACGGAAGAGTTGGTTAGCACGTTCTTCAGTGAAATCCTTGCTCACACCAGCGGAGGCGCATTCGAGTGCTCTAAGCCATCCGCCTAGAGAAATGAGGTGTGCGAGGTCAGCATCACGGAGCTGAACGAGTTCTTTTTCGACGTCTTTCTGAGTGGCAGCGAGTTCGTCTTTGAGTTTCTCGATGTCTTTTTTCTTAGCGCTATCTAGGATAGCTGCGACGTGGCGGTTGACACGTTCACCTGCACCGAGAGCTCGGCCGTATTTGGAGAGATCTTTAGCGAGTGGTTCTATTTCATCGAAATTTCCATGCTGCACAGCGAGGAATCCATCAGCAATAAGGAATCCAATCTCCATGGCTAGGTCAGAACGGCTAAGAGGCATGCGCACAGGGAGCTTGTGTTGCGTTTCTTTCACAGGCATCGGTGTGAGCTGGTCGAGATCGTCAAAGATGAGGCGAATAGATGGAGCTGTGAATTCATTAATACCTAGCTCTTCACGCACGTGATCGTCTTCGATGAGATCTTTAGGAACCGGAACTCTAGCATTCTCGTCATCCTCTTTAGCAGTTGCCGGCTTGTCGGCAGGTTTTTCTGCTTGCTGAGCCATTAATGAGAACGATGGCGCCATGATGGCGATCAGGCTGAGATGAATCAATTTGTTTCGCATACCTTAATTAACCATAAAAAGCGTCATTTAGCAAATAGTTAATCATGATCTGAAGGGTAAAATATATTGATTACTGAGTTGTAGGATAGGGTGAATAATGGGTAAGAATATGCCATGAAATTCGATCTTCAACATTACCTGAAGGAAATCGACACAGCATTGGTCGCCGCCGGTGCTGAGGTAGAAGTGTATGCGGATGTCTGTGACTATCAGCTAAAGGGCTATAGTTTAGTAAGAGAGGGCGCTCCAGCTATCTATATCTCAGCAGGGATGCACGGGGATGAGCCTGCTGGACCACTGGCTTTGTTGGAGTTAGTAAATAGTGGCCTTCTTGATAGAAATCTTAGCTTTTACATCTGCCCAGCGCTGAATCCGACTGGGCTAGCGAATGGGACGCGTGAAAATTGCTCAGAGAGTAGTGTGCTGGATATGAACAGAGATTATTCTAGTATGCGTAGTATGGAAGTGCAGGGACATGTGCAATGGTTGGAGAAGATTCAGCCTGAGCTTTTTATCTCGCTACATGAGGACTGGGAGAGTGGTGGTTATTATTTCTATGAAATCAATACCAAGGATGATGACCCGAATCGCTACGAATACATAGTGTCACAGCTTAAAGAAGTGATGTTGATGGAGAATGAGTCAGTCATCGATGATCATGAAGTGCGCTTAGAAGGCTGGATCTATCATGAAGCTGAAGCAGATTTGCCTGATGAATGGCCAGAAGCTATTTATATGGCGAAGAACGGCTGTCCGTTATCGTTTACTCTGGAATCACCGAGTGGTTTGGCGATGCGACATAGAGTTGAGGCACATGTAGTGGCAGTGAAGAGTATTTTGGAGTATGAGTATGGGGCAGCACCAGTCAACGGTGACTAGTTAATGGGGGACGCATGATGTAACTTTTGGCTATAGGCTGATGAAACAGGCGTAGAAATTTAAGCTTGATCAAATGTTAGAAAAAAATCATCTTACTTTGGTGAAACAAGAGCTGGTAGGTTTGGTTAGAATCTTGATTCTGGGTGTTATCTCTACAAAAAGACTTTCTTTGTCCATGTTTTGAAATGCAGTTTCTAATTCTTTAACTTTATCCTTACTTATAGAAAAAGATTCACCAATTTTAGCTAAACACTTTAAATCTATGTATTGATAATACAGGTGCATTACGGCATCTGGATCAGAGGAAACTATCGTCCAGCAGTTGTTCTTTAACTCTATAGATTCAAAATCTAGATCAGCAATTGTAAGCAATGTGTTTCTAAATTCGCTATTTTTTTTGTTTAAGCTTTTCAGATGAGCTTTTATTTTTGCTTTAGCCAGCTCTTCTTTGTCTGAATTAGAGTGAATAACTTTAAGGCTGTCTATTTTAGAGATATAATCATCGTCGATCATATACTGGTCACTTTTCGTATTGAAGTTAAACTGGAAATAGAAGATTGCTAAAACGATGATTAAGGTGATGAATGCGAGTTTTTTCATAATTTTCAATCTCTAGGTTCCACAGAATGTTTGGAGGACTCTTTGGTCTTTGGTTGGGGGGAGTTGGAGGTCTTGGTTGTTGTTGGATTTTTGGTAGGGGGTTTTCCAGGCTTGGTTGAGTCTGTGGAAGAGGGTGAAGTCTCCTTGGTAGGCTTGCTGGATGGCTTGTTCTACTTGGTGGTTTCTGGGGATTAGAACGGGGTTGGTGTTCTGCATGGTGTCTAGTTTGGCTGGATCGTGTCGCAGTTTCCAGTCGGCTAGCCATTGTTGGCAGATGTCGTTGTCGGCAAAGAGTGATTCGAAATTAGCCAGACTTGTTTCGTCTTCTACGTAGTCTGTTAGGTAGGTGAAGAAGAGGGTGTAGTCGATGTGCTCTTCCGCTAGCATGGCTAGTGAGTCTTGAATGAATTCGATGGCTGTGCCTTCTTTTAAACCAAACTTGTTAGAGTAGTTTGTTAGATAGTGTTGGAGGAATTCATCTGAGAACTTGTTCAAGGTTTGTTCTACTAATTCGATGGCTTTGTCTTGGTTGTCATCGATGACTGGGAGGAGAGCTTCGCCGAGCCTGGTGAGGTTCCAGTGGGCGATGGGTGCTTGGTTTCCCCATGCGTAACGAGCGTCACGATCAATGGCGCTGAAGACGCACTGTGGGTGGAATTCATCCATAAATGCGCAGGGGCCGTAGTCGATAGTTTCGCCTGAGATGGATGAGTTATCAGTATTCATGACACCGTGGATGAAGCCTAGAGACATCCATTGAGCGACTAGTTTTACCTGAGCAGACATGACTGCGTTTAGTAGGTTAATAGCTGGGATGGGAGAATTCTCGGCATTTGGGTAATGTCGTTTGAGAGCGTAGTCTGTTAGGATCGTGAGAGCTTCTTTGTCTTCTCTGGCTGCAAAGAATTGGAATGTTCCGACACGGAGATGACTGGAGGCGACTCTGGTGAAGATTCCTCCGTCTTGTGGTGTTTCACGGCGGACTTTTTCGCCAGTGGTGACTGCTGCTAGTGCTCTGGTGGTGGGGACGCCGAGAGCGTGCATGGCTTCACTCATGAGATACTCACGGATGACTGGACCAAGCGCTGATTTACCATCGCCGCCACGTGAATAGGCAGTTCTGCCAGAGCCTTTGAGCTGGATGTCTTTTTGGTTGCCATTTACATCAATGACTTCACCTAACAGAACGGCTCGTCCATCGCCAAGCTGCGGTGAGAATCCACCGAACTGATGGCCAGCGTAGGCTTGAGAAATCGGTTCAGATCCTTCGGCTATGGTATTGCCAGAGAGCACGGCTAGTCCTTGTTCTGAGCGTAGCCATTCTGGATCTATTCCTAGTTCTTTCGCTAGCTCATCGTTGACTTCGATCAATGTAGGAGCTGGCGATTTAGCTGGAGTAGTGGCGCTGTGAAATCGGGAGGGGAGTTTGGCGTAGGTGTTTTTAAATGGGATCATTCCTTGTCTCTGGATAGTGCTGGAAGTCCTTGTTGGAGAAATTCTGCTTCGACCTTGGACGCTGTCTCAGCATCAAGGTAGATTTTTTCAATGTCGTTATCGAGTTCGATAGTGTGGATACCATTTTCACCTGGAGTCTTAAAGGCTTTGATGAGAGCTGGGATGTCTGGGATCTCTTGGCCATTTACTTTGGTGACAATCGTAGCACGGATACGCTCGTAGCCGATGGTGGCTTTGGTCGGGATGGTTCTGCTTAGGATGACGAGACGCTTTTTACCTTTTTCGTAATCTTCTGGGTGATTGAGAGCATCGAGTAATGTCATTGGGGCTCTGGATTTCCAGTCATCGCCAAAGAGTTTCAAGTATGATTCGGTAAGTTCTTGGAAAACGAATCCTCCTTTAATCATATATCGAGGAGCTTTGCCGTAGGTGTGAGATGGGATGATGCCTTCGATAGGACGCTCTAGTTTCACTTGTTTGACGAGTTCTATTCCATCACGTAGGAGTGTGATCTGGATTTCATCGCCAGTGACATGAGTGCCACGGATCAGATGTGACCAGTAGAGTTCTCCGTAGTTCTTGGAGGTGTAGTAGCCACGACGATTGATCGCTGAATCAGCTACCTTTAGAATGACATCACCTACTTTAATCCCTGCCTTTTCAGCTGAGCTGTTGCGCTGGACACGGTTGATGAAGACGCCTCCTTGGGCGTCTGTGAGCTTGAGCCAGCCTCTGAAATTTTCATCACTAGTGCGAACGATGCTGACACCTAGATCAGGGAATCCCACGTATTTTCCATCTGCAGCATCTTTTATAAATGCGCTAATTATCTCAGTAGCGGTAGCATCTAACAGCTGGTCTTTACTACTATAGCTGGTGAGGAGGCCTGCCAGTTTGTTGTCTTTTAGCACTGGGATAGTGAAACTGTTAGGTGCGCTCTGCATGGCTGCCTTGATCTCATAGTTAAGAAAGAAATGGCCATCGACAAAGGTAGAAACGACATCCGTTCCTCGGATGATGCCGTTGGTGAGAAGAGGCATTCCGTTGTCTTCGATCTGAAACACCTGCACGGTCTCACCTAGTTTAGAAGGAGTTGCAAGTTCCACTGGCTTCATGGATTCGATGAATTTAATGTCTTCTGGATCCTTCGCAGCTAGTAGTGCTAGGTTCGCCTCGTAGTCCACAGCGATGACTGTTGCTGGGATAGATTTTTCACCATCGGCTGTCTGAAGCTCGATGAATGTGGCGTTAGCTACCATCTCTGCAGTGGTGAGGATCTGGTTCTTACCGATGACAACACCGAGGCCACGTCGGTTATAGGGAGCTTGTTTTTCCCAAGGCTGACTGATGTTGTAGCTTTGGAGTGTGGAGGAGACTCTGAGCACAGAGACCTCTGCGCTGACCCAGACAGTGAGTGCTGAAAATGCAGCGAGAATTGTTAAATAGAATTTCATAATAAAATGTGTTAGGTTATTCTGTTAGGGAATTACTTACCTAAGTAGGAAGCTTCTTTGATGCCATAGTTTTGGCGGATGCGTTGATTGATTTGATTGATGTTCTTACCCGGTAGGATGAGCGGACGGTTTAATCCATCGCAGCGAATGACGAAGAACTCTGGGGTTTCTTCTGGGTTTAGTAATGAGTGTAGTTGTTCAATACTGGTGACCTTGGTGCCGTTGACACTCTGGACAGCATTGCCAGTATAGCCGGCAAGCTCTCTGTTGACTGGATCATTAAAGACCTTTGTTAGAATGACGATGTCCTTCCTCGTTTTGTAGATATTTTCTGAGGTGTATTTAGAGAATAATCGTCTGACTCTAGGATTACTAATCCCTAGAGCGGAGTAGAGATTGAGGCTGAGTGGCTGGAATACTAGGCCGCCTTGGATGGTGTAGCGTGGGCGTTTATCATACTGGACTGAGAAAATCTGGGCCGCAGGGAATGGCTTTAGCGTTACTTCGGAGGACATGGCTTTACCATCTCTAGTGAAGTCGAGTTTGACTTTGTCGCCGGCGAACTTGCGCTCCACGATTTCATTCATGTCGACTCGTTCACCATCTATCTCGATACTACCTGAGCTATCGACTGGCTGACCATCCAGAGCAGTGAGGACGTCGCCTACTTTTAGAATGCCATCACAGGGAGTATCTTTCATGACTCTAGCGATGAGGACGCCAGGATCATCTTCTGAGAGATTGTAGACCTTGCGCATGGCTGGGTTGAAAATTGGAAATTCGGAGATACCGAGTGAGACGTAGTGATCGTATTTTCCATCTTCGATGTCTTTAAGGAATCGTGAGATAACTGGGGTAGGGATCATGTAGCCTGTGTTGTCGGCAGAGGTGAGCCCTTGGAAGGCTACGCCTACGACTTTTCCATCTTGTAGCACTGGGCCACCAGAGTTTCCTGGGTTAATCGCAGCATCTATCTGAACGACGAGGTGTTGGTCGGCTCGGCTGTGTGAATAGGGGCGGAAGTCGATTCTGGAGACGACTCCTCTAGTTACTGAGATGCGATCGCCACCAACTGGGTAGCCAATTACGCGGACTTGAGTTTCTAGTTTTGGGACCTTGCCTACTTGTAGATAAGGGAGTTTTTCAAAGGAGCTGAAGTCGTCGACTTCGAGAATAGCTAGATCACAGTCGTGTGCGATGTGGATGACTCTGGCAAGGTGTTTTCTCGCTGAGCCGTGCATGGTAATGACGACTTGTTTGCTATCAGAGACGACGTGAGCATTGGTGAGAAATCTATTTTTACCGATAAGGAATCCTGTGCCAGTGCCTCCGCTGTAGCGTCCAGAGTTCCACGGAGCCTTATAGTCTGGGACTTGGGTAGCTACCTCGATGCGGACGACAGACTGATAGATCGCTGAAAGTTTAGAAACAGCAGGATTAGTGGGTTGGATAGGAGGTGCTAACTGAGCCTGCGCTTGAGGCACAAGGGCAGCCGTGAACAGTGCTGAAGCGGTTAATAGAAAACGCTGGGTTCGGAATTTCATAGGTGGTCAGAATAGAGAATCTGACTCACAGGCAAAGCACTAATTGAGTAAAAGTAGCGACTATCGAGTGATGCCACGCTCACTGGCTTCAATGAAGCTGATGAGATGCTGAACATGCTCGTTAGTAGCGCAGTCAGCTTCTTTTAGCTCGGCCATCACTTCGGAGAGATTACGTTCTTTTTTCAAGAAGACACGCTTGTAGGCACGGCGTAAGAAAGAGACATCTTCATTTGCAAAGCCACGGCGTTGGAGACCGATCTGGTTTACCCCACGGATGACAGCAGGGTTTCCATCTGCAATGGTGAATGGAGGGACGTCTTTGACGACCTTAGTAAATCCTCCGATGATAGAGTGAGCTCCGACTCGGCAGAACTGATGCACACCTGAGAGTCCTGAAACGATGACATGATCTTCGACTTGGACGTGGCCAGCTAGAGCGGCGTTGTTAGAGAATATACAGTGATTACCGATAACGCAGTCGTGAGCTACGTGTGAGTAGCAGAGGAAGAGGTTATCATCTCCGATAGTGGTCGGTGTGTCTGGCTGAGTAGAACGGTGGATGGTGCAGTTTTCTCGGAAAGTATTGCGATCACCAATGATGAGATAGGTCGGCTCATTCTTGTATTTAAGATCCTGAGTGAGCTGTCCGATCGCTGCAAATGGGAAGAAAATATTGTCCTTACCAATAGTGGTGTGACCATCAATGACTACGTGAGATTTAAGAACGCAGTTGTCGCCAATAGTGACTTCTTCGTTAATAACACAGTATGGACCGATGCTGACATTTTCGCCAATGCTGGCAGAGTCTGAGATGATAGCTGTGGAGTGGATCACGGTAGGTTTGAAAAGTAAGGATTTAAAATTTGTCTGAGCCTAGATCAGTTAGGTGTGACAAATCTGACTTTAGTTAAGAAATGTTGAGGATGCAATGAGAATATAATACTACAAGGCCTAGTGGTGGCTAATTGACTGGTAACATCATTTTCCATTTACCGTCTTTCTTAGCGAAAAACATCTCATTAAAGCCTAGTGAGTAAGTCCAAGTAACGCCATTTTCATCCTCTTTATTCTCTTTAGGTGGAGCGCTTAGATCGTAGAGTTTAGCGCTTTTGGTTGGGAGAAGCAGAATGATTTGTTTGCCTACAATAAACTCTATTTCTTCACGAGGTGCTTTAGTTTCTACAAGTTCACTTCGAGCTGGAAGGTTGGCGATTACTTGCTTAAACATTTTTTCTGTTCTTTCTGTGAAAAATGAATGCTCGGTCCATAGCAAGATGTCTGGATGATTTGTTAGGAATTCTTTGTTATTCTCAAAGTCATTTGCTGCACTGCACATTGTATCAAAAAGACCTAAGATCTCTTCTTTATCTTTGTCAGTGATTTCAGTGATCGTGTCACAATCCTGCCATGCCCAACGCCACCATTGATCAATTTTGAATGTAGCTGTGGATGATTTCTTTGCTTCGGCTTCATCTTTTTCTTCATCGATGATTACCTCGAAATCATTACTGAATAGATTTTTGGTTTTCACGATACGCATCCAGTAGCCTTCGTCCTTGAACTCACTTTGATAATCTATTTCGTTTTCACCTTCAATTAGGAACAGTGAGATAGCGTTGCCCCTGTTAGTAGGGTTTCCGTTTACAAAAAACTTAGTGTCTTCTGGTGCATTACCAGAAGTGAAGTAATAGGCTTCTTTGTCCTTAGGTTCATGTTTTTTAGAACAGGAAGTAAAACACATGAGTAGTGCTACTATAGGAAGTAAGATGAGTTTGTAGATAGGGGTATTCATGGGGTTTGAGTTCTACTTAGTATTAGCCTAACATCATTGCTGATTTTTTAATCGCTTTGATTAGTGCCTCGACTTCTTGCTCAGAATTATAAGCGGCGAATGAGGCTCTGACAGTGCCGGTGATGCCGAATCTCTGCATGAGTGGCTGGCAGCAGTGGTGGCCGGTGCGGACTGCGACGCCCATCTGATCCATGAGTGTGCCGAGGTCGTAGTGATGGATTCCGTCGATATTGAATGATAGAACTGCCGCTTTATTGGCTGATGTTCCGTAGATGTTGATATTGTCGATCTGAGAAATCTCGTCGGTAGCGATTTTAAGAAGGTGATCTTCATGCGCTGTGATGGCATCTAGACCAGTGGCGTTGATCCAATCAAATGCGGCTGCTAGAGCGATTCCGCCTTCGATGTTTGGTGTGCCTGCTTCGAATTTGAATGGAAGCTCGTTAAAGGTGGTGTTCTCAAATGTGACACGCTTGATCATTTCGCCACCGCCACGGTAAGGTGGGAGTTCGTTGAGAATGTCTTCACGTCCCCAGAGGATGCCTGTGCCTGTGGTGGAGTAGCATTTGTGACCAGAGAAGGCGTAGAAGTCTGCTCCCAAAGTCTGCACATTTATCGGACAATGCGCTGCGGATTGAGCTCCATCGATGAGTGTGATAGCGCCTACAGATTTGGCTTTTTTGATGACTTGTTCGATAGGATTGATGGTTCCTAAAGCATTTGAGATGTGGCTGACTGCGACGACTTTTGTGCGTTCTGTGATGAGTGAGTCGAGTGCTGTTAGATCCCATTCGCCTGAGTCGGTGATAGGGATGATGTCTAGCTCGGCGCCTGTGTCTTGGCAGAGAAACTGCCATGGGACGATGTTAGAATGGTGCTCAAGCCCAGAGATGAGGATGCGGTCGCCGGCTTGGACTTTACCTGAGCGACTGAGGCAGTTTGCTACGAGGTTGATGCCATCGGTAGTGCCTGAGGTGAAGATGACTTCGTGATCGTGAGCTGCGTTGAGGTGTTTAGCTATGGTGGTTCTCGCTGCTTCGTGAGCTTCTGTGGCAGCTCTTGAGAGATAGTGGACGCCACGGTGGATGTTAGAATTCAACTCCGTGTAATAGCGAGTCGAAGCATCGATGACAGCTTGTGGATTATGGGTTGTCGCCGCGTTATCGAGGTAGACGATGGGGGTTCCATTGACTGACTGTTGCAGAATAGGGAACTGTGAGCGGATGTGAGAAATATCTAACATTAGATTGCTTGGAAGGATGTTTTACTCATCGCTAAAGAGATCGAGAGCGAAGTAGTTATAAATGATAGGTGAGACAATGAGGTAGTCACTTTGTCCTTCTACTTTGGCATAATAGAAGGGTGGGTTGGTCATTGTGATGGATGGCTTAGCAAAGTGGATGATGGATTTCTTCTTCTCATCCATCATGAGGCCGTCGTTGTTGAATATGGCTGAATTGATGGTCGCTGATAGAGTCGGACTTTCTAATGCTTTTTGTGCTAGCGCATGCTTTGGTCCAAGACGTTTTCTTGCTGCGATGTAGTGACAGTTGTTTAGGAAGTATTTAGCCTGGATGGGGCTGAGTTGAGTTGAGACATCTTTCTGACCATGAGTAGCAGTGAATGTGTCTCCTAGGTAATCGTAGTTCACAGTGACCTTTTCTTGGCCTTGTTTTTGGATACTGAAGCCTGTGATGTCGTTGATGAGTAGTTGCCAAATTGTGTTGTCTTTCCACTCGTATTCTTTAACTACTATGCTTTCGAAGGCAATAGGATCTACTTCCCAGACTACTGATGAGCGGAACTTGTTGGCATAGATTTTACCATCCTTACGTGAGAATATGAGTCTCTGTGGAGGACCGACGAATGGCCTAATGTCGATAGTGAGGATAGGGTTTTCAAACCCATAGACAGCTAAGTCTGTTGCCGCATCTGAAGTGAATGCTTTGACTGGTAGGATAGAGATTGATGCTATTAGGTTTTGAAGGTTAAGTTCATTAATGTTGTGAACTGTATTATCAGACTTGTAGAGTTTGTATTTATCTCTCTGAGAGTGTCTGCCTATGAGAATAGTTTGATTGAACTCTGGTCGGATGATGATTTTACTGATGTTTTTTCGATTAATCGTGAGCATGTTGCGCTCACGTATTTCATTGATACTAGATGGGATAGAGGCTAGTGAGCTCAGGCCTTCAGCTGTTGGCTGGGTCGGTAATTCGAAGATGACGTTCGGACGATCACTGATGGTTGCATACGCTGTCTTTGCGTTGCTTTCAGTGGGGTAAATAGTCAGCACAGTCTCCTCATCAGAGCCTCTGTTTCTGGTGCCAATGATGAGTTTATCTTTCGATTCTTCTGGCAGGGTGATGGATCCTAGAGGATGGAGCTTCACTGCAGTGAGTTTAGAAATGCCGACAAACAGCGACTCAATACTTTTATTGTCTGTAGCGAGGTCTAGTGGCTTACTGATTCTCCAGGGAGTAGTGGGTGTGGATTTATCGATGACAATTTCACTGTTAGCACGTTTGATTCGGAGCTGTTCTAGGTGATTAATATTAAGGGCGAAAGGGTGGTGATCTCTGAAGCCTTCAAAGTTATTAGCAAAGAGCTTATGAATTTTTAAGGTAGGATCTGTGACTAGATAGAGGACATTGTCATCAATTGCGTTTTCCTTGAGAACGAAAACGGTGGGAGAATCATTGACTATCTTCTGCATCTTTTCATCAACGTGGATAACTCGTTTGTGCCATGTTGACGACATTCCGATTTTATAAGTAACCAGATTTTTTCCTTCAGTATTGTTAAATTTCACTTCGACCCAGTCTTTATCGAAACCGTATTCCTTGAGTTCGAGCTCGGTGAGAGGGATAGAATCAACAATGATAGAGCTGGTGGTAAATACGTCTATTGGTCCGATAAAGTATGGATCTGTTCTATCTTTATAGGGTTCAGAGCAATACGTCCGACGATCATATGGGTTAATGCTGAAGCGATGAGGAATGTTATTACTATTAGTCAGAGTGATCTGAGTAGCACCTGTGATGTCCTCGTCTGTGTATAGTGTGGAGTCATTCGGCTTGATCTCATAATGCTCTTGTGATGCTTTATGATTACTCTCAATCACATCGAAAATGAACCAAACTACGAGAAGTGTAGTGGTCATGATCAGGAACATGGTGGTCAGAATGCGCATGTGAGTAGCAGTAGAGAAATTTACGATTTGCGGTTAAACCAGACGAGTAATGTGATAGCGAGTCCTATGGAAGGAATGATGAGGATAACAATGAGATCGATCTGGTCTTTATCGTCTTTTTTGATTGTCAGTTTTTGTTGATAGACTGGTTTGCTTCCGATAGTTCCCACGAGTTTCTCTCTGCCAGCTAGCCAATTAATAGAGGAATTAATAAAGTGAGTGAGTTCACTTCTAGTGTTGCTGGGTTTGAGGAATTGAGTGTTACCAATGACGATCATTTTAGAGGTGAGATGCTTAGTGCGGTCTAAGTCTTCACGGCCACGAACGACTGCAGCGGATAGGACTAGTGGTCTATGAATCACAGCGTTTGGAGCTGTGCCATGATCTTTTCCTGGAGTGAACTTTGGATTCGGTTGATTGTAGTTCACTTCACCCCACCAGCCTGGTGATGCATGGAGGACTGAGAAGACGCTGATGTTTTTAGAAGAAAGGGTGTTCACATCAACGATACTGATCGATCTGGATGGGCCGTCTAACTGTGTGGCTTTATTACCAAATCCTTTAGTGATGTCTGAACCTTTGACGAAATTACCTCTAGCTTTGGTAAGCATGCGTCCATTTGAGGTGGTGATCACACGGTCTTTTTCTACTGCTATTCCGTAGGATTTCATAAATCTTCGGATATTCGTGAGCTTGGCATCAGGATTGATGGTGATGAATATTGCTGAACTGTTACGATCCCAGTATTCTTGTAAAATTTTGATTTCGTTGCGGTCGAAGTCACTGTCGAGTCCGATGATGGCTAGACCTTCAGCGTCAGCGGGGAGTGGTTTTCCAGATGAGATTTGGAAGGCTTCTAGCTGAATGTTTTGTGAGTCTAGGTGTTGCTGGAATGCACTCCAAGCAGGAGTGCCACTACCTACTTCATCGACTTGGCTTTTATCAGTGATGAGGTAGAACTTTCTACTAATCCCTTCGACTGCGCTGAGTAGATAAGAAGTGATGTGTTTCTCATCTTCCCAGCCAGAAATGCGTTTGCCGTCTTCTGAGGTTTTATAAAGTAGCTGTAGGGGGAATTGACGGATTTTCAGTAATGGATTGATTGGCTGATCTTGTCCGGCTTGTCCAACTAATGGAGCAGGCGTTCCTTTAGGCTGGGTAGAATCACTCATCGTTTGGCTGGACTTTTCTCGTTCAGCATCGGTTCTGGCATCGATTAAAATAGTCTCTTCGTAGAAGTTTTTACCGTAGATTGATGAGAGTTCGTTGAAGCGGTTTGCTTCTTTGATATAATCTACAATTTCAATATCGATGATTCCTGGTGCTCGTCGGCTATACTCTTCTAGGATACCGCGGACTCGTTGTTTGTGCGGTGAGTTACGCTTTAGCAGAGCGATGATTTTTATTTCGCCATCATGTTTCTGGATGAGGTCGCTTTTCAAAAATGCATCGGTGTATTCTGATACAGTGAATGTGCTACTCTCCGTGAGGTCTTTACGAATATGATGCGGAGCTGTGAGGTAGTTGAGTAGGACAACACTAGCGAGAGCGAGTAATATCTGAAGCATGATCACAAAACCAATTCCGAGTCGGTTAATCCTTGCGATTTTGCCTATTTTACGTGGCTTTGGCGGCTTATTAGCCGATGCAGATGATTCAGCGACCGTGTTTTGGTCGCTATTCTCTGTATGAGTAGATGGTGAATCTTGAGTGGTCATTTCAGTGAAGAATGAGAAGATAAATTAGTTCTTCCAACGTCTGTAATCGACGACGTGGTGGGTGACTAGCAGGGTGAATGCCGCCATAGAAAGGTAGTAAACAAAGGCTCGGGAGTCGAGTAATCCAATACCAAAGCTACTGAGGTGCTCGTGCGCAGCGATGTAGTGGAAAAATTGGGCACCTGCCGCGATTCTGAAAGATTCGCCCATCATACTAGGGATGAATCCTACAAAGACGTGAGCGAGGATCATACCAAAAGTTAGAATAGCAGCAATGATCTGGCTAGATGTGATCGCTGATGCGAGGCAGCCAATGGCGATGAAAAAAGTGCCGATTAGGAAGAGTATACAGAAGACTCCGATGAAATGTTCTTGAGATGCTGGAGCAGGGGTGCCTGTGACCCAGGTGAAAATCTTGATATGCAAGATGAGAGGTAACCAGAGAAAGCAATAGAAACTAAGAGCAGCAATGTATTTAGAAAAAACGACCTGCCAAGTGCGGATGGGAGCTGTCATCAGGGTTTCCATAGTGCCACTGCGCTCTTCTTCTGAAAAGAGCTTCATAGTGAGCAGTGGAAACAGGAACAGGAAGTAGATGTAGAAAACTCCACCAGCTGAGAAGCTGTCGAGTAGCATGTTTGTGCCTACTGGCTTTGACTCATAAGCCTCGAGGACTGCTGAGACAGAGAATCCTTGTAGGAGGATGATTATCGTCAGAACAATCCATCCAAATGGAGTGAAAAAATACTGTTTGAGCTCTTTTTTGAGTAAAATGAGAAGACTACGCATAGTGATAGGTTGCTGAGACCGTTAGTAGGGAGGAATCTTAGCTTTTCCAAGCGTAAAGAGTCTAAATAGTGTAAATTGTAAAGGTGTGGGGCTAGGGGAGATTTAGAGGGGTTTTTAGTGGGTAGTTTTTTTGACAGAATTAACAGAATTCACATAATTTTTGTGCACGATGGGGTTTGGTTAATGGATTTTTGAACCTTGGATATGCACGAGTCTTCACGAATGTTGTATTTAAGGCAAGTTAGTCCCTATGACTATAAACTTACTCGTTGCATGCAGGAACTTCTACAATCTACCTTCAAACTTCATCGTTTAAGGCGACACTAATGGTAATCAGTGTGGTGTCGTCTAGGCCGTCGTTTTCTAGGGCTCTGGTAAGGAGGGCTTTTTGGAGCGCTTCTGGAGCTGGGTTTTCTAGGAAGGCAGCATGGATGTGCTTTTCCCAGAGTCCATCGATGACGCCGTCTGAGCAGAGCATGAATTTATCGCCTGACTGGTAGGGGATGGCTGCGACCATAGGGTGAATGTTGCGGTGGCCTCCGCCGATGACTTCGTAGAGGGCAGACTTTCTTGGGTGATGGCGGAATTTATACTCGGAGAGCTCGCCCCGCTGGAATTTTTTCCAGGCGAAGGTGTGGTCTTCTGAAATCTGAGTCGTTTCGCCATCGCGGTGAAGATAGAGTCTGGAGTCTCCGATGTGGGCTACGTAGAGGTTTTCAGGTGTGAACCAAGCGAGGGTGAGTGTGGCGCCCATGCCTTTGTAGTTTTCTTCACCAGCTCCGACTGCGTTGATCTTCTCATGCACTTTTTCGAGTTGGAGCACGAGTTGTTCTAGGTAGTCTGGGTTGAATCCTTGCGCTGCTGCTTTGAAGGTCTTTGGGATGAGTGAGCTGATATGCTCTAGTATGAGGCTGGACGCTAGGTAGCCAGCGTTTCCTCCGCCCATTCCGTCTGATACAGCAAAGATGATATCCTTTTCTGAGAGAGAAAAATCACCTTGTTCAGATAGGACATCACAGCCATTCATTCCGGCTGAAAAAACGACCCATGAGTCATCGTTCTCAGGTTTTTTAGAACCTGATACTGAAGCGGCGGACCATTGAAAATTTGCAGACATAAGTAGGATAGAGGTCTATGCTTTGAAGTCTTGGATGACAGTGGCTAGTTCGAAATCTATAATGCAGAATTCACCCATATTTTCATCGTAGGTGATATTTCGAGGCTCTGGGTCATCGTGAATTACTCCGTAATTTTCCTTTAGTTGTGCATAGAGATAATCGGATTTCTTCCTAGTAATGTTAGGAGTGGGACTTCCGCAGTTGGTGGTAACGATGTAGTTTTCCTCAGCGGTGTATTCGAGTAATCTGGGCACATTGGGGCAGTTTCTTTCTTCGAGCACCTTTAATACATAGGCTTCATTCTCTGCACGCTTGTCCGCGTCAGTGCCTCGAAAATACTTATGAACATGGCCATAGAAATCGATCTTTACCAGTGAGCGGATGCCGTCCTTGAGATTACGCATGAATGTAGTAAAGCGAATCAATCCTAACTTGGCACGAACATTTTTCTTTCTTTATATGCTAGCTATTTATCGGTGAGTATTTTGTAGGCATGAACTAGTTTTGTTTTAGCCATTGCCATGTTCAGAGACTAGTAGATGGAGGAAGAGTTGCTCATAGACGATGATTTTGCAGTAGTTGTTTGGTAGCTCGTTAATGATATCTAAGTTTCCATGTATCAAATAATATTGCTCGATGGTGCTTCCAATATCAGTCTCTGGCCAGTCATGAAGAAGGTGAGCCAGCTGGTAGAGAATAAGAAATCTCCACTTCCTGTTATCTTTGATTTCAGAGGTTTTTAGATCGGGTAAATTCGGATCAGCGAGGCGATAATGTATTGTGTCCAATATTGCCGCAATTTGCTTAGTCTCTTCGTCGTTTAGTTGAGTTTCGAGATTGTCTAGTATTCCTGTTGTTGGGTCTTTAGTAATAGTCAGTTTTAGCGTCACTAATGTAGCCTCTATCGCTGTTAGATCTTTCGTGTAGTTGATTGCGGACAATTGATTATATGTTGGAACATAGGTTTCATCATTGTTTAATGAATCGAGTTTGCTGGTGTTTCGAGAGATTAATGCAGAAGCAAGTATATTACATTCTTCTAATGTGTGAGTAATCGTTTCTCTAGGATAGTTAGCTTCATCAACGAATTTCTGGTAGGCGATACTACTGTAGAGACTCGTGCAAACTCCAGCTCTAGGAAGAAACCGAAGAGTTGTCTCTAGTGTAAGGTCCAGAGTCTTATTTTTTTCATTGAGTTCAGATTTAGCCGCGATTGCTAGATCTCGTTGATTCTCCGCTTCATCAGCATTCTTGTCAGCTTGTCTTTTCTGTTTTTTGGCCTCTTCCGTCTTATCTTCAGCTACGGATTTCTGTAAACTTGCTTCTGTTGCATTTAGATCCGCTTGTTGTTTTTGTTGAAGAGCGATAAATCCTGCTATGAATGCTAAAATGGCTAGAACTGATACGGTAGCGATGACTCCAGTTAGAAAGCGTTGGCGTTTTTTTGCTTTGGCTAGTTGATAGGCTTTGTCTCGATTTCGGAGGGTTTCTAGTGGGACGCCTAGGATGCCAGCAATGATCTTTAGTTTCATTAGCTGGAGGCGTTCATCATAGGCTTCGGCTTTGCGTTTAGCTTGCTTGGTGGGGAGCTTTTGGTTGAGTAGATGTTTCCGATATGCCTCGGATGAGGTGAAGCCCTCTGATCCATTGGGGAGTCTGAAGTCGGCCGCTATGGGTTCGATTAACTTTCCTTCAGCTGATTTAAGATCTCGAAGAGGGGTGGGGAAGCATTCATCTGTAGGGTGACCGGGTTCACCAGAGATGATACCTGTAATAATGTAATTAGACTTGTTTGTATTTTTGAATTGATCGATCTCTTGAGCTACATAGAGACTCTCCACAGCTTGCGGAGAACAGAGCACGACTAGAAATTCTGACATGTCGAGCGCTGCGCCGATAGAATCAGCTAGGCTGGCATCTGCTGGTAGTGATTCTTCGTCACGGAATACAGGGTAGATACGTTCGGGGATTACAATGCCTCGTTCGTTCGTGGTTCCGATTAACTCAGCTGGAACTTCATATTGCTCGATTTCACGGTGAAGCCATGACGCCCATTCTCTATCCTGTTCCTTGTTGTCAGCATGACGGTAAGAGATAAATGCCCAGTAGTTTTTTTTAGTGTCAGAAATAGAATTAGATTCAGCCATTGTTTTATCAGTCTAGATGATGAAGCTGGTCAGTTTAACAGGGGGCGCTCTAATCCGACAAGTTGAAAAGTGGAATGGGGTTTATCAGAATTATTAGCTTACTAATTTAGCCAATTTACCTATGTATAAAGAAATGAACTATCACCTCGACAGGGGAGTTTTGGCTCTCTATTTAATTGCCTGTAAAAATATATTAATAATTTAATAAATCTATATCTACTCCTCATTATGAAACCACTAAAAACCACTCTACTAGCACTTATTGCTACATCACTATTTTCACACGCTGCGGATTTTCGTATCTGGACATCTCTTAAGGGAACCAGTATCGAAGCTCAGTTCGTCAGCTATGAGAATGGTGAAGTAAAGCTCACTACTAAGGCTCCTAAGGAAATCAAACTTAAAGCCTCGACCTTAAGCATAGCAGATAGACAATACCTTATCGAGGTAGCGGGTGCGAAGGGTGATCTAATATTCAAGGGGGATCCGTCTGTGCCTGAGCATGTGTATAAAAAACCTAAAGACTTTATCAAGAAACTAGAGCAGACGATGAGCTTCGATGGCTCATCAGATGCAGTATTTACGCTCTGGGAAACTGAACATTATCTCTTAGGAGTGACTAGAGGCGTTAAGCCACACGGACTAGCTGAGACTGCTGAGGCATGTTGGCATGGTATGGCGTCTCAGCACTATGAGTTCCGCAAAAACTGGGGCACTACTAAGAAACTTATCCTCATTCCTAATGATAAAGCTCTCTACCAAGCTATAGGAACCTATCAGGTAGTAGCGCTAAACAAAGCTGGTCATGCCGATCACGCTAACAACGTAAAAGCTACTTGGGATCGTGTAGGGGCACCTAGTATTATCACACCAGAAAAGGAGAAAGAGGAGTTCAAGCTTAAGAGCAATGCGATCGTGTTCCAGGTGAAAGACAAGAAAGACTTCCGTAAGGATTTTAACTCATACCAAACTCATGTAATCTGTGGAGACCTATTCGTTCTGCAATCTGATGGTGTCACAAAAGTTGAAGGTCAGGGGTATTTCGCTCTCTCTACTGGACATTCATACTACAAGGAAATCAAACTAACTAAGAAGACTGAGACTCATTTGTTGTCTAAAGAATACGCAGATGATATTAGCTCTAAATCAGGATTTAAAGACGGAACCTCATGGGCTAAGACTCTGCAAAAGCTTGTGAAAAAAGGTGAGGTGAAGCCTGATCTAGTAAGAATTCTCAATATCAAGGATGCTTCTGAGTTAGATCCTGAGAAGCTAGTGACAATGTATTCACTCTCTTACTACATTCAGAGCTCGCAAAAGCGCATCGCTAACTACGCTACTCTTGTGAGACTTGTTAATTCATCAAATGAGATCCCTGAGCCAGCTGAGTTTGCTAAGATTTTCGGCTTCGAGAGTGTAGAGGCATTTCAGAATGACTGGATCGAGTTTATTAAATCTCGCTCGTTTAAGTAATCTCTACTTTTAGACTACAAATCTTAAAAACTAAAAATCCTGCTGGTGAATTTACCAGCAGGATTTTTTTGAGTTTGATAATGAGTCGACTGCTCTAACAGCTTACTTCCTATTATGGTAGATAGGTGGGAGTTGCTTTTTCTTGCTGTTTTCTTCTTTGACTTCTTGAGTGAGGACTTCGACAGCTTTCTGGATTTGCTTGTCGATGCCAGCAGTCATCTCACCCGGCTGGGGCCAGAGAGTGTGGTGTGGTTCTGCGCCGTTGAGTTCCATGTCTTCACCTGAACCAATGACGAACCATCCGCGGAATGGCATACGGAGTTTACCTGCTGTGAGTATGCTGGACTGTCCTGCTGAAATGACGCCACCTGCTGTTGCTACACCTACGATCTGACCGCGATCCAGTGAACGGATTGCATGGGCGAAGATCTCTGCATTTGAGAATGAGTTTTGGTTACAGAGCACGATGATCGGCTTGTCCCATGTAGCGTAAACGAATCTGTCTTGAGGATATCCACGACCACCGTTTCTAGGGATGGTGTATGCGTGACGAGGCTGAGTGAGCGCTGTGAGAAGGTGGTCAGTGGTGAATCCGCCACCGTTGTCTCTAACATCGATCACGATACCGTCTTTACCTGCACCATTCTCGTAGAGGTGTTGTTCAAACTTTTCGAATTCATCCCACATCATTCTAGAAATATGAATGTATCCTAGTTTGCCATTACTGAGTTTTTCGACCTGTTCTTTTCTGTCTTCGATCACAGCTTCAGCGATGAGTGCAGATGCCATACGATAGGTGATGCCGATGATAGTTACGGTGCGTTCTTTGCCATCGATTCCTTTTACCTTTAGTTTGATGTTGTCCTTAAGTTGACCCCAAAGCACATCGTATTCGATAGTTGTGTCATTAACAGCAACTCCGTTGATGGCTGTGATGATTTCACCGACTTTTACTCGGCTGACTTCTTTATCGGTAGGTCCAGTAGGGAGGACTTGATTTACATGCCAACCGTCTACTTTTTGAGCATATTTGAGGCCTAGGTGTCTCATCTCTTCTGACCATGGAACTTTTTTCTGCCAGAGTGATTTCTTATTATTGGTGTATCCAGTGTGCGAGGCGTTGAGTTCACCGAGAAGCATTGACACAATACGGTCGAATGATTCTGGGCTCTTTGTCTGAGCTGCAGCATCTTCATATCTAGCGAGAATTGCATCCCAGTTTTTACCATTTAGGTGCTCATCATAGAAGCCGTCTCTCATTGTTCTCCAGATCACTCGGAAGATGTGTCTATTGTAGTTGCTTGTGGAGAATTCAGATTGAGCTGAAAATGTGTATTTGGTCGATCTACCACCTTTGACGACAGCTGGAACTCCATCTGTTAGCCAATAGATAGTGCCATTTTTTTCAATACGAATTGGTGAACCTGATGTCTCAATATATTTGGCTGCTTTCTTGCTTGTTATATTGAGAGCGTAGGTAGCTTTACCAAAGGATGAGCTATGCACTAGAATTGATCCAGAGTCATGCTTCCAGAAGTATCGAGTAGGAGTGACACCCTTCATAGGGAGTCTCACTATGCGTTTTTGGATGTCGTCGAGATCGTAATTAGACTCAGAAAGACTTGTTTTCACTTCTTTCTTTTCTACCTTCTTCAGTTCTTTCTTCTCAGCTTCTGGCTTCGGCTGCACAGGTTTAGCTGGCGCAGGTTTGGCTGGATCCGGCTTAGCAGGTGCTTTTTTAGGATCAGCTTTTTTAGGCTCTGTTTTCGGAGTCTTTTTAGGTGCTAGCTTGTTGATAGCTTTTTTCAGCTTGGCTGCAGGTGTGTTATAGATTGGGTCTTTTTTCATCACCTTCTTAGCTGCCTCAAGCTTCTTTTCACGAGAAGTTTTCTCAGATCCTGATGGTGTGAGGTCTACATAGTAGAGGTCGTAGCTAGTGCCGCGTCGTCTGCCCATGAATGCGATTTTCTTTCCGTCAGGCGAAAAGGCTGGTGCAAATTCGTTGTCTGGGTGCTTTGTAATATTGACTGGGGCTACTGATCCATCGAGCGGAGCTAGGAAGATATCGCTGTTGAAGTTGTTGTCCTGAAGTGAATAGGTGATCCATTTAGAGTCTGGTGACCAATCGAAGCTAGGTGTGCTCCATGAGCTTGCGATGAGCTGGCTTACTTTTGACTTTAAATTAAAGCTGTAGAGTTTTCCATCATCGGTAGTGTAAGCTATCTTCTTGCCATCTGGACTAGGAGTGAAGGAGCTGATGGTGCTCTCAGAGCTAATGAGGGTGGTAGAAATTAGATCGGTAGCATTCCACCAAAACTGCGACTTATCCTTTTTAGTAAGAGTATTGATGGAGGTTTTGACTCCGTCATCGAAGAGGTGGTAAACCGCTTTTCCTTTGTCTCCAAAGAATGTGTTAGACTCGTATGCTTTGCTATAAGTCAAACGCTTAGGCTCTCTGAGGACGGTATCCATGGCATAGAGGTCGCCATTGCTAGCGAAGACGATTTCTAGACCAGAAGGTGAAAAGTCAGCGTCGCTTGTTCTTTTAATGGTGTAATCCTGTTTGTCTTTACTATTGATATCAAGATTATGATGCAGCTTGATTTGATCAATTTTTCCAGTAGCTGTGTCGTATTTATAGAAACTGAATAGCTTTCTGAAAATCAGAGTTGAGCCATCATGTGAAAGCTCTGGGAACATGACTGAGTTTTCTTTGTATTCTGTGATTTGAGTGTTCTTAGATCCATTGAACTCATGCTTCCAGAGGTTGAAGTTTCCGCTTTTGCCTGATACATAGTAGAAACCTGATCCATCCCTCATGAAGATTGGGCTGCGACATCCCATGTCGTCCTTTACTGGTTCACTAAATGAATCGTTCGTTTTGTCGTAAAGCCAGATTTGTGAAGCCTGTGTGCCTTTATATCCTTTACGGTATGGGTTCACACCCTCTCTTGTGAATAAGATCTTGCTGCCGTCAGGAGATAGCTTGCCGTCTTTTCCATGGGCATTGAAGACGAGTTGTTCAGGGACTTTTTCACCTAGTTTCTGAGTGTAGAGGCGGTAAGGGATTCTGCCAGGAAAGTCTCTGACTGATCGGTAAAGGACTTCTGATCCATCATTGCTGATGTCTTCGATCAGGTTTGAGTTTGAGCTAAATGTGATTTGCTTAGGTTGACCAGAAGAATCGGCGAGCATTGACCAGACCTGGAAGCTACCTTCTTTATTAGAGTTGTAGTAGATTGTTTTCCCGTCAGGTGAGAAGGTCGGGTTCAGCTCTCTAGCTGGGTGAATAGTGAGGCGGACTGCGTCTGACTTATCAGCTGGGTCAGTGGACTTCATCCAGAGATCGTCTTCCCATGAGAAGACGATTGTTTTACCATCTGGTGAGACTGTGGGAGTCACAGGCATGAGCATCTCCGTTTTAGAGAGAGCTGTGGACCCCAGAGCGAGAGTGAAGCAGAATGATTTGATTACTGAATGAGTCATAAAATTTTAGATTGTCTGAAAAGTGTTGTATTAGTGCTAAATGCTTAGCGGTATCGTTTTTGTTATTTGTGTAAAAAATAAAACCACCAGCTAATTACTTAGCTGGTGGTAGATAAATTACACGAAACTAGATATTTCTATCTTAGTTTCTGAAAATATATTTATACGAGTGCTTCTTTAGCTGCTGCGATAGCGAAGTCACGGTTGAGTTTAGCGATGTTGTCAGCGCTGATCTCTTTAGGACAGACTGCTTCACATTCGTATTGGTTAGTGCAGTTACCGAAGCCTTCGGAATCCATTTGTCTAACCATTGAAAGTGTGCGCTTGTTCTTCTCAGGTTTACCCTGTGGAAGCTTATTGAGGTGAGCTGCTTTAGCAGAAACGAAGAGCATAGCGCTACCGTTCTTACAAGCTGCCACACATGCACCACAACCGATACAAGCTGCTGCGTCAAATACTTCGTCAGCAATCTTCTTGTCGACAGGCATTGAGTTCGCGTCTGGAGCTGAGCCAGTGCGGACATCGATGAAACCACCTGAAGCCATGATGCGGTCAAATGCTTGACGATCGACAACGAGGTCTTTTACGACTGGGAATGCTTTCGCTCTGAATGGTTCAATCCAGATAGTCTCACCATCGTTGAATTTACGCATGTGAAGCTGGCAAGTAGTGATACCAGTTTCTTTGCTGTGAGGGACACCGTTGATCGTGAGTGAGCACATACCACAGATGCCTTCACGACAGTCGTGGTCAAAGTGGATTGGGTCATTGCCGTCTTCGATGATACGCTCATTTACGATGTCGAGCATTTCTAGGAACGATGCTTCCTGAGGGATTGATTTTGCATCGTAGGTTTCGATCTTTCCTTTGTCCTTTGCGTTTGCTTGGCGCCAGACTTTGAGCGTTAGATTTAAATTAGCCATAGTGAATTTCTGAGCAAAAATTAGCATGAATAGCTAATCCTGTGAAGTTGAATTGTTAATAATTTTGAACCATTAGAAACTGGTTCGATTGTCTGCTTAGGCAGCACTCGTAGAGTTGTTTTTGCGATACTCTTTCAGATACTTGAATCCGACTAGTCGGTTGTTCTCTTCATCGAGTAGTCTTAGCTTCGCACATGCAAGGCTTTTGCCGATGGTGAGGCAGGGGACTTCTTGGAAAAGAGGTTCTGCATTATGGCATTCTTCTAGCATGTAGTTAGGTATACGTGAGCTGAGGTGGTGGATGTGGTGGAAACCGATGTTGCCAGTGAACCACTGGAGGATCTTAGGGAGCTTGTAGTATGAGCTTCCTTCGAGTGCCGCTGCGGCGAAGTTCCAGTCCTTTTTCCGTGACCAATAAACGTCCTCAAACTGGTGTTGGACATAGAACATCCAGACGCCCGCTGTAGTGGCGATAGCGCTAATGCAGAGCTGAAGAACTACATATTTTTGCCATCCTAGTAACCAGCAGCCAAGTGCTACCATGCCAGCTACGCCGAGATTCGTCCACCATACTGAGCGGCGGTCACGCATCTTTGCTCTCTTTACAGAGAATCTCTGCCAGATTAAAAATAAGAACATAGGTCCAATGGTGAAGAGTATGAATGGGCTACGAACGAGTCGGTAAGCGAATTTTATTCCTTTAGAGGATGCTTCATATTCCTCGACAGTCATTGTCCAGACATCGCCTTCTTCTCTGTGGTCTAAATTTCCAGCGGTAGAGTGGTGAACACCGTGCTCCCAGTGCCAAAACCTGTAGGGTGTGAAGGTGAGTATGCCGGTGATATATCCGAGGATGTCATTGGCTTTACGGGATTTAAAGAATGACTGGTGACCACAGTCGTGAAAGATAATGAAGGTGCGAATGACTAGTCCTCCAGCGATGAGAATAAGTGGTAATGTGAGCCAAAATGATTTCTCATAAGTGTAAGCCATCCCGATCCAGCAAAGTAAAAGAGGGATCAATGTATTAGCGATTTGAAATGCTGCCTTTTTAAGGCAAGGTTTTTGGTATTTCACTACTATTTTACGCCATTCTTTCGGGTTACTGTAAACATCTGCCTTAGTTGTAGGCTTTTCAGAACTCTCTGTTAAATTTTCGGTGATCACGAGGTGACTTGTGGGTCATGCTGTGAAAAACTGCAACCAAATAATGAAATTACCGCCCCATTAATAAGATGAGGACAATATCTGCTTAGCCGTTTCTCTATAACTGCTAGGGCTAGCATCCTTTACTTCAATATTGGCAGTCACTTCTTGGTAGTTGGATTTCTCATGACCAGGTTTTCTGTAGCACAGATCATAGTGGTTGATTAAGATGGATTCGACGAATGCATCCCATTCTCTAGCATCAACTTGCGCTTTCCATTGATCGACAGTTTCATTGCCGCGTAGTCTAACTAGCACCTCGAGTAACTTGCGAAGCTCATCAGGGCTATCTTGAAAATGTGGGTAATCTTCGCGGAGTAGTTTGATGCGTTCCTTAGTAGGTAGGTTAACATTTACTACGCGAGCACCATTTAAAGCTTTCCATAGAGCTGGAGGACAATGAACATTACCGATTCTGTTGCTCTCGGCTTCGATGAAAATTGGTTTGTTGAGATCTAGCTGAGAAGTGTGATGCCACAATAGGGTTTCGAATTTCTTTTGTAGTGGTTGGCCGCTAGTTGGTGATTCACCTAGGAGTGATCCTTTGTGATTGGCTAGTCCTTCGAGGTCGATGATTTGTCCACCTTCAGCTTCTATGGCTTTGAGTAATCGTGTTTTCCCTACACCAGTGAGCCCTGAGAGGACTTGGAGATTGAGTGATTCACTGTTGAAAAATTCATCGATTTCAGCCACTACGTGTTGGCGAAATGTCCTGTATCCACCACGGATCAGATGTGCTTTCCAGCCGATTGATTTTAGGATCATGGTGAATGAGCGTGAACGCATACCACCTCTCCAGCAGTAGAGGAGAGGTCTATACTCAGGAGGTTTATCAGCTAAGATGGTTTGTAGGTGTTTTGCTGCATTGGCAGAAACATATCCTGCTCCTAGTCGCCTGGCTTCAAAGGGATTATCCTTATAGATCGTGCCTACTTCTTTGCGTTCGAGATCATCTAGGACCGGGAGATTGATCGAACCAGGGATGTGGTCGAGTTCATATTCCTCGGGTGAACGGACATCGATAATGTCTGAAAACTCACTGATATCATGAGGAAAAGTAATAGTCTCTAGGTGCTGCATGTGTGTTCAGATGCTAAGGAGTTGATTTAGAAATAGCAATCAATTAGCAGGCTTATTTAATAGGGCTGATAATTTAATCTACCGAGGTGAGTGGAGGTGTGGGAGTGATAATACTGGGTTAAGCCATGCAAAAAACTTGCCTTTTAGCGATGGTGTTAGACGATGCGTTTATGAATTCTTTAGGAGAGATAGCGGAGGCGCTGAAAGCCAATGACTCGTTTGTGATTTTGAGCCATGTTCGCCCTGATGGTGATGCGATCGGATCTACGATAGCGCTAGGTAGTGCGCTTGAGGCGATGGGTAAGAAAGTAACGATGATCAATGAGGACGGAGTGCCTGATAGTTTGGCATTTTTACCAAGTGCTGATAGAGTGAATACTCCTAGTGATGTTGTGCTAGATGTTGATGTAGCTATTGCAGTGGACTGTGCCAATAAGCCACGACTCGGCGAAAATGCTCTCAAAATGGCTGCCAATGCTAAGACATGGATTAATATCGACCATCACAAGTCAAATCCAGGCTACGGCGATTTGAATCACATTGACTCTGTCTCACCAGCGACTGGGCAAATCCTTTATGATCTTTTGACGCAGGAAGATATGCCATTCACTGCTGAGTCTCGTGACTCGATCTATGTGGCAGTTTCGACTGATACAGGATCGTTTAAATACAGTGGGACGACTGCTGCCACATACGAAATGGCTGCGGATCTCGTGCGCCGAGGTGTGGATGTGGGTAAGATTAATGAACTGACTTATGATAGTCATCCATTCCGCAGGATTGCATTGATTCGTTCACTGCTTAATACACTCGAAATGTCAGACTGTGGTAGAATTGCAGATTGGCAGTTACTTCTAAGCGTGAAGCATGAGCTGGATCTTAAGCCAGACGATAGTGAAGATCTGATTAATATGATCCGCAGTATCGATGGTGTCACAGTGGCGCTGTATTTTGAGGAGCTAGCTGATGAATCGATCCGAGTGAGTGTTCGCTCAGGAGTGGATTCGCTTGATGCCTGTGAAGTTGCGCAAGTATTCGGTGGTGGCGGACATGCCAAGGCGGCAGGGATTCGTATGGAAGGACCAATCGCTGATGCTCGTGCAAAGGTGATCGCAGAAGTAACTAACAGATTAAAATAAACAGATGGGTAGAAGACAAAAAGAAGACGCAGATAGCTTGCCGAGTGGAGTTTTAGTAATCGATAAAGCGCAGGATATGACATCGCATGATGTGGTAGCGATCGCTCGTGGAGCACTGAAGATTAGGAAAATTGGTCACGCTGGGACGCTAGATCCTATGGCTACTGGTGTGCTGGTCTTGCTGATCAATAAAGCGACCAAGCTGCAGGATCTACTGATGGCAAATGTTAAGGTCTATGATGGGACGATGAAGCTAGGGATCGTGACAGACTCACAAGATGCTGAAGGTGATCCTATCGAAGAAAAGGAGGTGCCCGCATTTTCTGATCAGGAAGTGGATGATGTCTTTAAGGAGTATGTTGGGGCTTTTGAGCAAATCCCACCAATGGTTTCAGCAGTTAAGAAGGATGGGGTCCGTCTGTATAAGTTAGCTAGACAGGGGAAAGTAGTGGAGAGAGATCCGCGTCCTGTGAGAGTGGAGAGCTATCAGATTCACCGCACTGAGTTACCAGAAGTTGATTTCACTGTGGAGAGTTCTAAGGGTTTTTATGTTCGCACCTATGTTCACGATATCGGTCAGAGACTTGGCTGTGGAGCTCATTTGTCTGCGTTGAGGAGAATCCGTTCCGGTAAGATAGATCTGACTAACGCTATTCCAGCGATGGATCTTAAGACGATTGGTCGAGAGGCTATTCTGGAGAAGCTGATCAGCTTGGAAGATTTAGCGAAGTTGTTGGCTGAGGAGTAGAGTTTTTTGAGGATTCACTTTTTATACAGAATTTCAGAATTTGGCAGGATTAACAGAATTTTGCTTGGGTTGTGATCTTCTGGGCTGTGTCTTGTGGGTGGACGATGGAGCTTTTGAACCATCACTGCAGTTGCGGGGCTTGCTCCGCTAGTGGAAGGCGCTGAGTTATGCGGAACCAGCATGATGAAACTTTTTCGACGAATCCTCATGAAATTTAGAGTGATGGGGACTAGCTTTTACTTTGTAAGCTAAGCAGCTGTTAGTCGTAAATTATCTCTTATTCTGTGAGTTGATTTTTACGGGGCCATTCTCGTTTCGCTGAATGATTTTCTGCGGCCTTGAAGCTACTGAATATAGGATAGGTATGCTCTCGAAGGTATTCTAATGTAGCGTGTTCTCTGACTTGATCTTCATCTAAGTGCATCATGATCCCCGAGTATGGATTCCAAAAGCAGACTGAGACTGTAGATCCGTCATCGACTATGAACGGAAAATGATCTTCATCTGCTCCGATCAGTTTTGCCATATTTACATCTTTATACTGAGAGGCGTATTTGATGATACGCTTACGAGCTAACTCCTGGTGAGCGTAGGATATGAACTGAGATGATTCCATTTTGTTATCTATATTGTGTATAATGGATGCTGGAAGAGCATGTCTTACATTATGTAACAGTAACTGGTAACCAATTCACTAATTCACTAATTCACTAATTCGACTCTAGTCGAGTGCCTAGGCGGCGCTTCTTACTAGGCCTACTAGGACGCCTTGGATGATTAGTTCTCTGGCTGGGATTAGGTCTGGGTAGAGTTCGTTTTCGGCTCTGAGGAAAGGTTTGCCTTTTTCCATGACGTAGCGTTTGAGTGTTGTTTCACCGTCGATTAGTGCGGCTACGATGTCGTTTTTACGTGGTTCACGGAATTCTAGGACGACGGTGTCGCCATCACAGATGTGGGCGTCGACCATGGATTCACCTCTAACTTTGAGAGCGAAGGTGCGGGCGTTGTGCTTGAGGCCTAGGCTACAGATATCGATGGAGATGCAGCCTTCTTTATTTTGTTCTTGGTCTTCTCCCATGCCTGCGGCGATGCTGCCATAGATTGGGATGTCGATAATTTCTTCACGGTCGAGTTCTTCAGGGAAGACAACTGCTCTGGCTTTACCTGGGACACGTTGGATAACTTGCTTTTTCTCCAGAGCACGGAGGTGATTCATGGCTGCGGTCTGGCTGGCGAATCCGAAGTGATGCTGGATTTCACGAGTGGAGGGCATGATGCCTGTGATTCGTGCTTCATTTTTTAAATAATCGTAAACTTCTTGTTGTCTCGTTGTCAGTCCTTTGCTCATAGGTTTAATTGAACACTGTTTTTCAGAACACGTCAAGAGGTTTGTTTTAGAGAGGTGTAGGGTGTTGATTTTTTGGACAGAATTTACAGAATTGAACAGAATTTTTGTGCACGATGAAACTTGGGTTGATGGATTTAGTGGAGACTAACACATAAAACATAACACATAAAACTATGCCGAAGGCATTTTTCTACGTTCAGACTTTCTGGCGAAAGCAGGGTTGAGCAGGTTGACAGCTATGATGATGAAGGCTCCTAGGAAGACTAGGGGGTTGAGGTGTTTGTGTTCAGAGAACAGAAAGGCCGCTAGGATGATGCCATAGACGGGCTCGAAGTTGATGGCTAAGTTGGTTTCATAGGCGCTGAAGCATTTAAGGAGTTTGATGTGAAGAGTGAAGGCGTAGACTGTGCAGAAGGTGGCTAGGATGATGAGCCAGAACCAGTCGGAGGAGTTAGGGAGTATGCTGGAGCTTATCTGACCAGTGGAGTAGAGTATAAAAATGAGGCAGGTGGTGGAGGCTCCTATCATTTCGTGGAATGTCATAGTGGCTGGGTTGGCTCCTTGACGGACGATGCTTTTATTGATGACAGTGAAGGTTGCTGCGAGGGCAGCTGAGGCTAGTGCGCAGAGCATCCCGAGTAGATGGAGTGGCTCTACACCTATGATGAAGATGATAGCTGGGACGATGAGCAAGCTAAGAATGATCTCATGACTGTAGGGTTTTCTTTTCTCTGAAATGGCTTCTATAGTGGCAGTGAAGAGTGATGTAGTGGCCATACCACAGAGACAGATAGAAATGTTAGAGAGTTTAATGGCTCCAAAAAACGTGATCCAGTGAGCGCCGAGAATGATGCCGGTGAGTATGGCTTTGTTTCTAAATGGAGAGCTAAACAAGGAGGCTCTATTTGCAACTTTGGCGTAGAGGTAAATGAAGAGAACAGCTCCTGCAATGAGGGTGCGCCAGAAGACGAGTGTGGCAGCGGGGAGGTCTATCAGTTTCCCAAGTATCGCCGTGCATGCTAAGATGACTACGAGAAAATGAAGCTGAAAGTATGGCTTTGATTCTAGAGGTTGTAGGGACGATTTTTCCACTGAGTGTTTAGAATAGAAGTAGAAAAATCGATGTGTTTAACTAGCTACACGGGCGCAGTTAGCTATTAGAGATCATAGTAATCCATCGTGTAGATGCGTTCTCCATCACGTGGCCTGCCGGAACGGTAACCAGCCATGAACCAGCGGGCACGTTGCTCGGAGGTGCCATGGGTAAAGTGGTCAGGTTGGACTCTGCCTCCTGCTTGTTTTTGTAAACGGTCATCTCCGATTGCTTTGGCTGCTTTCATCGCTTCTTGGATATCTCCACGTTCTAGTGAATTGAAGTTTTTCTCGTCGTGATGGGCGAAAACTCCAGCGAGGAAGTCAGCATGGAGTTCTAGTCTAACAGAGGCTTTGTTGTAATCTGTTTTTTTTACTTTTCCATGCATCTTGTGAAGGTTAGTGGTGCGTCCAAGTAGATGCTGTAGATGGTGGCCGAACTCATGAGCAATAACGTAGGCTCTGGCAAAGTCTCCATCGGCTCCGAATCTTGTTTCCATTTCCGTGAAAAAAGTAGGGTCGAGATAGATGGTGCTGTCTGCTGGGTAATAGAATGGCCCCATACCTGCATCGGCCATGTTTCCATCACCGAGTCGAGTTCTCTGGCTATAGATAATGCATCGAGCTGGTTTGTAGCGGACTCCATAGGCTTTAGTGAATTCTTTTTTCCAGACATCTTCATTAGCTCCAAGAACGGCTTTGATGAACGCTTGGTGTTCATCATTCGGTGCAGAACGCCCACGTTGCTCGGTATTAGCAGAGCTAGCATTTTGGTTATTAGTAGGGCTTCCCATTCCCAAAAGAGAGAGTGGGTTGAATTTAAACACGAACATGGCGATGATGACGCCGATGACGAGGAACATTTTTGTTTTAGCGCTTCCTCGTGAAAAGAGTGAAAACAGGACTTTACCAATACCTAATCCACCAGCTACGCCCATGCCTCTGCTGCGACCTTGTGGGACGGATTCTCCTCTGCGGTCTTCTACGTTCGAGCTTTTTCTTCTATCTTGCCAGCGCATATTGGTGTGTTTGTTAGAGTTGTGTTTTAGGAGGTGGGAATAATGCTTACTAAATTCTTATCAGTTTAAGGAAAGACAGGGAACTAAAAAAAGATGGCATTTTAGTGATATACTTTAGAAGTTATCAGCTAAAATGCCATGAATGTTAGATTCTATTGTTAGAATCGTTAGATGCTTTGGAGCGCCTACGGTTGAATGATTGCGTAGTCGCCATCTGATCGTCTATAGATGATCTGCAGCACATTTCTACGAGCATTAGTGAACGCGAGGAATGGGCGGTCTGTGAGCTCTAGCTCTAGAATAGCGTCCTCTTTATTGAGGGTCTTGAGAGTCTGGCTCTCGCGATGAACGATCATCGGCTCTGGATCTACATTTGACTCATCGAGGTGAGTGTCGAGGATGTTAGCAGCAAAGACTTTTTCATCGAGATGCTTGATGCTCTGCTCAGGCTTGATCTTGTTGCGCTTGAGTAGACGAGTCTTGTGCTTGCGCATTCTGCGGGCGATCTTGGAAATAGTTTCATCTATCGCTGCATACATATCCTTGCCTTCAGTGGAGGCATCGATGGTGATGTGGTTAGCGCAGAAAAGTATGATTTCAGCGATGTGTCTATTCTTCTGAACGTCGAGGATAGCTCGTGCTTCGATGATCTTCGGGTAATCCAAGTGGAGTGTCCCGATTTTCTTCTGCACGAAGTCACGTATCGAGTCAGTTACAGATTCATGTCTTACTGTTATCGTTACTTGGGGGTTTGCATTGCTTGTTTGCATTATATTTCCTTTCTTTTGTGTTTTATGTATCGCTCTCCACTGGCCCATCCAGTGAGGCTGAGATTGTTTTCTTCGAAAAAGTCATTGGTCAATGGTCATTAGTCATTGGGCTTTGTTGATGAAGCCTTTGTTTGTTGGTGACTTTCGTTTTTTTACTTGAAATTGTTGTTGGTTGTTAGGTGTTGTTAGGTTGAAATGTTAGAGTGTGAAGTCTTCGCCTAGATAATGCTTTCTGGCAAGTGGATCGTTGGCTATTTCATCGGCGGAGCCTTCGATGATGACTTTGCCATCGTCCATGACGTAGGCGTGGTCGACGATCTTGAGTGTTTCGCGGACGTGGTGATCTGTGATGAGAATGGAGAGTCCATCGTCGTCTCTGAGCTCGGTGACGATGCGGTGGATGTCTTCGACCGCTTTCGGGTCAACGCCAGCGAATGGTTCGTCAAGCATGAGAAGTTTAGGGTCGGTGCAGAGACAGCGGGCGATACTAAGGCGGCGTTTTTCACCACCAGAGAGGGTGAGTGCTTCTGAATCACGAAGTTTTGTGATGCGGAAACGTTCCATGAGCTGGTCGGCTCTTTCGAGACGTTGCTTCTTGTTGTATTGCTTCTGAGTTTCAAGCACAGCTAGAAGGTTATCTCTAACTGTGAGCTTGCGGAAAATTGATTCTTCTTGGGGGAGGTAGCCCATACCGAGGCGAGCTCGTTTGTGCATTGGCAGTTCGGTGATTTGGTTACCAGAGAAGCTTACGACTCCGGAGTTAGGGGGCACTAGACCTGCTATCATGTAGAAGGTAGTGGTTTTTCCTGCTCCGTTAGGTCCTAGTAGACCTACGATTTCGCCTTGTCCGACACGGATGCTAACTTCATCTACTACTGCTCTGCCACCATAGACTTTTCTGAGGTCGTGAGAGAGGAGTAGGAATTTAGTGGCTTTGCGACGTGAGGGAGTGTCTTGTCCAGCTAGAATAGATGCGTCTGCTGCTGCGCTTACAGAGGAAACTGCAGCGGATTCTATTTTAGATTTTTGGTTAGCTAAGGGAGCCTTTGTTGCCATTGAAATTTTATCTTGCGTTGTTCTTGAGGTCCTCGACGTTGAAGTCTAACTGAGTTCCTTTTCCACTTACGTGGTAATCTTTATCGATGGTGATGTTACCATCTTTTTTTGTAATCTTGATTTGTTTATCGACTGTCGTGATACGTGAATTAAGACCTTGTAACACGATAGCACCAGTTGTGTGATTGTAAATAAGTCTTCCTGCCCTCGCCACGATCGGGTTGCCTTTGTTATCTACGCTTTTTAATAGAACATTTTTAGTAGCAATGATTTGGCTGATGTCTCCAAAGCGTTCGTTGGGCTTGTTTATTTTTTTAGGATCTTTGCTTTTGTCGTCAGCTGGCTTTGGTTTCTTTTTAAGGATTACCTTGAGTTCGCCTTCACAAGTGAATGTGTATTTAGGGTGGGTGAGTGTCACGTTGTCGGAAAATACCATGATGCCTTTGTTGGCATCGAAGAACATTACACCATCGCTTTTGATTGAGAGATTGGCTTTACCTTCGATTGGCTTCAGTTCACCTGGATCAGCTTGATTCGCTTTGGGGGCTGGAATGACGCCGATCATCTTAGTGAGTGATGCCTTTGCCTCATCTGCTTTTGTTGCGGCTTCTTTTGATTTAGAAATTTCAGCTGAAGTTTGAGTATGAATCTGCTGGATGTGGGCAGTAGATGGCTGAGCTAGGCGGTCATAATATGCCAGGTCTTCTGCGCTGAGGATAGTAGGGGTGCTGGCTAGTGACGCAGCAGCTGCGGCAGCTAATGCGGCCTGAGATTTGCTAGCTTTCTTTTTAGTCACTATGTCTAGCGCCTCAGTTTGAGAATTTTTTGTGGTATCTTTCATTGAAACAGATTCTTTAAGGTAGAACATGGTTTGGTTTTTGCCTAGGAAAAAACCACGTTGGTTGTCCCAGTCGAGCACAACGCCCTGGCTGCTGATCTGGAAGGTGTCGGCTGAGAAGAGTAAACTTTCATTACTCTGGAGTAGGCCTTTGCTTTGATTGTAGTCTACGGAATTCAGTTTAGTATTGACCGTAGCATTGCCGAATTCGTCGAACAGAGTGATCTCTACTTTAGAACCTATGATTTGTTGTTTGCTGACAATTTTAAGCTGCTTGGCAATGAGGATAGAGGCGGGGGTGTAGTCAGGATTATAGCGTGGGATGCTAACGTCTTTAAGAATACTGCCTGCTGGCAATACTCTTAAGACAGGGAGGACGCTATGTGCTTTCTTGTCGTCTTTGGCTGGATCGCTCGTATCATCATCGGCCAATAGAGGCAGAGTGCATAGACTGAGACCGGTGATGAGTTTGAGCATGATTAGATTAAGCTTGATGTGCCGCAGCGTGGACGCGGATAAGTGATTTGAGGACTGATTCGATCTCTGTGAGTGGGATCTGGTTTGGTCCATCAGAAAGCGCTTCAGCTGGGTTAGAGTGAGTCTCCATGAAGACGCCGTCGACACCAGTAGCGACTGCTGCTCTGGCTAAAACTGGAGCTAGTTCGCCATCACCACCAGTAGAGCCGCCTAGTCCGCCAGGTCGCTGCACAGAGTGAGTGGCGTCGAAGATGACACGGATGCCTTCTTGGCGCATCCAGTAGAGTGAGCGCATGTCGGTTACGAGGTTGTTGTAGCCGAATGTAGTTCCACGCTCGGTGATGTAGAAGTCTTCGCAGTTGAAGTCTTGGAGCTTTTTAGCGATGTTCACTGTGTCCCAAGGTGCGAGGAATTGACCTTTCTTAACGTTGACGGTGCGTCCAGTCTTGGCGCAGGCCTCAATGAGGTCGGTCTGACGGCAGAGGAAGGCAGGGATCTGTAGGAGATCGATGTTTTCTGCGGCGATCTCTGCATCTTGTGCGTTGTGAATATCGGTAGTCACTGGGACGCCGAGTTCACGAGATATTTCTCCTAGGATACGGCATCCTTCTTTGACGCCAGGTCCACGGAAGGCGTCGCCAGATGTGCGGTTTGCTTTATCGTAGGATGCTTTAAAGTAGTATTTGATATCGAGTCTATCAGCGATTTCTTTGATCGCTCTAGCCATATCCCAGGCAAACTCTTCGCTTTCAAGACCGCATGGGCCGAGGATGAAAAATGGTTGATTCATAGTGTGGTGATTTGAGATTTGTGATTTATAATTTGAGATTGAGTGGCTAGCCTAAGTCTTCAGCTTCTGTGTAGAGGTGCTGGAGATTCTCAATCGCTTTATTAAGTAGGTTCTGCTCTGGCTGGGTAAGGTTGCCAGCAGTTTTGACTTTTAGCATTTCTAGAGAATCGATAACGCTCTTAGCAGCTTGAAGATTGACCGACTTTTGCCCAGTAGTTGGGTGTGGGAGCTGGCCGAGGAAGAGCCCAGCATTCTGGGCTTGAAGTAGGACGAAATCGTTAAAACGAAGATCAGGTTGAACGGTGTCTGACATGTTAGACCAACTGTAACGATTTTTGTTACTTGGGCAAACTAGAAGTGAATAATTTTTGGGTTGTGATGGATTGACGTGATTTCTACTGAAAAACTAGGCTGTAATTCCAGTGTGTTTCTGATATTGGGTCTTGCCTAAGTGGGCTTTGTGGCTAGTGTTTGCGGCATGACGATTGAGAATTTTGCGAACAACTTTGTTTGTGACTTGGTGGCTTATGAGCCAGGGAAGCCGATTGAAGAAACTGCACGCGAGTTGGGCTTAGATCCAGCTAGTATAGTTAAGGTGGCATCGAATGAGAATCCATTAGGCCCTGCGCCGATGGCTCTGGATGCGATCCGTGGAGCAGCTGAGCAGATGCACATTTACCCAGATGGTGGTGGCTATAAGCTACGCACTGCGCTGGCAGCTAAGAATGATCTGAATTTTGAGAATGTGATTCTCGGTAATGGTTCTAATGAGATCATTGAGTTGCTTTGCCATAGTTTCTTGAATAAGAATGCTGCGCTGATTGCGGCTGAGCACGCTTTTGTAGTTTATAAACTGATGGCGACATTGTTCGGGGCTAACTATGTGGAGGTGCCAGATCCGAATTTTGTGCATGATCTCGATGCGATGGCTGCAGCTGTGACTGATGAGACTCGTTTACTATTTATTGCGAATCCGAATAACCCGACTGGGACGATAGTGGATGAAGAGACGATTGATCGATTCATGGCTAAGGTGCCAGATCACGTAGTTGTTGTGTTCGATGAGGCATATCATGAATTTCTGACTAATGCTCCTGACACTCTTAAGTATGTGAGGGAGGGGAGAAATGTGATCGTTCTGAGAACATTTAGTAAGGCGTATGGTCTGGCTGGGTTGCGCATCGGATACGGACTCGGTTCTCCTCAGGTGGTGAATATTTTACAGAAGGCGAGACAGCCATTTAATACGAATGAGGTGGCTCAACGTGCTGCTCTGGCATCTCTAGATGACGTGGATCACGTCAATGCTACGGTGGAAAACAATGCGAAAGGCTTGGCGTTTTACGAAGTGGCGTTCCAAGAAATGGGACTCGAATATGTGCCGAGTGTGGCGAATTTCATCCTCGTGAATGTGCGTGGTGGCGACTATGTTTTCGCAGAAATGCTGAAGCAGGGAGTCATTGTGAGAGCGATGCGTGGCTATAAACTGCCAGACTGGGTGAGGATCTCGATAGGCACTGAAAAAGAGAATGATCGCTGTTTGAGTGTTCTTAAGGGTGTCTTATCGTCAAAAGGATCTGTTTAATTTTACGTTTTAAATATAAATGAATTCTACTGTCGCTGCTATCGCTTCTGCTCCTGGAGTAGGGGCTGTTTCGTTGATTCGAGTCTCTGGACCAGAGGCTGTGGAGATCTGTGGCAAGCTGCTGCGATGTAAGCTTGGGATCGAGAATTCGGCGGAGCGTTATGCTACACTTTGTAAGGTGGTCACTGCGGATGATGTAGTGATCGATGAGGTGCTGGCGACGGTATTTAAGAATCCACGAAGCTTCACTGGTGAAGATGTGGTGGAGCTGGCTTGTCATGGTGGTGTTCTGGTGACTAGGAGAGTGCTGGAGCGGATCTTAGACTGTGGTGCTCGTAGTGCAGAGCCGGGTGAATTTAGCCGAAGAGCGTTCGAGAATGGCAAGATGGATCTGACACAGGCTGAGGGGATCATGGATCTCATTTCTGCCCAGACTGATCTAGCGATGCGAGCTGCGCATGAGCAGATGCAGGGTAAACTAGGTGACCAGAGTGAAGATTTGCGTGAAATGTTGATCGGAGTGGTGGCTCATGTGGAGGCATTTATTGATTTTCCAGATGAAGATATTGATCCAGATACTGGTGCAGCGATGCTGAAACGTATCGACGAAGTTTTGGCAGGAATTGACAAAATGTTAGCGACTGCAGAGCAGGGACGTATCCTCAGAGAGGGTGTGCGCACTGTGATCTGTGGGGAGCCTAATGTGGGTAAATCTAGCTTACTAAATGGACTACTGGGTTACGAGCGAGCGATCGTCAGTGACATAGAAGGCACTACTAGAGATACTGTGGAAGAAGTCGTGAATATACAGGGTATCCCGCTGAGGCTTATTGATACAGCTGGTGTGAGAAGTTCAGAGGATGTGATCGAGATGAAGGGAATCGAGCGCTCGGAGAAGCAGATCGAGTTGGCTGATCTCATCATCGAAGTGGTGGATGGATCGAAGGCTAGTGAGAGACTTTTGACTGATGAAATGATCGGGAAGCGTTCACATATTCTCGTGATCAACAAGAATGATCTCGGTGTGAGTGACAAGTGGTCAGGAGCTGACGGAGTGAAGATTTCGTGTAGTAGTGAGGGTGGTCTGGAGACACTGGGGGAAGTGATCGCAGATACGCTAATGCTGAGTGAAAATGCTTGGGGTGGTCACGCGGTGGCGATCAATGCTCGACATCAAGAATGTCTGAAGCGAGGTCGAGTGGCATTGGTGGCAGCTAGAGAAAGTTTAGAAATAGGAGTTGGGGCTGAGTTCTCTGCGCTGGATCTCAGAGATGCAGTGGAAGCGATCGGTGAGGTGGCTGGCCGAGTAGATACTGAGGAAATCTTTGATGCTATCTTCGGTGCGTTTTGTATTGGAAAGTAAGTAAATAATCTGCTTATACTCTAACGATGAAGGCGTTTAACGTGTTATGGTATTTACTGATTGGATCCTTTTTGGGAGCGATTGTTGCTATTTTTGTGGTCAATCAGTTTGATTTGTTTAAGTCTGATTCAATTGAGTTGAATGTAGGAGCTGGACCTGATGTGGAGTATGACTCGGAGTGGGAGCAAGACGTGAAGCCGATCGATTACGATGAACTCTTTTATGATTTACAAGAAGAGAAGTTAGGTGAAATGAACAAGCTCTGGTTTGAGAAACGAGTAGAGAATGCTGAGCAACAAGCTGACGAGAGTATGGAAAAACTAGAGAAGCAAGGTGACGATGCTCAGTCTGAGTTTGATAAATACCGTTAGTCTTTAGAGGTGTTCGGAGGTGGAGTGAGCATGTGTCAGCCTTTCAGGCCTTTGTGTCTTACTAAATCATAAACCCAGGGCTTACTTCGCTGCAGCCTGGGCTGGAGTATTTGTTAGGTTTTCAGCCTTTTGTTGTAGATGTGACTCCTTTGGAGTGCGGGTAGAGGCTGTTAGGATTCTTCTAAGATTACTAGATCGTGGGGGAAGGTGATCTTTGGGTTTGGGGTGGCGTTTTCTGCTAGGAAGGTGGGGATGCCGATGAGTTCTAGAGCGGAGACTTCGTCTGTGACTAGAGCACTGGAGTCTTTGACGTGCTGATAGGCTTTGCGCAGGAGGTCGGCTTTGAAGATTTGTGGGGTTTCCATGAGCCAGAGGTTTTCTCGGCTGACGGATTCGATGGCGAATTGCTGATCGTTCGAGCGTTTGACGGTCTCAGTGATTTTTCTGGCTGATGTGGCTGCTCCATGTTGCTTGGCAGAGTTTAGCACATTGGTGATCTGTTCGTGAGTGATGAGTGGTCGTGCTCCGTCGTGGACTGCAATGTAGCTACTGTCAGCTGATATGGCAGCTATTCCGTTAGCGACTGAGTCGTGACGCTCTGAACCGCCTGAGACGAGCTTGAGATTTGGGTTGCTGATGTTGAGTTCATCGTAGCGTTCCTGAGTGCTGACGAGGATGACTTCACCTACTTCTGCAGCGGTGAGTAGTGCTGTGAGAGTGTGATGGAGGACTGGTTTGCCATTTAGCGGAGCCATGAGCTTATCAAAGCCCATTCTTCTGCTAGAGCCAGCTGCTACAATAATTACGGAGAGCATGTGTTTAGTAATTAGAGGATTTCGAGTGAGATTTCGATGCCTTTACTGGTCGGTGTGTTTGAGATATCGGCTGTAGAGTTGATCGGAACTAGTCCATTTGCCTCTGGGAAGTAGGCTGCAGCTGCTCCTCTCGGCATGTCGTATGGGATGGCTTTGAAATTATCCGCATGTCTGAGTTCGCCTTGGAAATGGCTGGTGATACGCAGTGGCTGGAGTGGTTTGATACCTCGGTCTTTCATGTCGTCAGGGTTGAGGAAGACGATCATGCGGTTATTTCCTATGCCACGGTAGCGATCATCTAGGCCGTAGATGGTGGTGTTATACTGATCGTGGCTGCGTAGTGTCTGTAGGGCTAGGTGGCCAGGGGCGACGTTGAAGATACTAAGTGCAGCTGGGTTGAAATTAGCTTTTTGGGTATCGGTGCTCCAAATGCGTTGTTTCGGTGCATTGGGTAAGTAGAATCCTCCCGGCTCACTGACACGATGGTTGAAGTCTTCGAATCCTGGGATGACGGCAGCGATGTGGTCACGAATGCGATCATAGTCATCGCCTAGCTCTGTCCATTTAATGGTATCGGTATCACCGAGGGTTGCTTCTGCCATGCGAGCAATAATCATAGGCTCTGACATCATGAGATCCGAGTTTGGTGTTAGTTTGCCTTTCGATTTGTGGACGACTCCCATGGAATTTTCGCAGGTGACGAATTGGTCGCCAGATGCCTGAGTATCGCGGTCTGAGCGCCCTAGACAGGGGAGGATGAGGCCAGTTTTTCCGGTGACGAGGTGAGAGCGGTTGAGCTTGGTAGCGATGTGACAGGTGAGATTAGTCTTTCTCAGAGCCTCAGCGGTATAGTCGGTGTCTGGTGCAGCTTGGAGGAAATTTCCGCCGAGAGCGATGAAGACTTTAAGATCGCCAGAGTGCATGGCATGGATCGCTTCCACTACGTCGTATCCATGTTTACGTGGGGATTCGAATCTGAAGTGTTTTTCTAGAGATAGGTGGAACCATTCAGGGAGTTTCTCGAAGATTCCCATGGTGCGGTCGCCTTGGACATTGGAGTGGCCTCGGACTGGGCAGAGTCCAGCTCCGTCACGGCCGATTGCACCGATGAGTAGGTGGACGTTGACGATTTCACGGATGGTGTCGACTGCGTTTTTCTGCTGAGTGACTCCCATTGCCCAGCAGGTGATGAGTTTTTGATTTCGGTCTAGAATGGTGTCAGTAAGCTTCTCGATTTCTTCACGAGGTATGCCTGAGTCATCGATGATCTGCTGCCAAGAAGTAGCTTCGACGGCGGCTTCATATTCAGCTGCCTGAGTAGTGTGTTCGCCAATAAAGGTGTGATCGAGGATTGTTCCCGGAGCTTGCTCTTCACGTTCGAAGAGAGATTTGGCAATGCCTCGGAAGAGAGCCATGTCTCCATTGACTCTGACTTGCAGATATTGAGAAGTGAGTGGTGTGGCACGGTTGAACATGCCAGAGATTTTCTGAGGATGGGCGAAGGCTAGGAGACCAGCTTCGATGAGTGGATTGACAGCTATTACTTTGCCGCCTTGGTTCACACAGTCTTCGAGTGCAGCCAACATGCGAGGGTGGTTGGTGCCGGGGTTCTGACCAACTACGATGATGGTGTCTGAGGTCTGGATGTCTTCGAGCGAAACTGTGCCTTTACCGATGCCGATGGAGGCACCGAGTCCAGAGCCGCTGGATTCGTGGCACATGTTAGAGCAATCGGGGAGGTTATTTGTGCCGAATACACGGACGAAAAGTTGGTAGAGAAATGCTGCTTCATTGCTAGCTCTGCCTGAGGTGTAAAATGCGGCATCGTCAGGGTGAGAGAGAGAATTTAGTTCATCTGCGATCAATGCGAACGTATCGTCCCAGCTGATTGGTTGATAATGAGTGTCGCCTTCACGGAGCACCATTGGGCTGGTTAGGCGGCCTTGTTGGTCATGCCAGTAGTCGCTCTCAGCTTGGAGTTGTTCGATAGAGTGGGAGCGGAAGAATCGTTCATCGACTATTTTAGAAGTAGCTTCAGAAGCGACTGCTTTGGCACCGTTTTCGCAAAACTCGGTAGTAGCACGATGATCATCTGGGTCAGGCCAGGCGCAGCTAGGGCAATCGAATCCATCAGTCTGATTTAATTCTAGAAGAGCTTTAGTTCCACGCACCAATCCTGCGGTGGAGATGATTTGCTTCATCGAGGAGGTCACCGCTGGGCGACCTGCAGCCCATGTTTTAGGTTTCTTTACGCTAATCGGTTTATCTTCATTTTGCATGCATGTATTAAACCATGAAAATGAATTTATTGAAGGCTAAACTTAATATTAGCTAAGCCTTTTAATGTTAGTAATAAGTAGGAGGATTACCATTCTTCAACCTTACGAAGACTATTGATCTTCTCATTATTGACGTGAAGGTCGATACGTGTGAATGCTCTAAGATCAAATTCTTTTTCACCAAATGCTTGGTGGAAAGCTTTGAGTTTATTGCCGTTAATTTCTATCGGCTTAAGGATGACCCATTCTTGTTCATTGAACCATGCTTTGATGTCTTCCTTATATCTTTTAGGTTTGTGCTTCTCTGATCCAGAGAGGTCAATTGTTCTCATACCTATCACTGGAATTTTCAGTGGGCCAAATTCAGTAACAACTTCAATGAAGCCATTTTTGATTGCACCAATCTGACCGAGCACAGCGTCTCCGTTACGAAGTAGCACTTTTTGACCTTCACCTTTGAGAGCCTTTAGAGCTGAGTCATCTTCATTTTGTGGTTCATTTCCGTTCCAGGCATTGATTCTTATTTTAGAGATCTTTGATTTAGAATTATTATGGTTAAAGAGGTGTATTGCAGTTCCAAATTTTTCAGGTTTAGGGGATGGGTCCGTGTAAGTTCCAAAGAGCTTGCCATTTAAGTAGATATGAAAAATGCCTTTATCGATATCCATATAGATGTCGTAATGAGCACTTTTCGCGTTATTTAAAACTCTTCCACGGCCAAAAGGACGATTGCCTAGTTGGTTTTTTGTGTTGAGTCGAGTTGTTCTATTTTCAAATACTTTTTGGATATATAGGCTACCAGAGCGGGCAACGAATTCGTAGTGGAAGTCAGGACGAGACTGCTCATGATCGCTAGAGTAGAGTTTAGTAGAAAAATAGGGATTACCTTTCCATTCGTGATCCATGCTTATCACAGCTTGATTTGGTAGCTTTACATCTTTTGAAATGCTTGCTGTAGCTTCAGCAATAAGGGAGTTGTTGGTGTATCTCCATACTTGGCTAGGCTCGTTGTTATGCCATTCTTTTAAGTTGTTTGGGCCACTGTAGATATAACCTGACTCAGTCTCAATCCAAAGTTTGTTGATCATCTTTCGATCGATCTTTAGCTGACCCGCGTATGCAGTGTCGATGGTGACAGAATCATCATCTATCTGCTTAAATTCACCTTTGATCACATCATGTTCATCAGACATGTTGAAGCGATTATTCATTTTAATGGTGGTGATAGCCTTCTCTTTCGCATTAGGATCATCTTTTTGGATAATCGGGGTGCCGTCACTCTCTAGAATGACGTCGACGAGATTTGCAGTAGGGAAGGTAGCTGGGTCTACTAGGAACGCGCTCTTGATTTGAATTTTTTCTGTGTCCCATTTTATGATTTGTCCTGAGAACGTGTCACCATTGAGGAAGTTCAGCTTCGCTGACAGTGGCTGCTCATCTTGAGCCATGATGCTTCCTAGTGATGCGGCGTAGAGTAAGAGTGATGTTGTGATAGATTTTATCATGGTGATTTATGGTGAAGTTAGTCGTTAGACTTTAATTTTTAAGTGTTATAGAGTGGTGATTACTGAAGATTAAATTCAATTTTCGAGAATGCTCTCAAATCGTATGTGTTTTCTCCGAAGATTCGATGCGAGGCGTTGAGTTGATAGCCTTTGATGCTATTGAGTTTTAGTATGATAAAATCCTCGTTTAGGAAGCTAGCTTTGATGTGCGTGTTTGTTAACTTGAGAGGAGTAGTTTTTTTATCTGTAGAGCTATGGATTTTCGAAACTCCTTTTAGTGGGACTGTTAGGAGTCCGAATTGAGTTTCTACCATGATGGCTTCACTTTTAATGCTGTTGGTGGTTCCTGTGATTGAATCTCCGTTGTGAAGCTTGATCTGATTAGGGGTGATGTCCGTGTCATCTTGTTCCAGCTGCGTGGACATGTTTAGGGCTCCACTCCAGCTTCTGACTTTGAAATTTGAGATGATGTGAGGAGCTGATTTAGAGACGAGATGAATCGACGTTCCTAATGTGGCAGTTTGTGGATTTTCATCATGAAATGAACGATAGAAATTACCATCAATATAGATGTGGAATTGACCATTTTCACGATCAAGGTAGAGATCGTAGCTTAGCTTTTTTCTTCGAGAGCTACGGATCCTAGGTGCGTTCCTGTCTATTTTACGCTGTAAGGGATGGATGACTCCATTGGTGACACGCTGAATAAAGTGGGTTCCAGTCTGGGTGACAAATTGGTAGTAGTTCGTTTTCTCTTCATCATCATCAGCATTTTGAGCAGCATAGAAGTAGAGATAAAACCTACGTGTTTTCTGATGTTCCACTTCAAAGCTAATATGTGCGAGGTCAGGAAGCTTGATGTCTTTAGAGATTTCACATTGTTGTTTGGTGCTGATGAATTGTTGGTGCTGAATTTTCCACGAGGGATTCGCTTGGTCATGCACTCTCCAGTTGCCGATTGAACGTGGGGACTTAAAAAGAATTCCTGTTTGGTCTTCAATTTCTATATCCTGAATTTCAGTTCTTGGGATAGTGAGATTAGTCGCAAAATGAGTTTTGAGAGTAACATAGTTTTCATCGAGCTTTATAATTTGACCTTCTATTCTCTCAGTAATCTTCAGAAGTTCATCTTTAGGGTTAGCTACGCTAATGGTGATAGTGGCGAGGTGCTCTGGAGAGAATTTGCTATTTGGTTGTGCTGCGAGTTGTAACTCAATGCTCTTGAGTTGTGATATTGAAAAGTCTGCGGTTTCTAACAAATATCTAGATTCGATAGAGATGGAGTCGTCAGATTTATTAGACGTGGAGAGTCTTTTTGCATGCATCGAGTCTCCATTTTTGAATACTAATCGATAACTATGTTCAGAACTAGGTAACGATGCAGTAGGTTCAGTTTGGGCGTTCCCAAGCTGAGGCAGGAGCGGGAGTGTGAAGCAGAGTAATAGTAAACAAAATGCGCTGACTCGATGGTCAGTTCTGTAGATTTCGCATTTTGTTGATTTTTTCATCTTCGATGTGGATGTCCGTTCTACTTTTCAGTATTTCTCTTCACTTCGTGGAGAGAAGAGAGAAGGATGTTAAGCTCTCCAATGATGGGATGGCTGACGGTCATGGTGTCTCCAGCAATTTTGGATTGGTTGAAAGATAGTTTACCACCAATTGATAGAGTCGCTCCAAATTTAGTCGTTTTCAATCCTTCAGCTTTATCTGCTGTTTGGAGGAGAATGTGTTGGATTTTAGAGCTCGAAATGACACTAGGTTTCTTAGCAAATGGGATGTTGAGATGAACTTGAAGGTCATTATTGGAACGCACTATCTTATCAATAGAGCCAGCCATCTGAGTGCTAGAAGTGTTCATAATGAGGTCATTCTTTTTGAGAGCTTCAGCGTTCTTTTTATTATTAGAAGGAGCGATGCCATTCCAGCTTGAGATAGAGATATCTTCAAATGAGATTTTCTCATTATGTCGTTGTGAGCATTCAAAGATGATCTGTGAGCCTTTTGGTGCCGCGTCTTTGTCCTTAAATTCTTTGACTTTTTTACCATCAATAAAGAGGGTGACTACGTTGGATTGACGATCTACAAATATTTCAAACTTAGCAGATTTATTTTTGTAGGTATCAGCCTGGACGAGATTAGTGCCAATGAAGGTGAGTCGATTATTTGTTTTTTTGACAAGTCGTTGCCCACTGACATTGATCTCCATGTAGTAACAATCCTGTTTCTTGTTAATGTCTCCAGAAGTGGTGGAGAAATAAATTCTCATATTTGGAGCAACCTCTGTCCAACTAGAAACGAATTCGATCTTGAAGTTCTCAGTTAAGTTATTGATGTTTTTAGAAATCTTGCCTCTTTGGACGGAAGTGAGTTTATTTTCTACAACTTCCCATTTTCCGCCATACTGCTTCCAATTTGTAAGCTTATTTGGTCCTTGATAAAGAAGGTCTTCAGCAAGGTTATTGAAGTAAATACCTGAGACTTGTGCTCTAGGAATAGTGTGACTCCCAGCGTAACTAGTCTTAAACGAGACCGTGTCTTTATCTAAAGATGTAAGACTTATTGGGAATTCATCACCATTAACGAGCTTGATGCGCTCCTTGTGTTTTCCGTCAGCGAGAACGCTTTTGCTGTTAAGCTTTATATTCTGAATAGATGATTCTAGCAGTTTGATCGGCTTATTGGAATTTGGATACTCGAGGAATATCACCCCCTCAGTATCGCTATCGATGAGCTTTCCTGAAAGCTGATCTCCATTTGTTAGAGTAACTTTATGTTGAGCTGAGCTAGCGGTGACGCCGATAAATAGGGCGGCTATAATGCTTGAAAATGTAATGAATGAACGCATGAGTGTCTTTTTTAAAGAAGATGAAAAAGTGTGGTTACTAAATGAAGGAGTGGACGAATTGTCTAAGTTACTCGATCTCGTAGATGTAATCTAGATCTGAAAATTGAATGGATGTGATGTAGTCGAAGCTAATCTTTAGTTTGCCGAGCGTTGGGTTTTCTAGGTAGAATGAGCCATCAGGTCCTTTACTGAGAGCCCCAGTGATTTTTCCTGATCCATAGAATCTAATCGCAACATCACCACTAGAAGGGGTAACGGGCTCTGCTTGGTTTTTCTTAGCAAAGGAAAGTGTTTGAATCTGATCAGTAGGAATAGCTAATTCAGCAAATGGACCTTTGAGGTCTAAGATGTTTTCTTTTATGCCAATAGTTTTACCTGAAAACCTATCTGTGCCATTAGCTAGCATAACGATGTCTCTGTTGTCATTCTCCAAAGTGATAGCAGGGTCAATGACTCCACTCCAAGAGCTTAGAGTCATATCAGTGAATTTGTTCACCTTCTTTGAGTTGTTGTATTGAACATAGTAGCCTAGTTTATCGCCTTTGAGTTCGTCAGCGATATTCGAAATGTCCCATTGTCCGATAAGAACCTTTGATTTATAGAATAAGACGGAATTATTGGCTTTATCAACTCGGACATCATAGAAGTTTTTCTGTGTGTAGTTGGGTTGGTATGAACGGTGTTGAATCAAATTTGTTAGAGTCTTAGTGTATGCTACGCCTTCTTTATCGAAGCCATAGAACAGGAGTGAGGCTGAACTAGTAGTCATACGGAAAGAGAGACCTGTGCCTATCGCGTTAGCTATAACACTAGCACTATTGGTTCTTTTCACTTTAGGAGCTTTTTCATCCTTAGCTTCTTCCTCTTTAGGAGGATTCATGTCAGCTAAAACAACGAGATTGATATAACTGTTGCTTTGTGAATCCATGTCAAAAGTAAATCGAAACTTATCTGGGAGTTTCAAATTACTCATCAATAGGCTAGGAGTGCCTGTATGCTTCCAAGTGAAGCTGTTGAATGTCCATCCTTCCTTTTTAGTCTGTTTTTTTTCTTCGTCAGACTTCTTGTCGTCAGTCTTGGTCGACTGAAATGGTGTAGCTGTCCAACCTTCTTCTGAGTATGGACCGCGGTAGAGGATTTTGTCACCTAGTGGCTGAAATGTTATGTTCGAAATTTGATCATTAGGGATTTTAATCTCTCCTGCAAAGTCAGTTTTAACCGTGACAAAGCCCTCATCCATTTTAGCGATGTTGCCTGGGATGACATCAAGGTTTGTCAGAGTGATGTAGCTAGTGTGTGTGAATGGCTTTTTAAGTTCACCATTATTAAAGACGATCTGTCTTAGTTCATCAGTAGAGAAAGCGATATTGTTGTTAGCCTGTGGACTTTTCCAGATGATTTTTCCACTGGTAGTGAGCCCCTGAAATGATCCGTGTAGCGTGTCGTCATTCTCAAAATTAATGAAATCCTTCTGATCTGATTTACAGAGGGGAGTGGCTAGAAGAGTGAGAATGAGAGGTAGCGTTGAAGAAGATAATTGCATGACTATTTTTCGTAAATTGGTAGGAATCTGTAGTTGAGAGCCATTGAAAGGAGAGCGAATCCAGTAGCACCAGACTGGCCCATTCGGCTGTCGTTCCAGCTGCCATCAGGCATCTGTGAAGCAGTCATTAATTTTGTGTTCTTTTCATTCCAAATCTTCCATAGTTCTTCATCAGCATGGAAAAGAGCCTGAGCCATGTAGTATTCGTGGTAGAATACGTAGTGATGGGAGGAGTCTTCTAATCGGCTTTTCAGGAACTTCGTGATGACAGGGAACGCCTTGTCATCCTTTTGTTTTGCCAATGAAAGGCAAAGGGAACCAATCGCAGTAAGTGTGGTGCGTGGAGAGTTTTTAGATGTGTAGCCGTAGCCACCATTAGATGCTCTACAGCTAGCCATGTATGCTAGGGCTTTATCAATGTTCTTATCAGCCACTGGAATACCAGCGTTTCTAGCTGCAAGGAGAGCAACTATCTGACAGCCTGCAACTGTTGTATCAGCAGTCTTGTCGTCAGGGCCATATCTCCAAGCATTGGTTGGGTTACGTTCTTGAGAGGAAACGATGAGGTTCACCGCTTTTTGTAGAGCTGACTCAACACGTTTGTCTTCTACCATTCCATAGATTTCAGCGAGGGCGAGAGTGGCGAATCCATGATTATACATGCTAGAGCCCATCATACCTGTCGTTTTATTCTGTGACTTGATGAGGAAGTCGATGCCCTTTTGAATATTCTTTGAATATTGACCATGAGCAGGGTCTTCGCCGTGAGCTAGAAATGATAATACGCAGACGCCTACAAGTCCTGGCTGAGCACCAAATCCACCGCCACCAAACGATCCATCTGGGGTCTGTGATTTAGCTAAATATTTGAGACCTTTCTTATAGGCTAGTTCAACCTCATTAGGGATGACATCTACGCCACGGCGAGGAATGCTTTGGCCATTGGCATTATTAGGCAGCAATGGCACGGCACCCAGACCTAGGGCAAGTGCTAAGCACGTGCTCCATTGACGAGATGTTTTGGTGATATTCTTGATTCGCATTATGTGAATGTGACTTTAAAGTATTCTACTTTTTTGTGGCTTTTTTCTGCTTGTTGTAGGCATCAATCGCTCTCTGTTCTTCTCTAGGAAGTGTTCTGCTAGCAGCAGACGGATTTTTAGGGACTCGGCGTTCTTCTTTGGTGTTGTTAGCAGAACCATCGATCTTACTGCTGGTTTTATCTGTTGTGCCTTCGCCACCTTCACCAGGTTGATCTCCAGGCTTATCACCCTTCTTGTCTCCAGGCTTTTTATCCATCATTCCTTTCATCATTTCGAGCATGGAACCCATGCCTTTTTTGCTGCTTTGTCAGCTACTATTGGACTGTTTTTTCTTAGCTGCTTCGTAGATTTTCTCGATGATTTCTGTTTCGATAGCGAGAGTGCCACCGTCAGTTTTCTTGTTTTCGAGAAGCTCAGTGGCTTCACCCATGAGCTCTTCAGCTGCGTTGAGGAGTTCGATTACTTTAGGATCAGTTTGTTCCTGAACAAGATCTTGCACGTCGGCAGAAAGTTCGTCTTGTTCTCCGGCAACTTTAGTAGCATCCTTAGCGTGCTTTTTAAGCATTTCTTTAGGAGCAATTTTAGGAGTCTTACTATTGTTCTTCTTGAGATCATCTTTCAAACCTCCAGCGTTGACAGCACAGCAGGCGAGGGCTGTAAATGTGGTTATAAGTATTGTCTTTTTCATAGTTTATACGTTGTTTATGTTCTAATTACTCGCTTATTCGATTGTTTGAAAATTATTGCCTTCAAAGCCAGGGTTGGTTCTTGGTGCAGCAGGAAGTTGCTTTGTGGCGTCTCTTCTACTTTGTTCTAGTGCTCTAGTGCGCGCACGGATGGCTTGCTCTTTTTGAATCATTTTCATGACTCTGATCATGAACTCGAAGTCTTGATCTTCTGTGTTTTGATCGCCACCTTCGCCGCCGCCACCTGGTGGCTTGTCTTCTTTAGCGCCGTCGAGCTCTTTAGCCCATTCACGGTAGAGGTTAGCCCAGTATTTAGCTTTAGCTGCTGAAACGTAAGTGTGATTGTTTTCTAAGCGGCTTTCAAGGAAGGACATACCCTCATCGATGTTAGCCTCAGTCATCTGATCGATTAGCTTCTTATGTTGTTCTTTTTGAGTGCGAGCGTGGAAGAATTTCAAGTCTTCCTGGATCCAGCGAATATCTGATGATGCTTGCTGTTGTTGTAAGTAGAGGGCTTGTGCTAGATCTTTAATCTCTGGATCTAGCTGAGAATAGTTACGGCTACCAAGTTGGTCCCAGTTGCCAAGTAAGTTAGAGTGAATGCTATCTTCTTCTTCAGCTGCTTGTTTGAGACGATTAACAAAGGTGCTAGATTCGAGTTTCTTATTAGCCTCTTCAGCCTTTTTAGCAGTGTCCTTCATCTCCTCGATGAGTTTTTCCTGCTTTTTAATAGCTTCTTTAAGGTCTTTCTCAGTCTTTTCTTTGGAGTTCTTATTGCTTTGAGCGTCTTGAAGCTTCTTAGCAATGTCTTCCATATCTTTTTGCTCCATCTTCTCAAGCTTCTGAGCAGTCTCGGACATTTCTTTGAGGGTTTTAGAATCGATACTATCGTTTTTCATCGATTGCTTGAGAACATCTTTCATCTTCTCTTTTAGCTTTTTCATCTCCTCTTTGTTATCGAGTTCCTTGTCTTTCTGGTCAGCTAGTTTCTTCTTAGCTTCATCAGCTTTCTTAGGATCTTTGAGGTCTTTTTCGATTCTTTTGTTCTCGTAAAGTAGCTCTGTCTCCTTACGGATCACATCTTCTAGGTCTGATTGGATCTCCTTGATGCGCTCTTTTTGATAGTTAGCATGTTCAGATTCTGAGAGGAGAAAGACTTCGATAGGCTCAGAGTAGACACGTTTAGTAGCAGGATTGTAGTCGTCTACATAGGATTTGATCGTCAGTTTTTGTGGTGGGATGTTTCTAGCTGCGAAGTCCATCAAGATTTCGTCCTCTACATTCTTTTTATAAGGATCACCTTTAATGAACTCTTGTTCACCTTTCGCTGGAGCATTTGCTGATGGAGTATTGAATTCTCCGACCCAATCGAAGCCCGCTGATTTGATGCCGAAGTCATCTTCAGCTACTAAACCTAGTGCTAGGACTTCAGTGTGGAGAATATAGATCTGCTTTTTAACTCCACGGATGTAGGTGGATGGTGCTGAGTCTGTGATTGGTGAAATATTAATTTCTGACTCTCTAAGTCCGTGGATGCCATATGCATCAACCCACTTGATCGGTAATGTGAGTGAGTTCTTAGAGATAGTAATAGGGTCAGCGAGGATTTTATCCGAGCTGATCTTGTGGTTGAGATCTTTAAACGTAGGCTCAGGTAGATTGTTTGGATCTATGCCTTGGATTTCAAGTGACTCTAGGTCTGATAGGTCAATGTATGGTTCGATCGAGAGTGGTCCTACAGTCGCTGATTTTAGATTTCTGTCTGCTTTAGCTATGATGGATAGCTTACTGCCTTCTAAGATGTCGATTTGGCCAGTAGAGAAATCTTCAGTGATTGGTGTTCTCTGGAGGTATTCAGGGTAGGTAATATGGCCTTTAATACCTGCTAGTTTTGGCCTCTTTACAGGAATTACTTCTAGAGTGTGGTTTGCATCACCTAGTTTGAAGGTAATTTCTCCCTTGGATCTTTTTCCTTTGAACTTTAGATCGTAAGCGTTTGCGTTGAGAGCAAATTTCTCCCACTTCGTGTAGCTGCCTTTCGTTTCGTAGCGAGACTCGGTGAATTCTGGTTTGTTCTCAGTGTCAGAGGAGAGTGGAATGTGAAGTGTGAAGGGTTCGTCTAATGGGACGTAGAGAGGCTGAGGGATATCTGATAGGTCTACTTTAGTGAAGGTGAATCTCTCCGTGTCAGAAAGTGGCATGAACCAACGCTTTAGAGCGTTTTTACCTGCATTAGGGTAGATCATGAAGGCTGTGCCTGCGATGAGAGCTAGTCCCGCTACACCTAGGGTGAGTTTTTTGAGCCAAGTGGATGAGAGCGCCAGATCTAGGTCTCTAGATTTAGCATCGCTTGCTACGGCGATCATTGCAGCCTCACGGAGTTCAGGAGAAAGCGCTTTAGAGTTCTCATTTTGATCCTGAAGTTCGACAACACCGAGAAGGCGGTCACCTAGGTTTGGGTAATGGTTAGAGATGAGTTTAGCTAACTGATTTTCACGTCTGTGTTTAAATACCCATCGATTGATCCAGAGTGGGGCGAAGACTGCAAATAGTGAAACACCAAGAATAAGGATGACTGTTCTAAGTAATGGAGAAAGATCCCAGATACGGTCGAGTGCGAACACGAGTGCGAATGAAGCAACTAGTCCTAAGATACCTGCTAAGACAGCTTCCGTGATTTTTATGCGCCAGAGATGCTTCTTGAATTGTTCAAGCTGCTTGCGTAGTGACTCAGGTAGTGGCGCTAAGTGTTGTGGTTTCAGTGGATCTGACATGTATTTAGTTGCTGGATATAGAGTCCGATTATGATTTTAAGCTATTAAACTATACGTGATGAGTGGCACATTATTACTTATTACCTCAAATTAAAATCATAAAATTTCTCAATTATTAACAAAGTAGCGATGGTAGGGAGCACATTTATCTAAATATCTGTAGAATATTTTCGTTAAGTTAAATAGGTTTTTCCTTGAGTCAGGAGGGTCGCAAATGCCAGAGTCCACTACTCGCTACTAAAAACACACGCAATCATGATAAAATTTTCAAAAACTAAGACACTTTCTCGCTACATTTCCGCCATATCCTGTCTGTTCTTAATGACTGGAAGTGCTTGGGCTGGTGAAGGCAAGGGGGTGACCTTAGGTGGTGTCATGGAAGAGGTGGCAGATTTTGCTGATGAGAAAGTTTTCTTTCTAGTGCCTATACCTGGCACAGATATTGAGGTTCCATTCGTTTTGGTAATGCTTTCGGTGAGTGCGCTATTTTTAACAGTGTTTTTTGGGTTTATTAATATCAGAGGTCTAGGTAAGTCGATCAGAACGATAAAAGGCAAGTATAGCAGTAAGGACGATCCGGGTGAGATTACTCACTTTCAGGCTCTTTCTGCAGCGCTTTCGGCAACTGTTGGATTAGGAAATATAGCTGGTGTAGCGATTGCTATCTCAATCGGTGGTGCAGGCGCCACCTTCTGGATGATCGTTTGTGGATTACTGGGAATGACGACGAAGTTTTGTGAGTGCACACTGGGTGTGAGATACCGTGACATAGATGAAAACGGGAAAGTTTACGGTGGTGGTATGTATTACCTTAGTAAGGGATTTAGTGAGCTAGGTGTGCCTGTAATCGGTAAGATTTTAGCTGTGATCTTTGCTGTGGCATGTGTGTTTGGCTCATTCGGAGCAGGCAATATGTTTCAAGGTAATCAAGCATTTGAACAAATGGTTGCAGTCTCTGGAGGAGCAGATAGCTGGTTTATAGGTAAAGGTTGGTTATTCGGTGTTCTATTGGCTGTCGCTGTCGGAGCTGTAATTATTGGTGGTATCAAGAGTATTGGTAAGGTTACCTCTAAACTAGTGCCATTCATGTGTGGAATTTATGTAGTCTGTGCTCTTTATATCATCTTCTCGCATTTCTCAGAAATCCCAATGGCTGTTAAGAGTATTATTGATGGGGCGTTCTCCATGGATGCAGGAATAGGTGGTCTTATCGGTGTGTTGATCCAAGGGGTGAAGCGTGCTTCATTCTCTAACGAAGCAGGATTTGGTTCTGCACCTATTGCTCACTCTGCAGTGAAGACTCGTAAGGCAGCATCTGAAGGTTACGTAGCATTGCTAGAGCCATTTATTGATACAGTAGTGGTTTGCACAATGACAGCTCTAGTTATCATCATCACAGGAGCTAAGACTGCTGCTGGTGCAAGCTGGGGACAAGCGATTGGAGTGACATCGGATGCCTTTGGAAGCGTTATTTCATTCTTCCCCTATGTCTTATTCATAGCAGTAATCTTATTCGCATTCTCAACTATGATTTCATGGTCTTACTATGGACAAACTGCTTGGGCTTATTTGTTCGGTAGAAGTAGAAAAATGGAGATCGTTTATAAGCTGATTTTCTGTGGATTCATTGTGATTGGAACTTCAATTAACCTAGTGAGCGTGATTAAGTTCTCAGATGCTATGGTGTTTGCGATGTGTTTCCCTAACTTTATTGGAATCTACTTCCTGCTTCCTAAGATAAAGGAAGAAGTGAAACTCTATGATGATCACATGATGGAGATTGATAGTAGACCAGACAAGTAGGTCGCAATTTCCTAGTAACCAATGCGCAATTCGTAATTGTTTATTGCTTATTGTCTATTACATTGGCTGTATGAAATTTACAGTATTAGGAGTGTCTGCTCTATTGATTACACAGGCTTTTGCTCAAAACGGTGATGACAGAACTAAGGGGAAGCAAATAGATCCTATACCTGCGGATCAGATACCACCGTCTCCGTATCTGAACATTAAAGATTCACTTAAAACTTTTGAGGTGGCTGAGGGGTTCAAGCTTGATGCTATCGCTCATGGTGAAATTGTTAGAATGCCAGTGGCGTTAGATTTTGATGCTGATGGAGGAGCTTGGGTAGTAGAAATGAGAAATTACATGCTCGATCTCGACGGTAGTGACGAGAATGAGCCAAATGGGCAGATTCGTATTTTAGAAGATAGTAATGGTGATGGAAACTTAGATAAGGCTACGGTCTTTTTAGATGATCTTATCCTGCCTAGAGCGATAGCGGTTACTTCTGATGGGGTGCTTTACTGTAGTGAGGATAAGCTGTTTTTCATCAAGAGAGATGGATATAAACCAGTAGGGGAGAAACAGCTGATCGATGCTGAGTATGCCGCTGGTGGAAATGCAGAGCACAAGGCTAATGGTCTTCTTCGAGGTCTGGATAACTGGTATTATAATGCTAAATCTAATAAGCGTTATCGTAGGGTAAATGGTAAGTGGGTTAAAGAATCGACTCTGTTTAGAGGTCAATGGGGAATCGCTCAGGATAGCTATGGTAGACTTTATTCTAACAACAACTCAACCTTACTGCAGTCGGATTATTTCAGACCAGGGCTGACGCTAACTTATCCAAAGGTGAAGCTAAGTAAGTCGCCTACCTCGTATCTTGGTAATAGAGTGAACCCTATCCGAGTTAACCCAGGTGTAAACAGGGCCTATACTGGAATTTTAGATAAAAAGACAGGTAAGCTTTTTAAGGTTACTGCGGCTTCTGGCATGACGATCTATAGAGGGCAGAACTTCCCTAAAAGGTATCAAGGAAGCAGTCTAATTAGTGCTCCGTGTGTAAATACTGTCTCGATGTTAGATCTTAAACGTAATTCGAATCAGTCAGCAACATCATCGAATCCCTTTAAGACAAAAGATCTGATCGCTTCAACGGATGAATGGTTTCGCCCAGTGAATCTCTATACTGCACCAGATGGTTCAGTATGGATGTTGGATATGCACTTTGGTTTGATTCAGCATAAGACCTACATGACGACTTACTTGAGAAAACAATATTCTTCAAGAGGTCTGGATAAGCCGGCTGAGCATTCAGGTAGAATCTATAGAATAAGTTATGCTGCTAATCCACTAGGTAAAGTTCCTCAGTTGTCAAAGGCCAGTAACGAAGAGCTCATTGAATTTTTAGGACATGCAAATGGGACTGTTAGAGATAAAGCCCAGAGGCTCTTAGTTGAGAAACTGGAGAAGACGGATGCAGCTGAAAATTCCAAAATTCTAGCGAAGGCATTGGAAGTAGGGTTGAAATCAAACAATGAATACCAGATGGTGCACCTTTTGTGGACGCTTGAAGTAACTGGTGTGATACCTAGTCAGTTGCTATTGAGAGCATTGGCTTCAGAATCTAATCAACTCCAGACGATAGCTCTAGAGTTATCTCACTTTTCTGATCAGCCATTGGATGATATTTTAATAAACTATGAGCCTACTCAGCAGACTGTTTATTCATACAGCTACGCTCTGGGATCGCATGCTTTTTACAAGACTGTTGTTAGGCTAGAAGGGATTGTTAAGAAATTTCCTAAAGCGAAGTATTTACAAGATCTGTTCATCGTGGGATCTAGGAATTTAAAAGACTCCTCTAGGGTGAAAAACTTAGCATCAAGTGATAAGCGATTAAACGGCCTGCTTAAGCAGCTCCAAGGTTCACCTAAGAAGAAAGTGAAGAAGTCTGGAGAAGGTCTCAAAGGAGAGCATTTATTGAGCTTCAAGCGAGGAGAAAAAGTATTTACTGCGGCTGCATGTGCAGCTTGTCATGGCCTTAAAGGTGAGGGACAGGATGCTACTGGTGTGCCACCGCTTGCACCATCAGATTGGGTAGTAGGTGATAAGCATATTCTCGGTAAGGTAATCTTAAATGGTCTTATGGGGCCGATCACCGTCAATGGTGAAAAAGTGAAAACCAACATGGCGATGCCTCCTTATATTCAGAACCCAGCCCTTAAAGATGATAAAGCACTTGCAGATTTATTAAATTTTATCAGAAACATGGGGGTAAACAAAGGAGGATATGTATCTGAAGTAGAAGCTGAGGAAATTAGAGCTGCGGCTAAAAAAAGAAATCTACCCTGGAATGCGAAAGATTTGAAAATGAAGGAGTAAGCGTATTGATATTTGATTTCATTGATCATCTGTATTTGATGTTGCTAAATAAATAGGCTAAGACTAATGAGAGCTAACAATAGCACTCTATAAAAGACATGATCAAAATACTCACGACTGGCGGGACGATAGATAAAATCTACTTTGATGCTACATCAGAATACGAAATTGGTGAGCCTACCATCCCGCATATTTTTAATGAAGTGGGTGTGCATGTTGATTATGAACTGATCTCATTGATGCGCAAAGACAGTCTTGAGCTCAACGATGATGACAGAGCTCTTATTAGAAAAAGCTGCGAAGAAAGTAAACAAGATGAGATCCTCATTACGCATGGCACTGACACGATGTGTGAAACTGCTGAATACCTCATGGGTATCGAAGGTAAAACGATCGTGATTACTGGAGCTCTTTCTCCAGCAAGATTCAGAATCACAGACGCTGTGTTTAATTTAGGTCTCGCAATGGGAGCAGCCCAATCTAAAGGGTCTGGTGTCTATATTGCGATGAGTGGAGAGTTATTTGAAGCTGGCAAAGTTTGGAAAAACCGTAAGGCTGGTAAATTTGAAAAAACTCCAGCCTAATATGGCTATCTAACGCTGAGTTTTGCGGTATTCAGTAGGGGTGATGTCTGTCATTTTCTTAAAGAATCGAGAGGCTTCTTCGCTTGCTTTGAATCCCATTGAATAGGAAATTTCGCCAATACTCATGTCTGTATTTGCGAGATATTCTTTTAGTTTGCTGATTCGGATTTGATCGATTTCTTTCTTAGCAGATCTATTTAAAGCTTCATTCATTAAATTTTTTAATGAGCTTTGGCTGACTCCAGCGTAAGCGCAAATTTCTGCGGTCTTGATCTGACGTTTTGGGGCATTCTCTCTGATAAATTCAATGGCCTTTTTAGTGCTTTCTCCATGATAGGCAAAGGTGTTTGTAGAGAGTCGCATTTTGTAATGTTCTACAGGGATTTGTTGTATGAGAGGCTGCTCTTTCTTTTGTAAGAGTAGGTCTAGAGTCTTTGCTGCTTTGTAACCAATCGTGGAACCAGGGTATTCGATACTCGAGAGTGATGGACTGGTGCTTAGGCAATAGAGTGGGTTGTTAGAGAAACCAATTACAGCTAGATCATCTGGGACATTTATATTAAGTAGTCTAGCTACTCGTAGAATATTTTCTCCCATAAGGTCATCTGTGGCAAAGATGCCCATTGGACTTTTAAGTTTAGGAAAGAGTTTGCGAAGATGAGTCTCCAAGAATGCAGAGCGTTGTTCTGGGGGGAGCTCATTGACGCCATAATCAATGGTGTCTGGTTCAAGGCCATGGGTTATGCAAGCATCCACAAAGCCCTTTTTTCGATCTTCGCTATATTGGCGATCCGATCTGCCTATGAAGAGTAAATCCTTTAGTCCATTTTGTATAAGATGTTTGGCTGCTAGCTCACCACCTTGGATGTTATCAGGTCTGACTTCATGAACTTGCTCCATCGATACTGAGCTGACATTCACCATTTTAATAGATTTTTGACGGAAATTAGTGATCTCCTGATCAGAATACCTAAAGCTGATAATTCCATCACCATTCCAATTTTCATCGATGATTACTTCCGGCATTTCACCGTCGGAGTTCCGTTGCATATCAATATGCCATTCTACCTCGTGTTTCTTAATATAGAGTAAAATCCCTTGCAAGATGGAGTCTCGTTTGGAAAACCATTGAGGGATTCTAATGCCAATAGTGTGATTTTTTTTCTGAGGGTTCATAATGGTTTCTTCCTAAATGCTTTGTCTGTTTTTGTGATGAGTGTGAAGACATTTAGCGTGTGAGGGTGATAATAAATTTGTCTAAAATTACATAAAACATGGTGTTTTCGCAATAAGATAGTGTGAAAATTATAGTGCATAAATCAACAATTGTGCAATCGTTCGTCGTTATGAAAATTGGAATCCCAAAAGAGATTAAGAATCAAGAGCACCGTGTCGCTATGATTCCTGCCTGTGTGCAAGATCTTACAAAGCGTGGACACGAAGTATTTGTTCAGAAAAATGCTGGTGTAGGTGCTAGTTATAGCGATGAACAATATCTGTCTTGTGGTGCTACTATATTAGATACCGCTGAGGAAATCTTTGCTGCAGCGCAGATGATTGTGAAAGTAAAAGAGCCTCAAGCTTGTGAAGTAGCGATGTTGACAGAAAATCACATCCTCTTTACCTATCTTCACTTGGCTGCAGATAAGAATCTCACTGAGACTCTCGCTGCGACTGGGGCGACTTGTATCGCTTATGAAACTATTGAAGTGAACGGCCACCTTCCATTGTTAGAGCCTATGAGTGAAATAGCAGGACGCATGTCAGCTATTGTGGGCAGCTATCATCTAGCTAAGCATAACGAGGGCAGAGGTGTTCTTTTAGGAGGAGTGCCAGGAGTAGCCCCAGGTCGTGTTGTTGTCATTGGTGGTGGAACTGCTGGTGTTAATGCAGCTAGAGTTGCAAAAGGCATCGGTGCTGATGTTACTATTCTTGAAGTAGATTTCGACAGAATGCGTTTCCTCGATATCACGATGGAGGGAGCAAGAACTGTATTTTCGACTGAGGCAAACCTTGCTGAGTTACTGCCAAGAGTAGATCTGGTGATTGGCGCAGTGCTTGTCCCAGGAGCTGCAGCACCTAAGCTAATCAACCGCAAAATGCTTAAGCTTATGCCTCCAGGAAGTGTCTTCGTGGATATCGCGGTTGACCAAGGTGGTTGTGCAGAAACTACGCGTGCAACTACGCACGAAAATCCTACTTACATCGAAGAAGGTGTGGTTCACTACTGTGTAGCAAACATGCCAGGAGCATACTCAAGAACCGCAACTCAAGCGCTCAACAACGTGACTCATAGCTGGACAGCAATGATAGCAGATAGTGGAGTAGCTGGTGCCGTTGAGAAGCGCCCGCAGCTTATCGGTGGTATTAACTGTATGGGTGGCAAAGTCACTTGTGTGCCTGTTGCTTCCGTTCACGGAATTGATTATGTAGATCCTAGCTCCTTGCTTTCATAAGCTCTATATTCTAGATAAACCCTAACTTTTACTAAGCCCTCATGATATTCATGAGGGCTTTTTTTACATGCTCCATAGCCGAAATGACATTGGAATATGTTAGTTAATTGCTCATGAGTTCATTATAAATACAGATTATACAGCACTAACAAAATTTGACCAATGAACACAGAAAATCCTTATCTACTTCTCACTCCAGGACCTCTATCTACATCACCAACAGTTCGTCAAGCAATGCTGCAAGATTGGTGCACGTGGGATGATGATTACAATCTTGGTGTTGTGACTCCCATTCGTGAAGCCTTAGTCAATTTGGCTTCTACTCTTGCTCCTGAAAAATTCACAGCTGTGTTGATGCAGGGTAGTGGAACGTTCTCAGTGGAAAGCATGATTACCTCAGTAGTTCCAAAAGACGGTAAACTACTAGTCATCGCAAATGGTGTGTATGGAAATCGCTTAGCTGAGATTGCTAATTATGCAGAGATTGACCACGAGGTTCATGATACTGGAGAATTGGCCGGACCAGATCTTAATCGATTATCTATGGTTTTAGCTGAAGAGTCAGCTATTACACACGTTGTCGTTGTGCATAATGAAACAACTACAGGAATGATGAACCCTCTGGAGGAAATTTCTAATATTGTGAAATCAGCCGGTAAAGTTTTCTTGGTAGACTCTATGAGTGCTTTCGGTGGTGTTCCTCTCGATATGGAAGAGCTTCAGATCGACTATTTGGTTTCTAGCGCGAACAAGTGTATTCAAGGTGTTCCTGGTTTCGGTTTTCTGATTTGTAGAATTACGGAACTAGAGAAAACCCAAGGTATAGCACGTTCATTATCGATGGATCTTTATGCTCAGTGGAGAGGGATGGAGGACGGTAAGGGTAAATGGAGGTTTACTAGCCCTACTCATACCGTCAGAGCCTTTTATCAGGCTATCAAAGAGTTGGATGAAGAAGGTGGTGTCGCTGCTCGCTACGCCAGATACTCTGAGAATCAGCGTAGACTGGTAGAGGGGATGGAGCGATTAGGCTTCGGCTGTGTTTTACCTAAACAGAGTCATAGTCCTATCATTACTGGTTTCTTAAATCCAGAGAGTGCTGACTATGATTTTAAGAAGTTCTACGAGCTCTTAAAGGAAGAAGGTTTCGTGATTTATCCAGGTAAAGTAACGGGTGTGGATTCATTCCGTATTGGAACGATTGGTCACGTTTATCCTGAAGATATTGATCGTCTCATTATTGCTATTGAGAAGAGCATGTATTGGGTGAATCAGGGAGCTAGAGCTTTAGCTTAAGTGTATATTACCTGCGCAGATGTATTGGTCCGACCTGTCGATCTCTATTCCTTATTGGCATTTCAAATAGCTATTCCAAAGCTGAATTCACTGATTTATTGCCTCTGAAGGGGCTTGTCTCAGTTCCTGGAGCTAATAATCGTGCGGGTTTCATTTTCTCTAATCAATCTCTTGGTGTTATTATTATGGATGTAGAAGATGGTAAAGCTACAGAGTCAAGCGTTGGGTTCTCTTTTTACCTTGTGAAGGGAAATAAGCCGAAGGCTGCAATTAAGTAAATACTTTTAAAGTATTGATTTCTGATGTTTAAGAGGTTGCTCTATTCATCATAATAACTGAGTTCGTTTAAAGTAGTCTCATGGAGCGTTGGCGTTTTTGGAAGAGGGTGGTTTCGGTGTAGCCGATTTGTTTAAGAGTTTCTATTCCTTGGGTGAATTCTCTGCCTACTTCTTCTGGTGCGTGTGCGTCTGATGAGAGGGTGATAGGGATGCCGGCGGAGTGGGCTAGTGTGAGAAATTCATCAGAAGGGTAAGCTTCTTTGCAGGGCTTGTGGAGTCCAGCCATGTTGAGTTCTATCGCGGATCCTGACTCTGCGATGGCTTCGATGACTGGTTCATAATAGCGTTTAAGATCACCGCTAGGACGATAGCTAAATTTCTTAATAAGGTCAGGGTGCCCAAGGATGTCGAATAGTCCTGAAGCGGCCATTTTAGTGTATTCTTCCCAGTAGGTTTTCCAGGCTATTTCTACATCGAGTTCAGCCCAGCGGCCGAGCCATGCTGGATTATCAAAATCCCAGATTTTTCCGTTGTCGCTGAGGTAATGAATTGATCCGATTAGGTAATCCCAGTCGTGTTTTTGAGCTAGTTCTTCATTCCATTCGCGATTGCTTCCTAACCAATCGCACTCGAGTCCAGCTTTCACAGGGAGTCGGTCACCGGCATGTGCACGAGCACGGTCGATCCATTCTATATAGGCAGGGAGCTCACTGACTTTCATTCTCCAATCATCAAAGGGTTCTGGAGTCTGAGGAGCGTGGTCGGAGATCCCGTATTCAGCTAGATTTAGGCTAATAGCTCGGTCTATATACTGCTCAGGTTCACCCACAGCATGCATGCATAGCGGTGTGTGTGTGTGGTAGTCAGCTGGTAGTTGGTGAGTCATTTTGTTAGAGATTTGTTAAGCTAGAGAAACTTGTTTGTCCATGGCTCATACTCGGCAGGGAGAGGTGCGATGAACTGCATAGATTCTTGAGTGCGAGGGTGAGTGATGGTGAGCTTGTGAGCGTGTAGCATGAGTCTGCCAGGTTGAGCTAGTTGCTTAGCTGGCTTTGAATAGATTGGGTCGCCGAGAATAGGGGTGCCAATATGAACCATGTGGACACGGATTTGATGTGTTCTGCCAGTGTGAATATCGCACTTGATCAGTGAGCTGTCTGTCTCACTGAGTGTGCCCATGACTTGGTAATCAGTAATGGCGGATTTACCTGAGCCTGGGTTGTGGACAGCCATTTTCATACGATTGACTGGGTGTCGTCCGATGTTTGTGAAAATAGTTTCCATCGGCTTGTTCGGGGCGCCTTGAACCACGCAGAGGTATTGCTTCTTGGTTGTGCGACTAGCGAACTGTTTGACGAGCTCTTGGTGTGTGAAGTCAGTCTTGGCGACGATGATACAACCTGAAGTGTCTTTATCTAATCTATGAACGATACCTGGTCGCTCTACTCCACCAATGCCAGCGAGCTGGCCATCACAGTGATGTAGAAGAGCGTTGACTAGAGTGCCAGTGAGATTTCCAGCTGCGGGATGCACTACTAGTCCAGATGGTTTGTTGATGACGATGAATTCTTTATCTTCGAAGAGGACCTCTAATGGGATGTCTTCTGGCTGAGCTTCAGCAGAAACGGGCTCTGGGATAGTGACTGTAATGACATCACCCGCAATGACTGCGGCTTTTGGTTTACTAATTTTCCCGTTCACTAAGATGTCTCCAGCCTTTAGCAGTGCTTGGATTCTGGCTCTGGTGATCTCAGCTAATTGTCCACTCAGGTAAACATCTAGACGTTTCTTGGTGGTGTCATCGACAATAATTTTCATTGGTAGTTGTTAGAATCTAGGGGATCCTTGAACAGATCGAGAAAAAAATCACTCTAAAAGGTTTTTTCAGTGTTCATTTATTAAATTTCATTTTAGGTTTTCCTAGATGAATGAAGATTTAGACAGCATAGCGAATTGCCAGGCATGTGATTGCTCGATGGATGTATCTATGCTTGCTCCTTTTACTAACGTGAAATGTCCTGAGTGTGATGAGCATAATCGCGTGAAGATAGATGTAGGAGCCTATGTCCTAAAAAAGCGTCAGGGTGTTGGAGGAATGAGTCTGGTGTTCGGAGCGGTAGATAAGACTCTTGGTAGAGAAGTCGCTATCAAGATTCTGAATGAAGACTACTCGATGGATGAGAAGCGCATTGCGCAGTTCGAGCAAGAGGCTCGCATCACGGCAGCGATCAGCCACCCTCATATCGTCAAAGTATTTACAGTGGGACAGGCATTTAGAAGATTCTTCATTGCTATGGAACTTGTGTCTGGTGGTAGCTTAGAGCAGAAAATGGCTGAAAGCACAGCTCTGCCTGAAAACGAAATTTTAAACTGGGCGCAACAGATTGCTGATGGACTGAGTGCTGCGAATGATGCCGGTCTAATTCACCGAGACATTAAACCTGGTAACATCCTTTTTGATAAAGACGGTCATGTGAAGATCGTGGACTTTGGTTTGGCTCTCGTGACTCAGGGTGGAAAAGCTCAGGCTGACGAAATCTGGGCAACTCCGTATTATGTTCCACCTGAAGCGTTGGATGTATTGGAGGAGGATTTTCGCAGTGATATCTACGCCTTAGGAGCGAGTCTATTCCATGCGTTGTCAGGGAAGCCTCCGTTTGCAGCAGATACTAGATCTACTACTGAGTTAAAAGAGATTAAACGCAAGCTCCCATCGCTTAAAGCATTTGCACCATGGCTCAATGATGAGACGTGCGCAGTGATTGACAAGGCGATGGCATTTGAAATGGATGATCGTTATGGTTCTTATAATGAACTCATTGAGGCGTTGCATTTCGCTGAGGTCATTGTGAATAATAATGGAGTTCGTCCTCCTGTTCATGGTGAAGAGAGAGCTCGTAGGCATAATAAGGATAACAGTGGTAAAATTGTCGCTATTGGTTTGGCTGCCTTGGTCTTGATCGGTGGTCTGATAGCAGTCTTTATGATGGGTGGTGACGATTCAGGTGATTCTACAGATACTGATTCGACGACCCAGGTGATAACGCCAGTGCAGGACAATGGGGGAATAGTAAGTAAACGAGTGGCCATTGAGATCTCTGCAGCTAGAAGTTCACTTAAAAATAGAAACTATAGAGATGCTTACAGAAGGTATTCGAACTTAGCTTCTGACAACAAGGTTCCTGCGGATACAGTCTACTGGGCTGGGCTGCAGGCAGCAACTGTTGCATGGCTAGATGGTAAGCCGAAAGAGGCTCGTGATATGCTTAGAGGTTTGTCTAATAAGCATAAAAACGAAGGTAGTTCTGGATCTTCTACTGGCCGAAGACTTGAGCAAGCAGTGGATAGCTTGACTGAGTTTGGTAAGATTGAAGCTAAGAGTATCCCTAAGATCACAAATGAGATCGATGTCATGGTCGTTATTGCCTCCGGGCTTAAGAATTGGGCTAGTGGTCATACTTTAGATGCACAGGATTTATTTAAAATGGCGCAGTCGTTTCCAGTGGCTGAACCTTCTGAAGAGTTAAGGTATTACCTCTCTCAAATTAATAACTATAAGAATGACGCTAAAGTGTTAGAGCCATTTAGAGCGAGTTATAAGCCGCTAACTCTTGCAGATGTTAACTCTAGAAGAAGTAAGCTTGAGCAAGCTGAGAAGAAGCTAAAGACGAAGGGTAGAGTTCGGTTCGATATTAAAGAGTGGTATCATCAACTCAGTATTCATGAGCTTCGCATAAAGCGTGAGGAGCAAGCTCGTATAGACGCGGCGAAAAAGGCAGAAGAAAATAAGCGTTTGCAGAATGGTGGAGTTGAGGTCTGGCAAGAATTCTTCACTGAGATTAGTGGTGATCTGGATAATGCTGAATTCACCAAACCAGTGAAAAGGTTAGAGCTTAAAAAGTTTAGTAATGAAAAGAATGGTCAGCGTAAGGGGCAGATGATCTATCTGTGTAATATGGCAAATGGCTATAAGGCTACACTGAAAAGAACGCTTTCTGCTAAGCGAACTTCCGCTAAGGTTGAGCTGAAGGAAGGTAATGTAGTTTATACCTCTATCTACGGCGCTCAAGATGGCGGAGTTGAGGTTATGGAAGGTGGCCGTAAGAAGTTAATTCCATGGAGTAAAGTGAAAGCTAAGAGCTTAGTAGACCTTCATAAGTTTAATGTGCAAGGTGACCTTAGTGGCTTTGAGCGAAACTTGAGGCTAGAGCAAGCAGTTGCTTTTGCTTGGCTTACAGGTGAAACGGAAAAAGCTAAAACGGGAGCTGATATGCTTAAAGGTAAGAACGAGATCTTTAAGAACCGCTGGAAGCACTGCATGGAGCTACTGGGGCAGTAGTTAGTGCTTGGCTATCGATTTTGATGGGGGAATCGTGGTATTATTGAAAACACCACGATCTCATCATCTATGGTTAGTGGTGATTAGCTCTAGCCATTATTGTTTACTTACGATGTTTGTTTTTATACGGCTTATTGCTTCTTGAAGGACCACTTTTAGATGGAGGTCTAGAAGGCTTTTCTGAGCGTTTGCCTGTCTTCTTAGTTTTGTTACCTGCGTATTTAGAGGCAGCTGAACTGATTTTGTTAGGCTTAGTGCGGTATCCTGCTGGTGCAGATTTTGGATTCGTCTGGAGCATCTCGATATCTTGCTCACTGAGTTCAGCCCAGCGGCCTGACTCAAGTCCGGAAGTGACTACCATGCCGATACGAACACGCACGAGTTTAATGACATTGAGGTGAAGAGCTTTACACATCATGCGGATCTGACGCTTCATGCCAGTCTCTAGTGTGATTAGCATTCTTCTTGGTGAGAGACGCTTTACTGCCTTCGCTTTACCTCTGCCCATGCCAGCACCCATGTAGACTCCTTTGAGGAGAGCATCTAGAGCTTCGTTGCCGTAGGCTTGGTTGAGTGTGACGAGGTATTCCTTTTCCGTCTTGAGTGATGGGTGAGCTAGCTTCTGAGCGAGGTCACCATCGTTTGTGAGGACGAGCAGACCTTCAGAGTCTTGGTCTAATCTACCTACGTGATTGAGGTGTCTCAGTGTTGGTGGGAGATATTCGTAAATGGTGTCTCTCTTGAGTTCATCATTTTTAGTGCAGACACATCCTCTAGGTTTATTGAAGAGCACAGTGGTGATTTCCTTACGGACAACACGCTTGTTATCGATCTTCACAAAATCATCATCACTAACTTGAGTGGATAGATCTGTGCAGACCTTGCCATTGATGATGACTTCGCCTGATTGGATGAGTTGGTCGCATTTGCGACGTGATCCTACACCACAAGAGGCGAGATACTTGTTAAGTCTTGCGCTGTCCTCGTAGTCTGGGGCAGATGAATGTGGTGTAGTGTCCATGTTTGAAAATTGGTTGGTTTACTATGAAACCTTAGTGTGTCTTTGACAAAGAAAGCCCGCTAGGCGATTGAACGCAAAGCGGGCTATGAAAAACTTAGTGTAAGGCAGAAATTAATCTGAAACCTTAGTTTTAGGTAGTCCTGTTGGAGACTGTCCTTCTTCCCATAGACCTTGGTCTCTGAGTGATTTGACGCGCTCGAATCGCTTCATGACTGAACGTTTACCTTGTGCGCCACCTTGTGCTTTGAGTGTTGAATGCTTTGACATAATGAAAATTGGTTTGTTGTGAGGGCGTTTGATAGTGTTTTTTCCTGCGTTTGGCAATAGGAAAGTGACTTAAATCGTTATTTTTTATTATTTTACCAATAAATAATGCGTCTTTAAACTAATAAAGACGCATTAAAGGTTAAGTTTTCTAAGGTTTTAAAGGGGCTTAGTCGTTACCAGCCAGTGAGATCAAAACCTGAAGAACATACCAGAAGAGAAGCGCTACAGATGCAAAGAGTCCGAGTGATGCTGCTACATACTGATTAGTGTTGTATTGGTGAATGATGTTGCTCGTGCTGTAGAGGACACTAGCAGCTGCGAAAAGAACCATTACCGCTGAGAACAGGAGGCCTAATGAGAATCCCATTGCGATTGAAAGCACGATTACTCCAACAGCGATGAATCCACCTACTTTAAGAAATCCACCAAGGAATGAGAAGTCTTTCTTAGTGGTGAAGGCTACGAATGAAATACCTGCAACCATTGCGACTGTGATAATACCAGCGCTACCGATGAGTCCGAAAGTGGCAAAGTTGCTACCTTCTGCAACTGGAACATATCTCGCAGCAATAAGTAAAAGTGGGAGCATGATGATTGCTTGAGCTACCACATAGATGCCAAGCCCCATATATTGAGTTGATTTCGAGGTGTTACTCGTAGCCCATTTGTTAGCGAGCATGGAAACGCCCATGAATGCAGCCATCACGATCAGCCATGAGAATCTTCCTGATAACATACCAAATGCTAAATCTTCAATTCCGTCAATTCTGAATAGGAGGTATTCAATGAGAGCAAATGCTGCAATCGCACCAGCGAGGTGGGCGTAGGTTTTGCGGATGAATAGAGCACGAGCATCAACAGGTTGAGCTGCTACGGAGTAAGGTGATGCGTATGGATTAGTGTAGTCTTGCATAGGTTTGTATATGTTTGTTGGTTGTGTTGTTAGGAAAACTATATGTCGTAAAAACTTCTCCGCAATAGATTTTTTCACAAAAAAATAGGCGCTCTCCAGTAAAGGAAGCGCCTATTGAAAGTGATGCTTTGGCTTTTAATGCTATGCGTTCTTGCCTTCCCAAGAGCTCCACCAGTTGCGGAAGAGGGTGTGTTGGGAGTCGAGGTGTGATTGCTGTGATTGGCTGAGCTTATCAGTCGCGTAGATTTGATGCTCATAGGAACTATTGCCTTCTAGAACCATGAGACGCTTGTAGTAGAGGACAAGATCAGTGCCTTCATCGAATGTGCAGAGGACATTCATCGCTTCGCCTAGTTCTAGTGCGTAGCGGCGGGATTGAGCGTTGCCTGTTGCTGCGCTTTTACAGAGTTGGACCATTTTGAGGATTTCCTTAGGCATCGCTGTGCCAACTCCTGTGATGGCTCCGACAGCGCCACAGTTTACAAAACCGTGATATGCCTGTGTGTCTACACCAACCATGAGAGTGAGGCCATTGTCGCCAGTAGTGATGTGCTCAGCCGCATATGTGAGAGCTGCGGTTCCTCCGAATTCCTTGAATCCGATGAGCTGTGGGTATTTTTCATTTAACTTGAAGAAGAGTTCAGCCTTAGTTTCAAACCCATAGTGTGGTGAGTTATAGATAACGGCAGGGAGGTCTGGTCCGCCAGCTTCGAGGATGGCAGCGAAGTGTTCCTTTTGAGCAGCAGGAGAAAGTGTGCGGGATAGGACACGTGGAATAACCATGAGGCCGTGCGCTCCGATTTCACGAGCATGCTTAGTGTGCTCTACTGCGATGCGTGTATTCTGCGCACCTGTTCCGACGATTGTTTTGATACCTGCGTCAACGAGGGCTTTCACTCCAGTCATACGTTCTTCGTCAGTTAGAAGTGGCCAGTCGCCCATAGATCCACAGTAAACTACGGAATCCATTCCTGCTTCGATCAGGCTTTTGGCGGTAGCGACCAGTGCGTCGAAATCAGGCACTCCGTCAGCATTACAAGGTGTCATCAGTGCTGGAATGGTTCCAGAGAAAATGTTTTGGTTACTCATGTTAGTAGTTTGGTTAGTAGTTTGGTTTGAAGAATGATTAGTAATGGATGCCGAAGGCAAATGGGTCATCTGGATTGATGATGACGGTTGTTTCACCGTTGATCCAGGCTGAGCCAGTGACAGTAGGGATGACTTGGTTTGCTTCTCCTGTTGGAGTGACTTCGCCTGTAAAGATTGTGTTAATAATGCTGGATTGGCGCCAAGTGTCGCCGGCAGCCAGTTTGCCTGAGTCATAGAGGCTGGCAAGCTTAGCGGATGTGCCAGTTCCACATGGGGAGCGATCGAATTCTCCACCTGGGCACATGACGAAATTTCTGCTGTCAGAGTGGTCATCTGCTGCGGGGCCGAATACTTCGATATGGTCTATTTCTCCACCATCTTCGCCAGTGATGCCCTGTTCTAAGAGGGCAGCCATCACGGCTTGAGTGAAGTCGGTCAGAGCGGCAATGTTCTCAGGGATGACTTTTGGGCCTTGGTTGTCGATGAGGAAGAACCAGTTTCCGCCCCAAGCGATGTCTCCAGTAATAGTGCCGTAGTTGGGCACTTCTACGGAGATTTCAGATTTATATCTGTATGAGGCCACATTATCCACTGAGATGCTGTCATCGTCGTTTAGGTGAATAGTAACGATACCAACGGGAGTGTCAATTTTGTGCGATCCGCTATTGATGACGCCCATGTGTTTGAGGGTTGCAGCTAGTCCGATGGTGCCGTGGATGCACATGTTTAAGTAGCCGCTATTGTTGAAGAAGATGACACCTGCGACACAATCCTCTGAGTGAGGTTCAGTCAGAATAGCGCCAACCATGGCTTCAAATCCGCGAGGCTCAAGTAGCGTTGCAGTGCGGATCCAGTCATAGTTCTCTCTTAGGGTCTGTATTTTTTGTGCCGATGTTCCAATTCCTAGATCTGGGCAACCCTTTACGATTACACGAGTTGGTTCACCACCAGTGTGCGAATCTATAATTTTAAGAAATGTTGTTGCCTTACTCATAAAGTTGGTGAAATATAGCAGATAGGATCTAGTATTTAAGAGAAGAAAATCCCACATAATCCGCACAGATAACCAATATGATCAGTTCAGAGTTTTACAAAAGCTTAGATCGCCCAATTATGGGGATGCAGCTTTTCAATCATGTTCCAGACATCGTTTACTTCGTAAAGGATGATAAAGGTAGGTATATTAATGTTAATACGACATTGGTCAAAAGACTGAGTCTTTCTGGCAAGGAGGATATTATCGGTAAAAGAGTAGATGAACTCTACCCTGGACCGATGGGTGAGGGTTATATTCAGCAAGACAGATCTATTCTGAAAACTGGAATAGGAATTACTGGACGACTAGAGCTACATCTTTATCCAAATGGTAAGCAAGGCTGGTGCCTCACCTATAAAGAGCCAATTATCGCTAAAGACGGTAGGGTTTTAGGTCTAGTAGGTATCTCTAAAGATATTCATGCTCCAACTGAAAAGAAGGAGAGTTTAGCTCCAGTCCAGGAAGTATTAGATTACGTTCGTCGTAATGTTGACCAGCCTCTAAGGTTACCAGATTTAGCTGAAATGGTAGATCTCTCTGTTTACCAACTCGATCAGAGAATTCGTGGGCTTTATAATATATCTGCAGGTCAGTTGATCACACAGACAAGGATCGAGAAAGCGTGTAATTTGCTTAAGTCGAGCAGGGAAGCTATTGCGAATATTGCTCTAGACTGTGGATACTCAGACCAGTCGGCATTTACTAGACAGTTTAAGCAGACAACTGGCTCTACTCCGAAAGACTTTCGAAACGCATCGAAATCTTAATTATAAAAAACGTAGGATTTAAAGCGATTAACGAGGAGGTGGACTCCTTGCTAATCGCTTCGTTTTTTAAGTTGCCTAGGGTTTTACTAATAAAGCGACATACGCTCCGTCTGTTTGTTGCTCGAAAGGAAAGACTTTCTTTTCGTTCTTAAGGCTGAGTTCAGGGTGTTTTGTGAGGAATTCTTGAACGAGGTCGCAGTTCTCTTCGTCATCGATAGAGCAGGTGGAGTATACTATTCTGCCGCCTGATTTGAGACAGCAGAGAGCGTTCTCAAGAATGCTTAGCTGCAGTTCGCGAAGTTGTTCAAAATTCTCTGGAGTAATACGCCAGCGAGCATCGATCCGCTTGCGGAGCACTCCTGTATTAGAGCAGGGGACGTCTAGTAGAATTCCATCAAAGTGGTTGTGCCACTTTTCAGGTGCAGGCTCTGACCAATCATGAACTTCTGTTTCAGCGATGCTGATTCCTAAATTGTCGAGATTCTCAATCAGTCTAGGAAGGCGCTTAGCATTAGAATCCGTGCAAAGTAGAGTTCCTTCATTGTTCATAGCTGCGCCGATCTGAGTGGCTTTTCCGCCAGGAGCAGCGCAGGCATCGAGGATTATTTCGCCAGCTTTGGCTTCTAACAGATTAGCTGCATGTTGAGTAGCTGGGTCTTGGATGTAGATGAGACCATCATCCATCCATTGCTGAGGAGGTAAACCAGAAATAGTGTAAAATCCAGCGTGACCTTCCAGTGGTGTGATTCTCTGTGAGGCTTCCACTACCTCTTGAGCCACTGGCATGAGAGGGTTGAGTCTTAGTGTTGTGATGGATGGTTGTTGATTCCACTCTAACAGAGACTCTACTTGATCAGCTGTGAATTTTTCACTCCAGCGCTGGACTAGCCATTTAGGGTGAGAGTAGCGAACCTGTAGAGGTAGTGTCTTTTGTAGCTCTAAAAGTGCTTCTTTTTCTCTGAGGCAGCGTCTGAGGCAAGCGTTAACTAGTCCTCTAACACCTTTTCTAACACTCTCGACAGTTTCATTGACCGAAGCATGATCTGGAATCCCCATGAAGAGGACTTGGAACAAACCTACACGAAGAACTGTGCGCACTTCGCTGTCGATTTTTCCTTCTCTGAGTATAGAAATGTAGTGATCTAAGATACTCTGATTTCTGATAACACCGATGACGATGGCGTTCAGTAGATTTCGATCTTCTGAGGAAATCTCGTGATCTTTAGCGTAACGATTTACTAAGCTATCTGCGTAGTCTCTGCCTTGTTGCCAGTCTAACAGAGCGTCAGCTGCATGTGTTCTTATATTAAATGCCACGGTGATTTATTTTAAATGGTCAGGTAGTGCGTTGACGAGTTTCTTGATGTCATCTGCTTGATGGCGGTTTGCCACTAGTATAGAGTCTTCAGTTTGGACAATGATGAGGTCGTCCACTCCTAATAGAGCGACTTGTGTGTCCTTTGATTTAGTGAAAACAATGTTATTCTGACTATCTATCTGGACTAGCGGTGAGTTGGTGGTGTTGCCATTCGCTTCTTGCTTGATGTATTTAGATACTGAGAGCCATGATCCGACATCGTCCCAGTCGAAGGTAGCCTCGATGTTCAACACTCGGCTGGCTTTTTCCATCAGAGCGTAGTCGATAGAGATAGGAGTGAGGTCGGGGAACTGGGCCGCCACAGTGGCCTTGATGTCACTAGAGTTCATGATTTCATGCATAAAGTCTGCTAGCTGCGGTGTGTGGGCAGTGAGTTCTTTTAGGACGGTCGGGATGGACCAGATAAACATGCCTGCGTTCCATGCGAAGTTTCCTTGTTTGATGAACTGTTCAGCTAGTGCTGCATCTGGTTTTTCACGGAATCGGACGACTTCGTGAGCTGGGTTGGTGAGATTAGTTCCTGTAATTGTGGCTTTCTGGCCTCTCTCTACATAGCCGTAGGATGGGCATGCCCAGGTTGGCTTGATGCCGATGGTGACGAGAGCTTCTGAGAAGGTAGCTGCAGAAATGGCATCAGCGATGATGCTGTGGAAGGAATCGACTGCTTGGATAAGCTGGTCAGCAGGGAGCACGACCATAGTTGCTTCAGGGTCTCTGGCTGCGATGAGTGCTGCTCCGAGAGCTACAGCTGGAGCTGTGTCACGCTTGGCTGGTTCAGCGAAAATGTTTTCTGCAGGGAGTTCAGACGCTACTTCGCGGACTGCTTCTTCCTGTAGCTGGTTGGTGAGAATGAGAATATTCTCTTTAGGGATCAAGCCAGTAAGGCGATCAATAGTTTGGTTGAGTAGAGTGGTGTCATCGAAAAGATCCAGAAGTTGTTTAGGGCGAGCATCTCTTGAGAGTGGCCAGAAACGAGTTCCGCTTCCTCCAGCTAAGATCAGTGCGTAGGTATTTGTCATGGTTGGAGGATGCGCAGAAATTATGTCGAGATAAAGTAATAAAAGTTGAAGAATTTGGTTTTTTTATTTCAAGAAATACGTTTTACTACCTGCATGGAATACGGACAGAAGGAAGCAAGTAAGAAAAACTGGGTAGCAAAATCATCAGCAGCAGCACCATCAGTATTGGGCGTAGCAGCTGGAATTATGTTAGGTGATATGATGCACCGTGGCGCAAGACGTCCAGTTGCTTTCTCACTAGCATGTCTCGGTATGCTAGCCATCACACCGACTGTAGTAGGAGCTGTGAAGAAAAAAGTAGCTGGCCCACAGACAAAACGTGGAAGTCGTAAGACACTTGACGGCATCAGAAATGCTGGTGTGCCTGAAGGTGATGCGACTACTAGTTACTTAGGTGACGAGCTAGGTGACAACATGTATATTGTTTAATTAGTCAATCGATCCAATCAATTTATAAACTTTAAGACGATGTCATCATGTGCTTCACATGATGACATTTTTTTATTCACGATGAAAATTATAGTATTTGGTCCACAGGGGTTATTAGGTGAGGCATGTTGTCGAGTTATTGGCGAACATGCTGACATCATTCCTGTAGGGAGAGCATTGTTAGATCTTTCTAATACCTCTGCTATTAGCCAATTTCTTGATAAGACGGATTATGATGTGATAGTTAATGCCGCTGCGATGACTTCATTAGAAGGATGCTTAGATGAACCTGAACTGTCCGAACTCGTCAATGTTGAAGCTCCGGCAGTGATGGCAGAACACGCTAAAAAGAAAGGTGCGAGATTTATTCATATTAGCACGGACTATGTTTTTTCAGGAGAAGAAGATAGGCTTTGTGATGAGTCTATGGATGCACAGCCAGTGAATGTTTATGGTAAGACTAAACTAGAAAGTGAGAATCGAGTCATCGCTGTGGGAGGTTCCGCTATAGTGGCAAGAGTGAGCTGGATATTTGGCAGGGGAAGAGAATCATTTGTAGACCAAGTGGTTGCCTGTGCTAAAAACGGGGCTAAGAAACCCTGCATTGGAGATAAATATTCGATCCCCAATTATGCTGATGATCTGGCTCAAGGTATTTTACAACTAATTGATAAAGTTGACTCAAAATCTCTATCAGGAGTAGTGCATCTTTGCTGTGATGCTGATCCTGAGAGTTGGTATAGCTATGGAGAGAAAGTCCTAGAGACGGCGCTTAAACTAGGTTTGATATCGAATCAACAGGAAGTTCTAGAGAGGCAATATCTAGCTGAGGCACACTTTTTTAGAGAGCTCAGACCAAAGCATACTGCTATGAGACCGAGGCGTCTTAAGGAAGAATTCGGTCTATCAATTAGGCATTGGCATGTTGGTTTAGAAGAGTTTTTAGGCTCAATCTAGCAACATTCGTTGACAAGTCGTTGATTTTATAACATAAATCTTGAGATGAAATTCATAAAAAATCTTCCTATCATCGGTGTTGCTGTGGCTTTTTCTAGCTGTGGAGCACTAGACAAGCTGCAACGCCCTATCACTAACGGCAGCTACAACCCACTTGATGCTCCTGGCACACGCGTAGCTAGCACAAGATCTAATTTTGATCCTAATGATCCACTCAATGCTCCTGGACAAGGAGCTAACACAAATGAGCATGGATTCAAGAATGGTGATGTAGTAGAAGTTGCTATTTCTAACACTGCTTTATTTAAGAGTGTGCCTAAGCCGGGTGATCGCTATAGCAGAGTGCTGAAAGTAGGCGACACTCTCAGAGTTGTTGGTGGTGAAAAAGATTTTGTTAAAGTAGTTACTCAATCTGGTGAGACTGGATATGTTTCGAGCGTCATGGTTGTTTCACAAGGTTATCTTTCTGGTGCAGGCCCACTCGGTGCAGGCGTGACTCAGGTAGGTGCTAACGAAACTCCACTCGTTCCAGATGTAGCTCCAGAGCCTGAGATCAAAGGTCTAGGAACTCCAGATCCATCTCCGATCGTTCCTCCAACTCCGGTTCCTTCTATCACAGATCCTGTGTTGATCGATCCAGATCCGACTCCAGTTCCAGCTATTCCTAAACTAGTGGAGCCAGCAGCGCCTGCTCTGCCTGACACACCAGCTCTGCCTGCAGAACCTACTGGTCCAGCACCTGATCCTGAGGTTCCAGGATTACCTGAATAGTCAACTTTTTCTATCATAAACCTCAGTTGGCTTTTGCTCAGCTGAGGTTTTTATTTTTTAACAAAATCTCACGTTTTTCAGTCCTCCCACTACGCTTTTAAAGTATTATGAACACAGAATTTTCAAGATTTGGCGACCGCCTCTGTAAGGGTAGTGGCATCGAAGAACTAATGAGAGATCTTGGTGATGCCCTTACTACGGGTGGGCCAGACATTAAGATGTTAGGTGGTGGCCAGCCAGCACATATTCCAGAGGTCGATGCTCTATGGAGACAGAGATTTCAAGAGATCATGGACGATGGCGACTCCTTTGAGCGCATGGTCGGAAACTACGATCCACCAAAAGGTAATCCTCACTTCATCAAGGCGCTAGCGAAAATGCTTAGCGAGAATTTTGGCTGGGATGTGACTGAGAAGAACATCGCTATCACTAGTGGTGGACAGACTGCGTTCTTCTTCCTCTTCAATGCTCTAGCTGGGCGTATGTCAGATGGTAGACGTAAAAAAATCCTATTACCGATTGTTCCTGAGTATATTGGCTACAGTAGCCAATCGGTCGGTGAAGATTTCTTTAAAGCCTACAAGCCCATCATTGAGGAGATCGGTGATCATCAGTTTAAATACAGAGTCGATTTTGATGCGTTAGAAATCACTGACGATATCGCAGCTATCTGTGTGTCTCGACCTACGAATCCGACTGGTAATGTTCTAACAGATAACGAAACCAGACGACTTGCTGAGCTAGCTGAGAAGCATAACATCCCCTTCATTATCGATAATGCTTATGGAGCGCCATTCCCTAACATTTTCTTTGCAGACGCAAATCCGATGTGGAATGAGAATGTGATTCTGACTCTAAGTTTATCTAAAATTGGTCTACCTGGCACTCGCACAGGTATTGTGGTGGCTAGTGAAGAGATCGCTTCAGCTGTTGCTTCTATGAGTGCTATCGTGGGTCTCGCTAACAACAATACTGGACAGGCTCTGATGCTTCCACTTATGGAATCTGGCGAAATTCTCAAACTCAGTAACGATGTGGTGAAGCCATACTATCTAGAGAAATCCAAGCAAGCTCAGGGCTGGATCAGTGACTACTTTAACGAGGACACTCCTTACAGATATCATGTCAGTGAAGGGGCTCTGTTCCTCTGGTTGTGGTTTAAGGATCTACCAATCAGCTCGCAGGAACTCTATGAGAAACTCAAAGCTAAAGGTGTATTGATTGTTTCTGGGCACTATTTCTTCTTCGGTCTCGAAGAAGAATGGCAGCACACCCAAGAATGTATCAGAGTCACCTACACAATGCCTGAAGACAAGGTGAGAGACGGTATCAAAATCATCGCCGAGGTGGTGGAAGAAGTCTATGCGGCTAAAGCTGTAGATGTTTAGCTGAATTCAAGAACTACGATTTCTTCTCCAGAGTAATGATACACTCTAGGTGTTTCGTTTGTGGGAAAAGGTCGAATGGTTGGACGTCTGAGACGTCGTAGCCGTGGTCGACAAAGTAGGTCAGGTCACGCATCTGAGTCGCTGGATCACAGGAGACATAGACTACTTTCTTAGGTGAAAATTTAAACAGTTGCTCTCTGAAATCTGAGGAACAACCAGCTCTAGGTGGATCGATCAGAACGGTAGTTTCTTCAGCAGGATGATCGATGTTTTTGAAGATAGCTTCTGCGCTAGCTGCTAGGAAACTTGTATTTTCGATTCCATTGAGTCTGGCATTTTGCTTAGCCCAGTCAGTCGCTGTCTCAGAAATCTCTACTCCTGTGACGTGTTTGAAATCTTTTGCCAATGTCAGTGCAAACAAGCCAGATCCACAGTAGGTGTCGACTAGGTAGTTGCAGTTATCGCCCTTAGCTTGCTTACTAGCATAGTCTACGAAGGCTGGTAGAATGAAGGGATTGTTCTGGAAAAAGTCGCCTGCTAGGAAATGGAAATCTACTTCATTCACAGTCTCTTTGATTACTGTGCTTTCATTGGTGGTGACTTTTCCTTCAGCAGCTCGCATGAGGATGGTGTGATCTTTTTTGTAGCTCTTGGCTGAGTCTTTAGCATGCTGACGGACTTCAGGCAGGGCTTCATTGATCTCATCGACAGCGATTGGGCAATTGATGACATCCACATAGTCGCGGCTCTTCAGTTTGCTGACGAATCCGATCTGGGAGATCTTCCCATTGTATGGTTTATGGAAATGCGGAGTTAGTTTCGAGCGATAAGCATACTCACGAGGTGAAGCGACGGTGTCATTTACTGCGAACTCTACTCCAGCGAGACGTTGTAGTAATTGCTCAATTTGCTGAGTCTTTTCAGTCAGTTGCATTTGATAATCCATGTGCTGATACTGGCAACCACCACAGACAGTAAATAGGGAGCATCGTGGCTCGACTCTGAAGACTGATGGCTTATTGACTGCAACTAATTCAGCAAGAGAACAATTTTTCTTATTGCTGGTGATTCTAATATGCACTTCTTCACCTGGAATAGTGAAGGGGATGAAGATGACCCATTGTTTGATGTTCTTAGCCGGAATGTCTATTTTAGCGACACCATCACCTTGGTTTGAGAGGGATACGATTCTGACCTCTAGCTCGTGTGAAACTGGAAACGGGTGTGCTTTAGATTGTTTTGGTGCTCTTGACATGAAATGAATTTGTTGGCTTTCTTACAGGTTGTCGTTATATTGTAGCCATGTTCCGCAAGTTACTAGAAATTTTGTTCGTTTCTTCTGTTTTAATGTCATTTTGCCAAGCTGAGCTGACATTTGAGAAGAAACTGAAAGCAGTTACCACCAAGCCAGATACCAAGGTGATCTTTATCGAGTTTCCATTTGAGAATAAATCAAAGGAGACGGTAACTATCGTAGAGTATGATGCACCCTGCACCTGTATGGGCGCTCGTATTCGTAGGCCAGATGGAGTTGAAAGCTTAGTTTTTAAGCCAGGTGATAAAGGTATCATCATCGGCAAGCTGGAGTTTGAGAACTTCAAGGGCACCATCGATAAGATGATCATCATCAGAACTGATAAAGATAAGACGGCTGATCCATCGATTCAGCTGACATGTAGAGTGACTATTCCTATTGTTATCTCAGCTGATGTTGAGACGCTGGAGTGGACTTTAGGTGATGCTTTAGAGCCTAAGGTATTTCACATCAAAGTAGATCACACGAAGCCAGTTAACATCACGAAACACAAAATAGGCTATGGTGGGAATGAAGCATTTGATTATAAGCTAGAAGTCGTGGAAGCTGGTAAAGAATATAAAATCACTGTGACCCCTAAGAAAACGAATCAGGCATTTATTGCTCCGTTAAAGTTTTACACTGATTGTGAGATCGAACGATTTAAGCTGGTTCAAATATTCGTCAGCATTAGCCCTAAGAAAAAGTAATCATGAGCTGGATTGGTCAATCATTTGTGTTCCTAGGTATCGCAGTAGTCTGTGCGCTGGGGACTCGTATGATAGCAGGGGAGTATGATCGATCTATCCCGTGTTCGACCGAGCTACTTTCTGAACATGAGATCTGTGTTTCCACTGTGTTTGATGACTGGAATGGTGATGTCATCTGGATTGATGCAAGAGGTCGTAAACCTGGTAAGACGATGGTTTCTGGAGCTTTAGAAATTTCAGAAGATCATTGGGATGAAGATTCAGAGAAGGTCGCTCAGCAGATATTTCAGGCTAAAGTGGCTAGCAAGAAAGTAGTGGTTTTTTGTGAAACTGATGCCTGTGGAAGCAGTCACTACATTCGTAAGAAGCTAATCAGTAACAGGATTCACGATGACGTTTATGTCATCTACAGCGGCTGGAAAGCGATCCAAGCCGATGGACGATTACTCTCTTCTGAAGAATGATTTATTTAATAAGGCTTCCGTCACTAATTGAGTAGGAAACTGGCGCATTCATTACTTTTTAATATTAAGAGTTTTATGGCCTAGTCTGATAGATTCCTACTGATTGCACTGATTTTAGACTGATTGGGTTCAGCTTATTAATAGTTTTTAGATTTATTGGTATCCTTTAATCCTCAAATTTTCATTGTTTCATCATGTCGAGGACAGTTTGAAATCAGTGTAATCAGTGTAATCAGTGGTGAAAAAATAGTTCAGCCTAATTATGTTACACTGAAAAGTGATTATTTCACCTCTGAATTGTTGATGTGATCTGGGATTTCCATCTCTACAAAGTCATCACCGTCGAGCTTTCTGCGGAAGATATTGTAGGTGAAGAGGAGTGTGAGGCCGATAAAGAAGAAACTAGCCTCCATGATCACTGGTGAGCTCATTAAGCCTGCAATACGAGCTGCAGTCTCTTTTATGATTCCAGATGTGAAGTTAGCCATGAAGCCAACGATCGCTAGGATGATGAAAAAGCACATCATGATGCCACAACCTACAGTGAGAGTCTTGACCCAAGTTTTTTCCCACATTGGAGAACGCTTGGCGATAGTGTGGAGGGCATAAACCCAAAGTCCTACAAAAGCGATGACGGAAAGCAGGATCCATTTGATGTTCGAAGGGTTAGAGATAAAGCGATCCAATACGCGAGAACAGTCCACCATAGGGCTTTCTCCCCAAGAGGCGTTCTGACCAAGAGAGATCACCTTGATTGCCACTACGGCGATCAAGCTCATCAATAAAATTCCGTAGCCAATAATAAATGTGAACCGAAGCATATTTACTACCTACTCCATAACTCTAGCTCTGACAAGCCTGTCTTTACTTCAGTTTTTATCTGAAAGTGGACGGTTATTTGATGTTTTCTTCTAAAATGGTATTCAGCAAGGCGTTCGCTTCTTTTCTGCTGTTTACCATGTGAATGGTTTTCTTATCTTTGAATGGGGCTAGTTTTTTGAGGATAGCAGGGCGTTGGTCTCGTTGGAAATCCCAGACATACTTGGTGAATTCCCAGTCCAGACGTTCTGGACACCCTTCGGTCATGTCTGGCCTTGTTGTGCCTTGATACTTGATTCTGCGTTTGAGTATTCCCCACAAGCATTTCCAGCGTGGTAGATCCATGCAGATCACAAGGTCAGCCTTTTCGAGGCGTTCTGACATGGTTGAGCTGTAATTTCCATCGATGATCCATTGATCTTGGTCGATGATTTCCTGATGCTTAGCAATCCATTCATCTCGTTCAGATTCGACCCAGCCAGATTTCCAGAAGAGTCGATCTAGGTGGATTAAGGGCAAGTCAAAGTGCTCGGCGAGCTTGAAAGAAAGCGTGGACTTGCCAGCTCCACAACAGCCGATGATCATGATTTTGTTAATCTGTTCGTTCATAGAATCAGTTGGCTTGCTTATGTTCGTTGCTTAGACGATAGCCGGTTTCGACTTTCTCGGTGATTTTGTAGCCTAGGTCTTGGTAGAATTTAAGCACTCTGTCATTGGTGCGAAATGTAGAGAGTTTAACAGGGAAACTTCTGTCAGAGGCTAGTTTTTCTATATAGGCCATCGTGGATTTACCAAGGCCTTTGCCCTGATGATCTGGGAGGAAACAGATGTTTTGCAGATAGAGGTGATCTGGCTTCATGGTCCAGACGAGGTAGCCAATGATCGTTTCGTTCTCTGTGAGAATTCTCCATTCACTATTGTTCCATTCTTCGTTGAAATAGTTCCATTGCCAATCCTCGTCCCAGCCCCAGATTTCTTCAATCTGAGTCTTAAAGCATAGTTTATGAATCTCAAACAGTTCTTTTAGCTGCTCTTCTTTTGCTGGTTCGATCTTCATGGATTTAAGTCTTTCTTGAAATAGGTGGCAGAGTCCTTGTAACCGATTGCTAGATAGAATGGAGCTGCTCTTCGGGTAGCTAAGGAGACCAGTCTACAGCCTTTAGTTTGTGCCCAGTCTTCAACATGAGCCATTAATCGTCTCCCTATAGATTGAGTTCTAAAATCTTCATGAACAAGGATTTCCTCTACGAAAGCAACATTTCCGCTGGCATAGAAACAAGGTCGATAGCCACCTAACACATAGCCGATGAGTTGATTGTCTTCCTCTGCTACAGCGACTGCAACATGATTCAGCTCTAGCATTTCAGTGAATACCGATTGAAATCCCGATTCTTCAACCTCAAACGAAGTGGCCAGCTTTTTGGCTAATGAAAGAAGTTGTTCGCTGTCGCTAATTGTAGCATTTCTAATATTGATCATTTTAAAAGGAGTTATTCAGGGGTGGGCACATGAAGATAGACGGGAGACACTCCGTAGAGTGAGTTGTCTTGGTAGATTTTGAGTGTATAGAATTGTTCGTTAGATGAGCGAACGCCGAGAGCCTCTCGGAAACGATGGACTTGGTATTCAGTGTAAACCTGCAAGATGAAAGGAGGGAAATGGGGTATGTTATTTCTCAGACTAGCCTCGCTATCGTATCCATGGTCAAACCGCATAAAGTTCACTTTCAGCGAACGACTTGATTCTATGCTGTTACCGGGGGATGCGGCGTTGCCTTTCCCCCGTCTGGTATAAATTTCTCCGTTGGAGAAAGCTGGGGATGATGAAAAAAGCCTCGCCAGATTGACTGACGAGGCTTTGAAATTTGGTTAGTGGTAGGGCTTTGTGATTCGAGGATGATTTATTTCAAATTTCAAATCACAAATTTCAAATCACTGAGAATTAGATCTTAGCTAGGATTGCGTTTAGTGTGGCTGAAGGTCTCATTGCTGGGCCTACTTTACAGCTGCTTGGCTGGTAGTATCCGCCCATGTCGACTGCTGTGCCTTGTGGTGCGATGAGCTCTGCTACGATTGTTGCTTCGCTAGCTTCTAGCTCTGCTGCGATTGGTCCGAACTTCTCAGCGAGTGCTGCGTCGTCTGACTGTGCTGCGAGGTGCTTGGCCCAGTAGAGTGCTAGGTAGAAGTGTGATCCACGGTTGTCGATTCCACCAAGTCTACGAGTTGGTGATTTGTCGTTGAGGAGGAAGTCGCTTGTTGCGTCATCGAGTGTTGCTCCGAGAACTTTCGCTGCTGGGATAGTGAATGTGTCGCCGAGGTGATCGAGTGATACTGCTAGTGCAAGGAATTCACCGAGTGAGTCCCAACGTAGGTAGTTTTCTTTCTCAAACTGCTGAACGTGCTTAGGAGCTGATCCACCTGCACCTGTCTCGAAGAGTCCGCCGCCGTTCATGAGAGGAACGATGGAGAGCATCTTGGCTGAAGTTCCTAGCTCAAGAATAGGGAAGAGATCAGTGAGGTAGTCACGGAGCACGTTTCCTGTTACTGAGATAGTTTCTAGGCCGTCCTTGATTCGCACGAGAGTTTCCTCTGTAGCGTCTTTCGGTGAAAGGATGCGGATGTCTAGGCCGTCAGTGTCGTGGTCGAGTAGGTAAGCGCCTACTTTTTCGATGAGTTGGGCATCGTGTGCACGGTTTTCATCGAGCCAGAAGATTGCTGGTGATCCAGTCGCACGAGCGCGGTTCACAGCTAGCTTTACCCAGTCTTGGATAGGTGCGTCCTTGACCTGACAAGCTCTCCAGATGTCACCTTCTTCTACAGAATGCTCTAGAAGAGTAGTTCCGTTAGAGTCGATTACTTTGACTGTTCCATTCGCAGTCATCTGGAATGTTTTGTCGTGTGAGCCGTATTCCTCAGCTTTTTGAGCCATGAGACCTACGTTTGGCACTGTTCCCATGGTAGTAGGATCGAATGCGCCGTGCTTCTTGCAGAAGTTGATCGTTACGTCGTAGATAGAAGCGTATGAGCTGTCAGGGATCACTGCTTTAGTGTCCTGTTGCTTGCCTTCTTTGTTCCACATTTGACCAGAAGTTCTGATCATCGCTGGCATAGACGCATCGATGATGACGTCTGATGGGACGTGGAGGTTCGTGATACCTTTGTCAGAATCTACCATTGCTAGCTCAGGGCCATTTGCGTAAGCAGCCTCGATGTCAGCTTCGATCTCTGCTTTCTTATCAGCAGGGAGTGTCTCGATTTTAGCGAGAAGGTCACCGAAGCCGTTTGTGAAGTTCACACCGAGTTCGCTGATAGTAGCAGCGTGCTTCTCGAGCACGTCCTTGAAGAATACTTCTACGCAGAGGCCGAAGATGATTGGGTCAGAGACCTTCATCATGGTTGCCTTCATGTGGAGTGAGAAGAGAACGCCTTGTGCCTTAGCTTCTGCGATCTGCTCACCGAGGAATTTCACGAGAGCGGCCTTGCTGAGTTTAGTGCTGTCGAGGATCTCACCAGCGAGAAGTGGTGTGCTTTCTTTTAGAATTGTTACTGTTCCGTCTGCAGCAGTGAACTCGATTTTTACGTCTGTTGCTTCTTCTACAGTGATTGACTTTTCATTGCTTGCGAAATCTTCTGCTCCCATAGTGGCTACGTGAGTTTTAGAGTCAGCTGACCAAGCACCCATGCGGTGTGGGTTTGCTTTAGCGTATGCCTTTACTGCTTTAGGAGCACGGCGGTCTGAGTTTCCTTCACGGAGAACAGGGTTTACTGCTGATCCTTTGATCTTAGAGTAAACTGCTTCTGCGTCTTCGAAGTTAGGGATGTCGTAGCCGTGTGCTTGGAGTTCAGCGATAGCTTCTTTCATCTGTGGCACTGATGCTGAGATGTTTGGAAGCTTGATGATGTTTGCTTCTGGTGTCTTAGCTAGGTCACCGAGCTCTGCGAGTGCGTCAGCTACCTTCTGGTCAGCAGTGAGGTTCTCAGGGAATGCTGAGAGGATACGACCTGCTAGTGAGATGTCTCTAGTCTCCACATTGATGCCAGATGGCTTAGTGAATGCTTCCACGATAGGAAGGAATGAGTAAGTAGCGAGAGCTGGAGCCTCGTCGGTTTGAGTGTATATGATGGTTGGTTTGCTCATAATAAGTATTAGAAATTGATGGCATCCCTTTAAAGTAGGGATTTGCTCTTGTCAATGGTTGTTGCGAATACTGGGCTTAATGACATTTTAAACTACTTATTGGTATGACAGAAAATTCGATGTAATAGGAAGATGATGAGTAAGGTGGAATTTAAGTCATAATTTAGCTAGGTTCTTGACAATACTGGCTCTGGATCACATTGCTGTCACATGAAGATTTTATTCACACTACTGACTCTAGCTTTTAGTTTATCTGGTATGGCTGCTGACAAAAAGGCGCCAGCTAACACATTTACTCAGATTGAGAAGAATCTGAGCAAAAAGACGAGTTTGAAGTCTAAGAAGTATGTGATTCTTTATTTTGGGAACAAGCATTGTCCACATTGTAAGCAATTTAAGCCTCAAATAGTTCAATTCCATAAAAAGTGGCAGAAGCACTCAGATAAGTTCACGCTCATTTACGTGAGCGAAAGTGATGGTTCTGCTGACATCAGATCAGTTGGGTCTAAGCTGCCTTTTCCTTATCTAAAAGTCTCAAAGAAGAAGATTTCATCACTAAGAAAGATCAATGAGAATACAGGAACTCCACTTATCTACATCATCGATGAGGACCTTATTCTCCGCGGTAAAGGTATTGCTGGTCGCATGCTTCCTCAGGTAGATCGTGTGTTCACTAAAGAATTTAAGTAATCACACAGTTGCCGCTAGTTTGGCTGCAATGCGGAACTAGATGAAATTAATATTTTAAAGGCACTCAATAGAGTGTCTTTTTTGTGCCTAAGGAGCTGAGATTTTAAGGCCGTTTTGGTGTGTCTCTATTAATTCCTGCTTTATCGAGGATGTTGTTGAGTAGTTTGTTTTCTCGTTCACCTTCAAGGAGTAATCTGGTGAGTTTTCCATCGGTTCCTTCATAGATATAGAGGCGGAGGCATTGAAAGCAGATTAGGTAGTCGATGTGTTCTTCGCCGTTGTATGCTCTTATTCCGTGACGTGGGTTGAAACAGATAAATTCACCAGGGTTACTAGCTGAATTGATTCGGCCTTGTAGGTCTGCCCAAATATCTGTGATTTGGCTTTTTTCTGAAATGTCGATTGATCCAAAAGTAAAGTGACCTTGAAAATATATTTTAGAGTCTAATTGCTCGTTCTGCTCTGGAAGAGGAAAGAGCGAGTAGAGGGTGATTTTGTCAGCGTTATTGAGAAATGTTCCGTATTCACCGAATCTGAACGCTTGAATTTTCACGACAGGAGGATGTTTTTCTTTGAAGAGCTTGTCACCAAACTGAAGCACTAAAAATGCAGCTAGGAACGGTATCAATAGAGCTGAAATGATAGTTGAGAAGAATCGACGCCAATTACATACATGAGAGCGTATCGATTCAATCCATAAGTAGATGGCAACGAATAGAATAGCTGCTAACGAGACCTGGACAGGATAGAGCTCTAGTAACCTAAGCTCAGGTGGAGAGTATCCACCGTAGAATTCACCAGCATAGTTCTCATAGTTTCGATACATAGATCTCTTCATGAGAAGATATGCCCAAGTGAAAACGCCTGCGATAAGTAGGCTGGTAGTAAGAGTTACTCGAATGTTGAGTAGCTTGTTTAGCTTTGATTGGGGCATTTGAGGTTATGTTTGTGAGGTTCTAAACTGAGGCATACATGGCTATACTAATACTCAGGGTGAGAAAACCTAGTGACAGGTAGGAGAATGAGAAGAGTATGGCGGGTATCCAGAAACTAGAACCTTTTAATGGGGTTTGGCTGAGTAAGGCGAAGCAAAGAAGACACATGATGATGGGACCTACGATTCCGAAAAGTATAAAGATATCAGAGCCTGGGATGTAGGGGAGGATCACACAAACAACATTAAGAGCTAGGTAAACTACGAAAACGATGATCAGGCCTAGTAGTGTTTTGTTTGCGCTCATGAAATGATTGATTTTCTATTTATTCGTCTTGAGTGAGAAATCTAACACAGCCTTACCGAGTTCTTCGTGAAGTGGGAGTTTTGGGTCAACGTAGGAGGGGAATTGTGTTTGCATGTTGCCTGCTACTTTTTTGAGAACATGGTTCATGCCTGGGATGACTATAAGGTGACTATTTTTTGCGCTGGCATTTAGTAGTTTTGCGTCTTCTTCTGTAACCTGTAAATCTGTAGTTCCTCGGATAATGAGGGTTGGCATATTGAGTTTAGCGATTTCCTTGGCTGGATCATATTTAAGCCAAGAGATAAGGTAGGGCTGCGCGCTTGGTCTGAATATTGATAATAATGAAGCTGGAGGATTCTTGACTAGTTTACCTTCTGTTAGATCAGAGATGACTATCTCAGCTTGCTTGTATAGCTCGTCAGGCAGCTGCGGTTTGAGCTGACTCTTGAGGATGTCTCCAGCTGGTCTGCCTGCTCCAGCTATAGTGACTAGGTTTATAACTGCTTCGTCCTTTGCTGCGAGTGTTGCTGCTAATGTTCCTTCACTGTGTCCGATTAAGATGATTTCAGAGAAGCCTTGGGTTTTGAGGAATTGTATCCAGTGGCCGATGTCATCGACGTAGGTGGTGAACCTCAGGTCTTCTTCTTTAATCTTAGCATCAGCGCTCTGAGCTACTCCACGCTTGTCGACTCTGAGGGTGGAAATGCCGCCATCGTTGAGGAATTCGGAAAGATACTTTAGGCTGTTGTTCTTTCCTGGCATTCCTACTGTGTTGCCATCTCTGTCGGTCGGTCCAGATCCGGAGACGAATAGCGCCACTCGTGATCTATTTTCTTTGGTGATGACGAGTTCTCCTTTTAGCGTTTTTTCGTCTACTGTGATAGATGCCTGCTTGGTTTGAGCCGCTAGGTTTTCTAGCATGATGTCTTTGAATTGTAGCGCTAGATCGTCGCCAGCATGAAGTTGGAGGGAGATTCTGCCTGATTGACCGACTTTGTATTTCTTATGGAACTCTGTGTTAAGATCTATTTTACCATCGAAGTTAGTGACGGGGTGACCATTGAGCCAAGTTTGGATTTGGTTGCCTTGAGCACGGATCTTGAGGGAATTCCAGCCTTGCTTGATATCTTCTGCTGCTAGTGGATGAGCTGCTGTCGGTTTGTCTGCATTAGTAATCGTAGAGTAGCTGCCGTCATCGTTTAAGCTCTGCCATGACCAGATGTGAGGAGCGTCTGTAGGTTGAATTGCCCAGTTTTTCATGCTTGGGTAGATCCATCTCTGGATGCCCATTGTTTCGTCGTAGATGAGTCCCACGCGATAGGGTGTCGGTGGGTGAATGTCGATCTGAGGGCCATTTAGATAATGGCTTTTCTTAGAGTCGGGGCCCAGATCTGTGTATCGTGAGCGAATCTGCACTCCTGAGTTTCCTGCAGTTTTACGGATGCTGCGGACTTTAAGTGTGAGTTCGAAGGCGCTGAGTTCTTTCTCATAGGTGAGCCAAACGTAGTCGTGTTTGGTGTCTCCTTTAGTATCTAAGGTGATGGCTCCGTCCTTAGCGCTCCAGTAGCTTTTCTTATTATCAGGTTTGAGGCACTCGACCTTCCAGCCTGTGAGGTCTTTGCCGTTAAAAATAGATTTAGCGGCTTCATCAGCATTTGCTGTGATGGTGAAAAGTAAGAATAAAAGGTATTTCATGAGGAGACTATTAGCGAAAGATGACACTAGTAGAAAGAATAATAATCTTGCTCACGAGGCATAACTGTTGAAGAAATGACCTGTAAATGATTGATCATGTGATAGCAGTGCTAGTAGCCATTATACCAGTTTTTCTGGTGGTGTTTATCGGTTTGTGCCTACGTCGCTTTAAGGTAGTGGGTAACGGGGTGGATCGTGGTTTAACATCGCTCTTACTCAATGTGCTGATGCCGTGCTTTATTTTCTACAACATCGTGGGAAGTGAGGTCGCATCTGATTTAGGTAAAGTGCTTCAGATGGCAGCGATCGGTGGTGGTGTGGTAGTTCTTTCATTAGCGATCGTCTATCTACTGGCGCCAAGCTTAGGTTTATCCAGAGGTGAGGGGAGGAGATCGTTCACAGTAGGGGCTGGAATCCAGAACTATGGTTTCATGGCTGTTCCATTATTGATATCGCTTTTCGATGATAAGGAATTATTGGCTACGTTGTTTCTGCATAATCTAGGGGTGGAGCTTGCTGTCTACTCAGTAGGTATCATGATTTTAGTGGGGAAGCTGAGCCTGAACCCTAAGTATTTCCTCAATGGTCCTGTGGTGGCTGTCATTGTTGGGATTCTCATTAATCTTACTGGATTGGCAGATTCGATACCATCGCCAATAGGAGCAACGATCCATAATCTAGGAGTCACTGCCATTCCGTTGTCATTGATTATGGTGGGTATGGCTATTGCTGAGATCTTGCCTGAAATTCGGTTTAGTTTTAAAATTAGCTCTTTAGGGATTTTATTTCGTTTATTGTTATTGCCCTCAGTGATGTTGGGTGTGGCGTATATATTACCAGTCGACCCTGCGGTGAAACGAGTGCTTTTGATTCAAGCTGCGATGCCTGCGGCTTTATTCTCCATTGTTCTGGCGAGACACTACGGCGCTAAGCCTGCGATGGTGGCTGAAGTAGCGATCGTGACCAACGTGCTGAGCTTTCTAACCATGCCTGTAGTGGTTGTGGTGGGGAGTAAGTTATTGGGTATTTAAGATTAGTGTAGTTTGTGCTAATACGAGTAAGTGACTTGTTTGCATAGAATTAAGAACACGATTAGTGCTTGACATATAGTGAATCGTAGTCCATTGGCTGGCAGCCGAAGCTGTAATGGTGCAGTCTGAAGCTACAAAAACGACCCTATATTATTATGATGGCTTGGACCTGGTATATCTGTTACTTTTTAGTTCTTCTCTGTTTAGCTGGCTACGGCTTTCACAGACTTACGATCATTTATTTGTATCTAAAGCACCGCAAGGACACCCCGGAGCCTAAGGGCCATTTTGACGAACTTCCAGTAATCACCATGCAGTTGCCTATGTATAATGAGCTGCATGTTGTGGAGCGTCTTATTCAGAAGGTTGCAGAAATCGACTATCCGAAAGATAAGCTTGAGATCCAGGTTCTCGATGACTCTACGGATGAGACGATTGAAATCTGTAAGGCTCAGGTGGCTGACCTAGTTTCTCGTGGGTTCGATGCAGTGTATATTCACCGCACTGACCGCACAGGCTATAAGGCTGGTGCTCTAGAAAACGGTAGTAAAGTAGCTAAAGGAGAGTTTCTATTCATTCTCGATGCTGACTTCATGCCTCATGCAGACGTTCTGCAGAAGACAATTCACTACTTTACTGATGATAATGTAGGAATGATCCAGACACGCTGGGGTCACCTCAACAGAGATTTTAACATGCTCACTAGAATTCAAGCGATGTTCCTTGACGGACACTTAGAGCTAGAGCAGACAGCAAGAAACCGCTCAGGTCGATTCTTTACCTTCAACGGAACTGGTGGGATGTGGAGAAAGTCATGTATTGCAGATGCTGGTGGCTGGGAGCACGACACACTTACTGAAGACATGGATCTGAGTTACAGAGCGCAGCTTAAGGGCTGGAACTTTGTTTACCTAAAAGATGTGGAAACTCCTGCTGAACTTCCTGTCGATATGGATGGCTTCAAGAGTCAACAACACCGCTGGACTAAAGGTTCTATTCAGTGCTGTAAGAAGTGCTTGATGAACATCTGGAAGAGCAAAGCTCCTCTTAAAGCTAAGATGGAAGCGACAGCACACCTTACTTCGAACTTTGCTTACCTCGCGCTCATCGTGCTATGTTTCCTCATCTATCCTAAGCAGTCAGCATCACTAGACTGGGCATTCTTGCAACAGAATCCATGGGTTGAGCAACTCCTTAACATCCCGATCTTCTTCTTTGGTTCAGTTTCAGTAGCTCTTTTCTACCTAGTAGCTCAGAAATCACTCAGGCCTAAGACTTGGTATAAAGAAATCTTCTACCTACCAGTGCTCATCGCACTAGGAATCGGAATGAGCGTGAATAATGCTAAAGCAGTATTAGAAGCTCTCTTCAACCATGAGTCAGGATTTGTTCGCACACCTAAGTATGGTATTGATAAGCCAGCTAAAGCAGGTGAAGTGACAGAAGTAGCCGCTACAGCTGTAGCAGCCCCTGTAGCTAAAAAAGCTTGGAAAGCTAGTAAGTATAAGGCGATGAAGTCACTGACTCCAGTGGTTGAGCTTCTCTTTGCTATTTTCTTCTTAGTCGTGGTTATCTCAAACTACACAGATGCTAACTACGCTACTGCTGTTCTTCTTACTCCATTCCCAATCGGGTTCTTCTACACGTCTATCCCTTCACTGAAGAGAATGTTAGATGGAATGTTCAAGAATAACGTTGAAGAAAGTATAGATTCTGGTAAATAGTAGCTTAATTAGTTATTAAGTTATGTTTACAACAAGCTCACCATCAATACAAAAACTGACTGTCGTCTCACTGATGGCAGTCGTGTTTAGTTTCTTCTTATCTAGCTGTGGAAGCAGCCCTAGACAAGACACGAGAAATAAGATGATAGTGAGTGTGAAGGATCAGACCATGATCCTCAGTAAAGACGGTGAACCCGTTAAAGCATACAGAGTTTCAACATCGAAGTTTGGTGTAGGTAATACGCATAGAAGCAAGCGCACTCCGCTTGGGAAAATGCGTATAGCTAAAAAAATAGGTGGAGGTGCTCCTAGTGGAGCAGTTTTCAAAAGCCGCAGAAGAACGGGTGAGATTCTCAGACCTAACGCACCAGGTAGAGATCCTATTGTTAGCCGTATCATGTGGCTCAAAGGCACTGAATACAGAAATCGTCACACCTACGCTCGCTATATCTACATTCACGGAACTCCTGAGGAATATAGAATCGGACGTCCAGCAAGTTATGGCTGTATCCGCATGAGATCTCGTGATGTGATCGATCTCTACCGCAGAGTCGGAGTTGGTGCTGAGGTGAAAATCGTTTATGATCATCTGTATAAGACTAAAGAGGGAAAGAAATACGTGAAAGCTAAAGGTAGCTTCCGTGGCGGCGCTTAAGCTAGGTGTCGGTCTTCATTTGAAGTAAATTACTAATCGATATTTTCTGTGTTGAAAGGTAGTTCGTTTTTGTCAGTATAGAGATAGCAGAAACGAAATAGATGACTCCATTATTAAGAAAAATATTAGGCATGAACTGGGTGTTAGTTTTCACCATGTTTGGGCTATTGATTTTAGGTGTCTTCACCATTGAAAGTGCTGCGAGACACTTGCCTAGTGGTGGAGAATACATCGCTGGTAAGCAGACGCAATGGATCTTCGTAGGTGCTATTGTCTATTTTGTTACAGCCTTGATCGATTACCGATGGATCAAGTATCTAGCTGCTCCCATGTATTTTGTAGGACTCATCCTACTCGTTGCCGCATTGGTTTGGGGGAATAAGGTGCACCAGCTTCAAATAGGCGGACTTAGCTTCCAGCCAGCACAGTTTGCCGTTGTTTCAGGATTTGTCATGCTTGCTTGGATGTTACAAGACATGGGTAAATGGCATCCTTTGCTAAATCTTCCTTTAATCAAACTAGGAGTCATTGTAATCGTCGTGATGTTACCGTTTGGCATGGTGGCTATGATGGGCGACATGGGATCGGCGATTGTTTGGTTGCCGCTACTAGCGGTGATCATGTTAGTGAGTGGAGTTCCATTCCGTTATTTGACTGTGATTACCTCGCTAGGTTTGGCAGCAGTGCCGATTCTTTTTTACTGGTTGCTGCCTATGGTTTCAGAGCGTGGAGCGAACCGTATCGATATCTTTTTAGACATGAGCAATGACCGTAAAGTAGACATTTCTGGCGACGCCTATGGTCCTTACTATGTGTCAATGGCGGTCGGAAAATCTGGCTATAAAGGTCTAGGCTACAAGGCAGATAAATCTAAGCGCTCACTGCACGCGATGGGTTACGTTCCTCAAAAGACGGCCCATAATGACTACATTTTTGGTGTGTTCGCTGAGGAACAAGGTTTCCGAGGCAGCTTACTGCTGGTGATGAGCTTTAGTTTATTGCTGATTCAGGGGATATTGATTGCGTATTATAGTCGGGATATGTCTGGGCAGATTATTTGTGCCAGTGTCGTAGCCTTATTCTTTGCGCATATATTCGAGAATATAGGAATGTGTGCTCTTTTGATGCCTGTGACAGGTATCCCTTTGCCGTTGATTAGTTATTCTGGAACCTTCGTTGTGATGTGTATGTTCATGCTCGGTCTTGTGCAGAGTGTCTGGGTGCACCGTAGAGGTGATGACGGAGAGGTGGTAGAGAAGGTCACTTTATCCAAGCGAGGTAAGCCAGTCGTCATCGGTCAACGCCGTAGCGAAGAACGAGTCAACTACAACGAGAAAACTCAACGTGGCGACTTCTAGTTCCGCAACAATTCCCACAAAACAACAAACAAAATTTATTATGTATCATTGGTCTAAATTATCATCAGTCAAGTGGGCGGACGCCTGGGAAGAGCGCTTCTATGGCAACCCAAACTCAGTCATCTCTGAAATCAAAGGCGGTAAGTCTGTGCGAGTGGAGGTCTACTCTGAGACAGAAGCTGAAGCTATTGATATCCAGAAGCAATGGGGAGGCAGTATTCGTGAGGTGAAGCAACAGAACTGGGTAGCCCTGAGCGCTGAGGTGAAGCCACCGCTTAAGATCCGAGACTCTATCTTAGTGACTGGGACTCGTGAGAAATCAGAGGCTGACCAGATGCGTAAAGATCATCCTAATCGTCATGTGATCCAGGTTCCGGCAGAAATGGCATTTGGGACTGGCGATCATGCTACTACTTCTACTTGTCTTAGATTCCTGGTAGATATCGCAAAGGAAAAGAAGCTGAACGCAGGTTCACAGAGTTGGGATATGCTCGACCTTGGTTGTGGCACTGCGGTTCTAGCTATTGCAGCGAGAATGCTCGGAGCGGACAGCTGTGAAGCTCATGATTTCGACGCTCAGGCGGTGCGAGTCAGTGAGCAGAACCTTGTGCTTAACGAAGTCACTAACATCGTGGTAAAGGAACAAGATGTTCTCATCTGGACTCCTGAGAGGCAATGGCCAGTCGTGGTTGCGAATATGTTTTCAACAATCCTTCAAAAGGCCTTTCCTACTATCGCGGCAACGATTGAAACTGGTGGCGATTTAGTCGTCTCTGGTATCTTAGCGGATCAATGGGAAGACACTAAAAAGTGTGGTGAAGCTGCTGGTCTGACATTTGGCAAAGTGGTCAAAAAAGGCAAGTGGGTGACAGCTAGAGGTAAGAAGTAGTCATTGCTCAATGTGGGACTCTAGAAATTTCACCTAGAGTCTCCATTTCGCTTGCAAGTAGTGTCTATTCCACCTAAGTAATGATCCGACTCCGAAGGGGGAGTTCCGGTTCTCACTGATAAATCTGAATTTGCCCTTTGGCAGTAATCTAATTTAGCTAAATCTTATCAGTAAAAATAATAGAGAACACTCTCATGGACAGCATTTCATCAAGAATCAGCAGTATTTCCCCGTCACTCACACTCAGCATCACTAATCAGGCTAAGGCTATGAAATCACGTGGTGAAGAAGTTTACGGTCTAGCAGGTGGTGAGCCAGAAATGGACACACCAGACTTCATCAAAGACGCAGCAATTAAGGCGCTTCAGGAAGGTAAGACAAAATACACTCCAGCAGCCGGCATCCCTGAACTCAGAGAAGCAATCGCTAAGAAGCTTAAAGTAGAGAACAATCTCAACTATGAGCCAAAGCAGGTCATCGTGAATAGCGGTGCTAAGCACTCATGCATGAACGCTATCATGGCGGTTGTTGAAGAAGGTGACGAAGTCATCATCCCATCACCATTCTGGCTCTCATACCCTGAGATGGTTAAGATCGCAGGTGGTGTTCCAGTTCTTGTAGAGACTACAGAAGAAAACGGTTGGAAGATGACTCCAGAGCAGTTTGAAGAGAACATGACTGGTCTTACTAAGATGATCATCCTCAACTCACCTGGCAACCCAACTGGCGCAGTTTACACTGAAGACGAACTCCGTGCTATCGGTGAAGTAGCTCTTCTAGAAGACATCATCATCCTTTCAGACGAGATCTACGAAAAGCTCGTCTACGGTGAGACTAAGCACGTAAGCATCGGTTCACTCAGCCAGGAACTCTACGACCTCACTATCACAGTAGGTGGATTCTCTAAGGCATACTCAATGACTGGCTGGAGACTTGGCTACATCGCTGCTCCTAAAGCTATCGCAGAAGCGATCAGCAACATGCAGGGACACACTACATCTAACGCTTGCACATTCTCTCAGTATGGAGCTCTTGCAGCACTAGAGACAGAGAACAACTTCGTGAATGACCTTCGTGAAGAGTATGACATGCGTCGTCAGTTCATGTATAAGCGCCTCAAAGCGATCCCTAACATCTCAGTCACTGAGCCACAGGGTGCGTTCTACTTCCTCGTCAACACAGAGAAGCTCGGCATCAAGTCAGTCAACCTCTGCGACAAGCTTCTTACCCGTTACAGAGTAGCAGCTGTGCCAGGAATCGCATTCGGTAACGACAACTGCATCCGCATCAGTTACTGCACCACACTTGACGTTCTCAACGAAGGTCTCAGCAGATTCGAAGAATTCTGTAAGTCCCACTAGTAAGACCCGAGACTAACAATTTAAATCAATCAGCCTCCTACGAGAAATCGCAGGAGGCTATTTTTTTTGTTAGGTTGTTGGTCGATTTGAATAAAAAATAAAAAGCTATTAAGTAGCTGAGTTTCAGATTAGATCAATCACATGAGATTACCTGAACCGTTTGGAGGAATGATTGTTCTTATTGCTATCGTGGTTTGCTTGCTCATTGGAGTTTGCAAAGTCATTGGCGATAGAAAATCTAATAAAAGCGGCTTGTTTGGGATCGTGATCATTGCGGCTCCATGGGTTCTATTTGGACTACTGAAAATGATTTCACCAGGAATCGATGAGTGGAATCCTACTGTCGAGTATGAATCTGAAGCCTGGGGAGTCTGGGAGGGTGATGGTTATGAGGTAGAGCTTAAATCTGACTCTACCTTCACAGCAGTTCTTAAATCCGAATCAATCAGCGGGACTTGGAAAAGAGATGACTGGAATATCTTTCTAACCACGACTAGAGGCGAAGAGCGATACATGAGGCTTGTCGAAGATGGTGGAGAGTTGCTTTTACCGCCCAATCCAAAGAGGGGCGAGTATAGCAATTCAGGGCCAATCACAAAAAAGAGGAAGTAAGGGGATAGAATGAAGATGTTCTTCAGATTTAGCTTTTTCAGATTAGGTTGACTAATAAATGGTAGCTGGCGATAGTTGTATAGATAGCACGTCTTGTGCTGTGTAAACCCTTACGTCTGCTTTCCATGAAAACTATACTTACTATTCTTACTTTATGCATGTTCGCCACGATTGGTAAATGTGATGACCGATTGATTCCATTCGATGATTTCTTCATTAGCATGGAAACAAATGGAGCTAGAAACCATAACAGAGGATTTAGTTCATTGTATGTAATGCTTTTTGTCGAAAGGTCTAAAAGTATACCTAAAGG
>CAKZNV010000247.1 GCA_937132085.1 uncultured Rubritalea sp. | reverse complement strand
TGGACTCGCTCTGATCCTCAGACGCCGCAAGTAATCTTTTTAGTTAGCTAGCTTACTAAAATTTCAAAAACCACATCTTAGATGTGGTTTTTTGTGATTAGTTGGTGGTTTTACTACCATTGAGCTTTAGGTTAATCGATCTAAGGCTGGGCTTATTTTTATAATCTCAGGGTCTGAGTCTTTCTCCGTGAAGCGAGGCTCAGTAACGTGAGAGTTGGATACATTACGTAAGACAGGTGGAAGATGAGGTCAGTGGTCCAGTAGTCTATTCCATACCAAGCTGCGTCAGTAGAGAGGTGGGAGATAAAGCGGACTAGCAAATGGATGATAGCGATGATGATGAGTGTGATCAGGGCTATGCGTCTTCCGCAGGCGGAGAATAATAGTAAGCCAGCAATAAAGCCTACAGCGACGATTGATTTTGTTATCTGAGCGGTAAATTGAGCGCCGATGCCAATACGCTCCATGAGCGAGACTAATGCCGTATCAATAATAGTTTCTTCAGAAAGAAACACGCCAGCAGCATAGCTTGCTGTTGTAATAAGGAGTATCGTTATTAAGAAATAATTCCAGTGGTCCAGTTTGTTTTGCCATTGGCGGTAGAGCAGCAGGGCTAACGGACTAGAGAGAGGGATGATGTATGGAATTGCTTCGTAGGGATTAAAACTGTGACTAGCTAAAAGCATCACTAGGCAGGTCAGTAAGATTAAGAATGAGACAAATACAGGGATCACATACTTTGGCTTCTTTCGCTCTCCGCAGCGAAAGCATAGAATCCCGCACATGAGGAAATACCCAGCCAGTCCCCAGATAATGTATTGAGACGTCTGCTCAACATTCGAGACGTGATAGTTGCTTAGTGTGTCTAATATGACTGTGGTTATATCGAGATTCCTGCCTATCGGAGAAATAGGGCTATTGAAAAATAGGAGGAAACAGCCAGATGCAATGAGGGTTAAAGATGCAGTCAGCCTCAGTAGGTAGAGCCAGTTATCCAGATTGTTGCGCATCCAAGAATCTCTATGTGGATGGGGGATAAATCTGGAAAGTTGCGATCTGAAAAATTGCATAGTTTGGTTGATAGTATTGGTTAATACTCCTTTCAAACTAAGCAACTAAGCGCTCAGTGCAATGATAATTTTCTAGATTCAATCTAAAGCTGAAAATCAAGTTGGAGGTCATTTCTTGATCAGCTAGATTAATTTAACCTTCTCCTTGTGAAAGACCGCTAAAACTGGGTAAACAAGAAAAGCCACATGCGAACATGTGGCTTATAAATGTTTTTGGAAAAAGAGTGATTTAAGCTTCAAGGGCAGCCTTGCGAGCTTTCTTGATGATGCTTTTCACTGTGTCAGATGGCTGAGCTCCATTGCCTAGCCACTGATCTGCTTTTTCGAGATCGATTGAGAAATTAATTCCTTCTACCATTGGATTGTATGTTCCAAGTTGTTCGATAGGACGGCCATCGCGGCGTGCGCGGCTATCTACTGCTACGATTTTGTAGTAAGGGCGATCTTTTGTGCCTTGACGGCTGAGACGAAGTGCTACCATGATTTTGTGGTCGTTATAAAATTTGTTCCGTTACTGTGAATCAGCAATGGGGCGGCAAACTGCATGATTATGATGCTTTTGCCAAGCTCTTTTTTAAGAAAAGGTGAAATTTATTCTCAAGGCTCAGCATTTAGGTTTAGTTTGAGTCTAATTTAGTGAAAATAGAGTAGCCTCCTTTGACGGAAATCTTCTGATTCTTAGCATAGGCTTTCGCTGCTCTAGTTCTGATCTTGTCCTTACTCTCAGAGATTAGCCATCCCTCTATTGCATCATGTAAAATAAAGGCTCCAGGATACATGAGTGACTTCGTTTGCAGAATAGGAGTGGTTCCTGTGTCTTTAAAGTAAGGCTTGAAGTAGCTATCAGAGACACAGCAGAGAGTGATTGTATCAAGCTTCGGTTTATAGTCTGTTTTAGTCGTGGCGACGGTATGCTCCATGAGTCCATTATGTCCGATGAAGGCAGTGAGCTTAGATTCAGATCCTGCTTTGAATGTCTTCTTGAGCTTAGCACACTCAATATCCGGGCTAAACGCTCCTGAGCTGGAGTTCAGATAATCAGTCATGCATTGTTTGATTAGCTTCCCTTGATAGGCGTCGGCTATAAGTATCGTCTTGGTCTTCTTATGTTGGAAAATGATGCGTCTCATGATTGGAGAGTTAGCATTCGCTTCTTGTGGCTTCTGTTCTTCTATTTTGGTCCAGAGCTTACTTCTCCCGAAAATCTTCTGAGCCCCATCTGAACACCCCCAGTAGAGATTGTCCTCAGGTTTGTCGCCGTCGCCGATCTTTGCTCCAACAGGATGAATGCCTTGGCTTTCATTATCGCAGAGAGCCACAAAGAGATGAATGATCTTCTGTTCTGCAAATACGCTAGAACAGAGGAACGTTAGCACCAAAGCTATGTATCGAATCGATTTCATCGCTATACGAAGTCATTATGTTCAATTTCCTGACCGACATTTGTCGCTCCACCGTGTCCTGACAGGACGATCGTATCCGCAGGCAGAGAATAAATGTGTTCTTTAATACCAGTAACAAGTTGTTCGTGACTGCCACCGGGGAGATCTGTTCTACCCATTCCACCTGCCATTAGAGTGTCTCCGCTGAAGACTACGCCTAAATCTTTACTATAAAAGGTGATGCTGTCAGGTGAGTGACCAGGCACATGAGACACAGTGAAGTGCAGACCATCCACTTCAAACTCCGTTTCTCCTTCTAATAAGATGTCTGGAGTGAAGGGAGTGATGTTTACTGGTATTCCCCAGTTCTCACGTGCTTCTTTCTGGCGGATCAGAGTTTCATCGTAGGCTGAGTGCGCTACGACTTTGACCCCGAGCTTCTGTAGAGCCTCCACATCTTCAGTGTGATCAAAGTGTTGATGAGTGAGAAGTAGGTGAGTTGGTTTTAATCCCTCGGACTCTAGCATGTCGTGAATCAAGGCTGGCGCATCGATGACTACGCATGCGTTGTCGTGACTCACTGCGTATCCATTTGTAAAAACATGTCCTCCTGTGTATGAAAATATCGGCATGTGCTGAAAATAGAAGATCCTTCAGAATATTGCAACATTGCAATATAAGTCCTTCACATAGCGTAGCTGAAAAAAGATTTTCCTATCATTTCAGAAGAACTGAAGTATCCTGCGGCCGTTGCTCCGCTAATTCATAGTCGTGGGCCCACTTATAATACAATGAACACTTTCGCCGATTTAGGCCTTTCTGAAAGCATCCTTAAAGCAGTATCAGAAAAAGGTTACGAAACTCCCTCTCCAATCCAAGCTAAAGCTATTCCGATAGTTTTAGAAGGCACAGATCTTCTTGCTGCAGCGCAGACAGGAACAGGAAAAACAGCAGGATTCGTCTTGCCTATTCTACATAAAATTTCTCAAGCTCAAGCTGGTAGCCACAAAGGCATCAAGGCGCTAATCCTCACACCTACACGTGAACTAGCAGCTCAGATTCAGCAGAACATCATCGATTACAGCAAGCACCTCGATATCAGCAGCCTCGTAGTATTCGGTGGTGTAGCTATTAATCCTCAGATCAACAAGCTCAGACGCGGAGTAGATATCCTCGTAGCCACACCAGGCAGACTTTTAGACCTCTGTGAGCAGCGTGCTTGTAGACTTGATAAAGTAGAGACTCTCGTTCTTGATGAAGCGGATCGCATGCTCGACATGGGATTCATCCATGACATTAAAAAAGTGCTCAGACTTGTCCCTGTAAAACGTCAGACACTACTTTTCTCAGCTACATTCTCATCAGAGATCAAAGCAATTTCTAAGCAGTTCCTCTACCATCCTAAGACGGTAGAAGTAGCGGCTCAGAATACTACAGCTGACCGTGTAGAGCAAAAAGCTTACCGTTGTGATGCTGGAACTAAGTCAGATCTAGCGATCAACCTCATTCATGAAAATAAATGGGATCAAGTCCTCATCTTCACCAGAACGAAACACGGAGCGAACCGTCTTAGTGAGAAGCTCGATAAAGCAGGAATCACTTCCAGCGCTATTCACGGTAATAAATCTCAGGGAGCAAGAGAGCGTGCGCTCGCTGGCTTTAAAAAGAAGACAGTGCGTGTCCTCGTAGCGACAGATATTGCTGCTCGTGGAATTGACATCGCCAACCTTCCACATGTGATCAATTTTGAACTACCCAATGTTTCAGCCGACTATGTTCACAGAATCGGTAGAACAGGCAGAGCAGGGGAAAGCGGTGAAGCTATCTCACTTGTTAGTAACGATGAAAGATCTTTCCTCCGTGATATTGAGAAACTCATATCTAAGAAGATTCCTCTCATCACTGAGCCAGGATTTGAGCCTAAACTCTGGCCAGACCGCGCTCCGACAACGAGCGAAGTCATGAAGGCAGACGCTGAGCGTAAGAAGCAAAACCGCCAACAACGTGGACCTAGAAGTGGTGCACGTGGAGGAGCTAAAAAGCAGCCGTCTAAACGCCGTGCTCCATCTAGCAATAAGTCAAGCGGAGACAAGCCGTCATCATCGACAGCTCGCCCTACTTCAAGACGCAGACGCCCAGACAGAAGCTCAGCTTCAAGAAGACGTTCTCAATAATTAGACTTTTCACACTAGTTTCTAAACACTAAATTTAGCACCATGCGTAAGAAAGGTAACGAGCACGTAGCGAGAGAGAATAAACACACCCGTGGTCGTGAGATCAAAGGTGGTGGCGGTCTCGCTAAAGGTGAAGATGCTCTTGAGAAATTGCTATCAGGAAAAACTGCACCATTCGTGCTAGTGCTCGACTGTGTCACAGATCCACATAACCTTGGTGCTATTCTTAGAACAGCCAATGGAGCAGGAGTCGATGCTGTCATCGCTCCTAAAGATAAATCCGTAGGCCTAACAGAAACTGTCCAACGTGTTGCTGTGGGTGCAGCAGAGACTACTCCATTCGTCCGGGTGACTAACCTCTCTCGCACCATGAAGAAGCTCCAGAAGGACTACGGTCTCTGGCTCATCGGCACTAGTGATAAAGCGACTAAGACGCTTTACGAAACAGACTTTAAAGGTCCTACTGGCATCGTCATGGGCGCAGAAGGCTCTGGCTTGCGCCGACTAACAGAAGATAACTGTGATATACTCATCAATCTTCCTATGGCTGGCAATGTTGACTGTCTAAACGTCAGCGTAGCCACTGGAGTTTGTCTCTACGAAGCAGTAAGACAACGTATAGTAATGGACTAAAATTTTACCGATCATGGAAAGACCTCTCATTCTAGCCTCAGGCTCTCCCAGAAGACAGGAACTCCTTGCTGAAGCAGGATTCCAGTTCGATGTCATCCCATCACTAGCGGAGGAAATTCACACTGCTGATATACCACTAGAAGAACTCTGTGAGATAAATGCTCAAGCGAAGGCTGCTGAAGTAGCTCAATTGCATCCACAGTCAGTAGTCATCGGTTCAGACACTCTCGTCTATATTGATCAAACACCACTCGGTAAGCCAAAATCGAAAGAAGAAGCTTTCCAGACACTGCAATTACTCTCTGGTAGAACACATCAGGTTTGCACTGGACTCTGCCTGATTAGCTCAGATAAAACGGAAACGTTTCACGAGATTACCGAAGTCACTTTCAAAACGATCACTGACGCAGACATTCAGCTCTATATGGAGAAAGTAGAAGTCATGGATAAGGCTGGTAGCTATGCGATCCAAGACAACGGAGACCTAATTATCGAGAAGATAGAAGGGGATTACTCAAATGTTGTAGGCCTTCCCTTGGATCTCATTACTACTAAGCTCAATGAATTCGGCCTAGCTCCAAAACACTTTAATAAGAAGATCCCCAGAGGTCACCGTTATCCACTCCTATTTAACCCACATGCAAGAAGTCAGAAGGGTCGTCGTGCCATGCGTTTCCTCATGTCCAATGCTAAAGACTTTGTTCTTTACGCAACGAGAGATGCGGAGGATGCGCGAGACTTAGCAGCCAAGTTTGCAGCTGATGGTGAGCCAGTCGTTTTAGCCGCTGGTGGAGACGGAACCTTGAATGCGGTAATCCAGGGCTTGGTCGGCACCAGAACAGCTCTCGGAGTGCTGCCGGCAGGCACCATGAACGTCTTTGCTCGTGAAATGGGTATCCCGATTCCTAATTTACAGAGTTCCAATCTAGAGAAAGCGCTCGAAGTAATCAAAGGTGGTTATATCACCAATGTTGATCTCTTCAAAGCCAACGGAAAACCATTCGTTCAGATGGCAGGGGTCGGCTTCGATGCTCAGGTTATTGAAGACACTTCGCTGGAGTCAAAAAAAATATTTGGTCCACTGGCTTACTTAATGAGCGCCGTTAAGTTACTAGGAGATAACCCACCTAAGATGAAAATCATCCTCAGTGACGGCACAGAAGCCGAAGGTGTGGCTGTTCTCGCTGGAAATGGCGAACTCTATGGAGGGCAAGTTAGGCTCTTCCCGAAGGCCGATAACACAGACGGGCTCCTCGATATTCTCATTTTCAAAGAAACTGGCTACAAATTTGTGCTAGATTCACTAAAAGGCTTAGTTGGCTTATTAGACCTAGTCGATTCTTCAGTAGAATACCTTCAATCCGATTCATTTACTGTGGTCTCAGACCGAGACGTTCCTATCGAAGTTGATGGTGAATACTTAGGCAGAGCAACTAAAGTAGAATTTTCTTCGACTGGCAGCAAGCTCAGTGTTCTCTCTCCAAAAGCTCCAGTAGGTGGATTTATTAAGGTCTGGAAAGACTGGGTTCAGAATTTACCAAGGCGCATTGCAGGTGATCGCAAATAAAAATGAAAAAAGAGTAAAAAAGGTCTTGCACCTTTTGCGAAAAAAGTTAGGTTGCTGCCCGCTGCAAGGCAACTAGCAGAGAAAGTGGAGCGGTAGCTCAATTGGTTAGAGCACCGGCCTGTCACGCCGGAGGTTGCGGGTTCGATTCCCGTCCGCTCCGCCACTCTTGGTTGTTTTTTTATGCCCTGATTTCTATGAATATTTTCTCAATCGTAGATTGGCTCTATATTATTTTTTGGAGGACACCTATTTGTCACTGGAATAATCTTTAATAGTCATAGGTTGAATTCGCTGGTGGTTCTTGTCTTAACTTTTTTTCTTAGACTGGCTCTAAGGGCACTGAAAGAGAGGTTCCAGACATAGAAAACCCGCTCTGGAAGACCAGACCGGGTTGATAGAGGTTTGAGGGTGAATGGTGGTTACTTGGCTAGAGGAGCTTTCTTTTTGAGGACTTGGTCTAGTGGTTTTCCTGCCGGGATTCCGGGGCGCTTGTGGCCGATTGATGTGAGCCAGGCTAGTTTGAGTTGATTCATTCTGGCTCTGATAGCTGGACGTTTGTTCGAGTTGATAACTCTTTGTTTGATTAGATCAGATGTTGGCTGTGTGGTGTCGGAGTAGTAGTTGATGAGACCTTGTGCCATCATTCTATGCCCTGCTGCATTCGGGTGGACTCTGTCTTTCTGGACGGTGAAAGTAGGGTTGAGAGTTTGTGCTGCTTTTATTGATGCTGTCATTTCTGAGTTAAGGTCGATGACTTCCCAGCCTTCGGAGCGTTTTGAAACTAACCAAGCTGAATATATTCTGAGGACATTGGTGTAGTCGGCTGGCATGTCTTTACCATGTTTGTCGAAGTAGGGTGGAGTGACGAAAATTATTTTTGAGCCTACTTCTTCAGCTTCTTTTTTAAGTTTTATAATGCCGTTTTTGTAGGCTTGAAAGCGTTGTTCATCAAGTGGCTGCTGTAGACCACAGTTCATACCGTAGCAGGCGAAGATGAGGTCTGGCTTGTAGGCTTTCAGGGCTCGTTGGAGTCTCTCGTGAAGGTCAGGACGGGGGAATCTACCGTTGGCATGATTTGGTTCGCTCAGACCTGATACTGTTTCTGATGGGAGCCCTATGTTGACGATGGTTTCAGCTGGTGAGGCGGGGCTAAATGACTGGGCTTGAGTCCAAGTGATGAAGTCAGTCACGTAGTCGCCAGCGTAGGTGATGGAGTCGCCGAGCATGAGAACACGTTTGCTGTTCTTTAATATTTGTTGGCGTTTTTCTTTCACTTCAGAGCTTACTGCTGGGAAGGTCTGAGTCGAAGCTCTTTGGTAGATCCGAGGTGAGATGTTATTTCCGCTAGTGTGAAGGAGATGACGCAGTAGTGGGAATACTGGTTGGAGGCCGTGTGGGTGGTGTTTGCCGTTTGGCTTTTCCCAGATGGTGACTTGTCCGTTGAGCTTTTTGTATCGCTCCGCTAACACGTGAGCATTTTCTGATAGAGGCACAACTTCATCTTTTGTTCCTAGGACTAGAAAGACAGGGATATTCGCCTTTGCTAGGACTTGTAGGCTGTCGATTGGATTGCCTTTAAAGTTTGGCATGTCTTGTGTCGTTTTGTTCCAAGCTTTGAGGCAGATAGCCCAGTCTCTTGGGCTTTTCTTGGCTGGCCATGAGCGGATGTCGCAGACTGGGTTGTCTCCGTAGATAGCTGCTACTTTGTCTGGGTTGGCTTTTGCCCAGTTAAAGATGATGAGTCCACCGCGGCTCATGCCTTCTAGTATTGGCTTTTTGCTGAGACCTAGTTGTTGGGTTAAGTGGTGGAAATTATTCCAACGGTTGACCGCAGTGGGGCTGCCAAACAAACCGGCAATGTCGCAGTAGCAGACGTGGTATCCACGATCTAGTAATGCTTGGTCGAGTGCAGGCTGGTGGCCAAAAAATCTGGCTCTCCAGATCCATGGTTGGCCAGCGATGACGGTTTTAGGTGCTACGATGATGCAGTTGGCATTATCAGAGGCTGGGTATTTAAAGTTATAGCTAGTGTATCCGTGGAAGTTACCTTTTTGCGCTGTGATGCCAGCGGCTTGAAGTTGCTTTTCGATAGAGTAGCTGGAGTTGCGAGGGTGTTGGATTTGATCAGCAATACGTAGGGCGATGCTGGCGGCGCCTTGTTTTTTAGGATGAATTTTATCTGGAAGTATCGCTGAGAGTTTTCCTTCGAAGTGAGTGAATTCTGTGTAGAGATCTACTAATTCTGATCCGGTCTCAGCAGCGGCTTGGTGAATGAGTGGAACAACTTGCTTAGCAACTACGGGGCCAGGGATTTGGTTCGGGTTATTTGAATTGCCTGTAAGTGCAGGGACTGGAGTGCAGAGGAGGATTCTAGGTTTACTAGGTAGAGATTTAAAGTGATGGATGAGGGCTAGGGTGTCTGGTTTGAATTCAGCTTTGAACTTCCAGTTTTTACCTTTTGAGTCGTTTGTTCCTAGTTTGATGACGACTACATTTGGTTGATAGTCCGTTGCTTGTTTGAAGTATGGGTGATTTACCCACGGGTGATCACCGTTTCTGAGCATTGTGTGACCACTTAGTCCGTAGTTTTTCACTACATATTTAGCTCCTAGAAGTCTCTGGAGCTGTGCTGGGTAGCTGTTGTTACTTCTATCTGCAATCGTAGATCCGAAGGTAATAGAATCTCCTATACAAGCCACTTTTATGGGCTGTTTAGCTTGTGTAAATGTTGATAGAGAGAGGGTTGCGATACCCGTGATAACAGTTTTTAAGGTGAGTCTTCGGATCATGATCATAATAGTTACAGCTAAACTACGCTGAATACCATGAGAATGTTGCAAATATGTCAGACAAATATGTCAATTTATGAGAGACTTGGTGCTTGCAAAACTAGCGATGCTGTCTATTCATTCGCTCCGTGCGCGATTTAATAACAGAGCCTGCCTGGAAGGAAACAGACCTAGGGATACCACTGCCTGATGATAGGCATGCTGTGTCTGTCTGTATGCCTACTTGGGACTCTGTAATTGGCTATGAAGAAGGGAGAGAGAGAATTGTCTCTAAACTGCGTTGTGGTTACCCTAGATTTTTCAAACATCCAGCTGTGGAGAGACTCTTCAGCGAGTGTGAACAAGCAGTCGCTCTAGAGGGAGAAAGTGTGGTTGTATTCCCTCATAGAGATGCAGCACAGAGAGCTCTTAGGTTTGTAGAAAAACGTAATGGCGAGGCTCTGAGAGTCGCTGGTTTCGATGGTCTGCAAGTGTTAGTGGGGTCTGAGGATGCTTGTAAGTTGGCAATGGAATATTGGCGCTACACAGGAGAGATTGTTTCGAGTCGCCAGGCACTTGATGTGATGGATGGTGACGGACTTTGGAAGTATGACGCTAGTGAGCTGTTACGCAGGCTGGAAGAATACGGTGGCTACGCAGAAGGTGATGTTTTTGTTTATGAAAGTGGGATGTCTGCAGTCTATGCAGTGCATCGTAGTCTGAGTAAGCTGAACCCTAATAAGAAGACGCTGCAGTTAGATTTTCCCTATGTGGATGCTCTTAAAGTGCAGCAGAATTTTGGAGCTGGAGCAGTGTTTTTACATGATGCTCAAGGCGAACTTTTCGATGAAGCTCTGAATAGAATCCGTAAGGGTGAGTTTTCAGCAGTCTTTACTGAAGTTCCAAGTAATCCACTACTGCGCACTGTCGATCTCCAGAGAGTGAGTGAGGCATGCAAGGAGGGGAATGTTCCTTTAGTAATCGATGATACGGTGAGCAGCTGTTTCAATGTTGATGTGAAGCCGTTTGGCGATGTGGTGACTACGAGTCTCACTAAATGGATCTCTGGAAAGGGTGACGTGATGGCAGGAGCTGTTCAGTTAGTAGAAGGATCTGCGTTTTATAGCGAGTTAAGCGCCTTTTTCAATGAAGACTGTGAAGATGGCTGTAGGCTCTACGCTGCTGATGCGGCTGTGTTAGATGAGAATTCTAAAGGGTTTATCGAACGTATGCCTGTGGTGAATAAAACTACAGACGCTATAGTAAAATACCTATCTGATCACGATGCTGTAGCTGAAGTCTGGTATACGAATGGTGATACTAAAAAGCAATACGACCAGATGAAGAAGCCAGTTGGTGGTTATGGTGGTTTGTTTTCATTCACTCTTAAGAATGACAAGAAGGCTGCAAAATTTTATGATCTGTTAGAAGTTTCTAAAGGTCCTAGTCTGGGGGCAGAGTTCAGCTTAGTTTCACCCTACACACTTCTAGCGCATTATGATGAGCTAGAGTGGGCTGAGGGATGTGGAGTCTCTAAGAATCTGATTCGTGTTTCTGTGGGAATCGAGCCTAAAGGGATCTTGCTGAAGCGTATTAAGAACGCTTTGGATGCTATTTAGTAGCAGAATCTGAGATCGGTTCTTGATCTCTTATAGTTTGCGTTCATAGATAGAGGTGTCGAAATAAAAGGTCAGACTGATCTAGAATTTCTAACATTCAATATACCAATAGAGTCATGGGAAGAGCATTTGAAATACGAAGAGGAGCGAAGGAAAAGCGCTGGGATAAGATGTCTAAGCTATTTCCTAAATTAGCAACATCGATCACGATGGCAGCAAAAGAAGGTGGAGATGATCCAGAGTCAAATGCTAAGCTTCGTGCCGCGATCGCTACAGCTAAGGCTGAGAATATGCCTAAGGACAATATTACTAAGGCTATTGAGAGAGCGACTGCTAAGGATATGGCGAATTTTGCTGAAGTGAACTATGAAGGCAAAGGCCCTCATGGAGTTCTCTTTTGGGTCGAATGCGCTACTGATAATAACACACGCACATTTTCTAACATCCGCACGATCTTTAATAAAAGCGGCGGTGGACTAATGAATAGTGGTGGACTAGAATTTATGTTTACCCGTAAGGCTGTGGTTCAATTTAAGAAGACTGAAGGACTAGATCTTGATGAAGTCGAGCTAGCTCTCATTGATCACGGTCTTGAGGAACTAGATGCCGATGGTGATGAAGTCATCGCTTATGGTGAATTTACTAGTTTTGGGAGACTTTCTAAAGCATGTGAAGATTTGGAGCTTGAGGTGACGAAGGCAAAAACTGAACGCATAGCGAACCAACCAGCTGAATTTACTGATGCTCAGATAGATGAAGCTATGGAGATGATCGATAAGCTAGAAGACGATGCAGACGTAATGTCTGTTTATACAAATATCGCTTAGCATCAGTAACGTGTCATTTCTATAATGGCTTATTGTGCGGGGTGGTAGTTTAGTTTAGAACTACAGATATAATGAAAAAACTCATACCAGAAAGATCAGCAGAAGCATCTAAGATCGTAGTTATCTTAGCCGCTGTAGTGATCGTCGTGACAGGTATGAAGCTGGCTGCTGATTTTATCGTGCCTATTTTGTTGGCGTTCTTCATTGCTACGATTAGTTTTCCGATCACAAATTGGCTCAGAGAGCACCGTTGTCCGAGATTTTTAGCAGTGATTATCACTGTGTTGGTGGACTTTGCTTTCCTTACGGGAGTCGTGCTACTGGGGATAGTTTTATTCTCAGAGCTACAGGCGAAGTGGGATACAAAGTATTATAAGCTGACCAAATATAGGATTGAGCAGTTTACAGCCTTTGCTACTGAAACGGCTGATCGAGTAGGAATAAAGCTGGATGGAGGCGATGAGGAAGAAAAGTCTTCTTCAGATGCAACTGTAACACCTCCAGAGAAGAAGGATGGAGTCGCTGTTCCGGGAGCTGATACTGATCCTGTGATTCCTCCTACAGAGGTGACGCCTGAAAGTGCTGTTGCTGGTGATGTTAGTCAACCGGTCGAGCCAGAGTCCTCTAAAGATACAGGAGGGACTGGGGTTGTCTTACCTAAAGAAATAGCGGATAAAACTAGTAAGCAGATAGCAGATGAGGCTAAGCAAGCTGAGGCAGAAGCAGGGACTGGTATTGAAAGGTTAAAAAATCAATTCCTACAGTGGCTGAGTGCTGAGAACTTGTTAGAGTGGAGTAAAAGTATTTTCCTTAGACTGCTATCTTTTATAGGCACAGCATTTATTGTGATGTTGCTGACTGTATTCATGCTTAGTGAAGCGAGGATGTTTGGTCGTCGATTTAATGCGATTTGTGATGCGAAGGGACCCAACCTTCAGCGTATGCTGAGTGCGACTCGTGACATTCAAAAGTATTTAGGAATCAAGACTCTGATCAGTATCGCTACTGGTCTCTTGGCAGGGATACTCTGCTGGGTGATGGACTTAGAGTTTCCTTTGCTTTGGGGTATTTTGGCTTTTGCTTTAAATTTCATACCAGCTGTGGGTTCAGTGATTGCTGGTATTCCACCTATTTTACTCTCACTGCTAAATAATGGAGACATCGGAGATGCCATGATTATTGGTGGTGGTTATTTGCTGATCAATGGGGTCTTAGGTAACTTCTTAGAGCCGACTTTACTCGGTAGACGATTTGGTATTTCTACTGTGATCGTTATTCTATCAGTGATCTTCTGGGGATGGTTATGGGGGCCGATTGGTATGCTCATGGCTGTTCCACTTACTATGTTGCTGAAAGTGGCACTAGATAACAGCTCTGACTTCCGTTGGATGGCTGTTGCTATCAGTAAGGAAAGTAAGCTGAATAAAGGGGAGGACGAAACTCTCATCAAGGAAGCTATCGAGGCGAAGGTGAAGCCAGTAGTTGTAGACAAAGAAGAAATTTGGACTCCTCAACAGGATATAGAATAGTCTGTTTCCAGTATTGGGTCATCTGATATAATTTAGCTTGATAAATATTTAACTTTAGGCATTATGTGCCACTTGAGGTTGCTCTGGATGGATTTAGGGCATATTATTGAAATACAGCTGGTTATCTTCTCTTAATTAGGAGCCAGGAAATCTAATTAATCATCTAAAACTAGGTGATAACAACTATTTAACAAAGTGATGGCACGCAAGGCACGCACTACAATTGATTGGTCCCAATGGGACGAGCAACTAGGTAAAATTACTGATAAGCAAATCGCTGAACAGATCGGATGTTCTGTCGCGGCGGTGAGCATGCGCAGAAAGAAGTTAGGGGTAGATGCTTCTGGAGAACGAGGTGCTAGAATTGACTGGTCTGAGTATGACTTACTACTAGGCACTATGGAGGACAAGCTTCTCGCTGACAAGATGGAATGTTCTGTCGCTTCTGTGGTCGCTCGACGAAATAAGCTTGGCGTCTCATCATTTAATAAACGTAAATCTGTGGATTGGGAACTATGGGATGAATTTATCCCTGAGATGTCTGATACGCAGCTAGCGAAGAAAATAGGCTGTGCTCCGGGAAGTGTGAAAGTCCGCAGAGAGAAGCTAGGTCTTGAAAAATACGATGGAGATCTGCGTAAGAAAGTGGACTGGAAAAAGTGGGAGCCTAAGATTGGCGTAGTGGCTGATAAGGATTTGGCTCTAATGATTGGCTGCACTGTGGGAGCGATCAATGCGCACCGCAAGAAGCTGGATATAGGAATTTTAACTGAGAAGGAAAAGGTGCAGAGATCAACTGCTGGAGCTGGAGATATCTGGAGTCAGTGGGATCACATGCTCGGCAAATGCCCAGACGATGTGCTGGCTGAGCAAATGGGTATCACTCGATCTAAAGTAGGTGTGCGCAGAATGCGACTTATGATAGCAAACTACCCACTAGACTGGGACTACAGTGCTAAGCCATGCCTAGGTGGATGTGGTAAGACACGCAAGTCTGATAGTCAAACTTGTGGCGCTGAGAAGTGCGAGGCGCTAGTGCCGACTAAGTAGCAGGACTAATTAGAGCCTGGGAGAAAGAGAGCTTTTGGCTATTATTAGCTGAAAGGTCAATAGTCCAGCATGCATAGCGCTGAACTCATGACTAATCAACTGATGAGCTAGCTTTTAGCTCTCTACTGAGCGATCATCGCAAGCACTGCTTTCTGTGCGTGGAGTCTGTTTTCTGCTTGTTGGAAAATAGTGTCTGAATGCGCTTCGAGCACTGATTCTGTGATTTCTTTTTCTCTGTAAGCTGGAAGACAGTGGAGGACGATGTGTCCTTCGTTAGCGTGGCTAAGTAGGCTTTCGTTGACTTGGTAGTCGCCGAATAGAGCTTCTTTTTCAGCTTGTCCTTCTTGGCCCATGGAGAGCCAGACGTCTGTGTTGATGATGTCTGCGTCTTTACATGCAGCTACAGGATCATCGGTGAGTGTGACGTTTGGAGCATTCACTTTAGCCATGAAGTCCTCTGGTGGGAGGCATGATTTAGGTGCTGCGATGACTAGTTCAAAGCCAAGGTATTTAGCTGCCCAGATCCATGAACGTGACATGTTGTTGTCGCCGTCGCCGATGAATACTACTTTTTTGCCTTCCCAGGTTCCGAGCTTTTCTTTGATCGTGAGGAGGTCAGCGAGAATCTGGCATGGGTGTTCTTCGTCTGTAAGAGCATTGATGGTAGGGATTTTTCCAAACTGGGAGAAGTCTACTACATCTTGCTGAGCGAATGTGCGGATGATGCATCCGTGGACCATACGTCCTAGAACTCTAGCGGTGTCCTTGATTGGTTCGCCGCGGCCTAGTTGGATGTCATTGGATGAAAGGAACATGATAGAGCCGCCCAGCTCTCTGACTCCTACTTCGAATGAAACTCTGGTTCTAGTAGATGACTTAGTGAAAATCATTGCCCATGTCTGACCCGCGAGTGGCTGTGAAGTAGGCGCACTGCGTTCGGCTTTAAGCTTTACAGCGGAGTCGATGAGTTCGTTGAGTGACACAGCGTTGAGTTCTTCGATAGATAATAGGTGATTCATGGTCTTCTTGATTTGGGTAAAATGGGAAAGGAGGAAAGAAACACGTCTTGAGATGCTTTGTCGAGCTTTTTCTAGTTGTGTAATAGAGGGTTGAAGCTAGAAGGGGGGCAGATGAGATTAGACAAATACATAGCGACCCATTCAGAGGCCACAAGATCACTTGCAAAAATGGCGATTAAGAGCGGTAGAGTAGAGGTGAATGGGGAGATGACTAAGGATCAGGGGAAGAAAATCAAGCCGACTGATGTGGTGACGATCAATGGTGCAGAGCTAGAGGAATCTAGTGAAGTTTACCTCGTGATGTATAAGAAAGACGGAGTGATCTGTGCTACTCAAGACGAAGAGCAAGATACCGTGTTAGATTTTCTAGATGGTTATACGCATAAGGAATTACACATTGCAGGTAGACTGGATAAAGACACGACTGGGCTGGTGCTTATTACTAGTGATGGTCAGTGGTCTCATAGAGTGACATCGCCTAAGCATGTTTGTGAAAAGGTGTATCTGTTAGAGACGGTGATTCCGATAGAGGAATCTTATGTGGAAGCATTTGCTAATGGTGTGCGCTTACGTGATGAGCCTAAGGCTACCAAACCATGTAAGCTAGAAATCCTTGGGCCGAAGAAAGCTAGACTAACTCTCACTGAAGGTAAGTATCATCAGGTGAAGAGAATGTTCGGAGCTATGGGTAATAGAGTGACTAAGCTACACCGTGAAAGTGTGGGTGGGATTTTGCTGCAAGGTATGAGATCTGGTGATTTTCGTGAACTTAGTGCAGAAGAAGTGGCAAGGTTTTAGGCTGATATTTTACACACAAGCCGAATAGATCTCGACAGTGATATAGCGATTGATAAAATCGCAACTATGAGAAATTTCTGTGTTCCTTCTATAGGTTTGGTATTGTGTATTGGCTTATTAGTGAGTTGTAGTGATAAGCAAGATGTGTCATCTAATGAGTCTAATGCTTCTGAAAAAGCCGATTCATTGATGTTCGAGGAAGAGGTCGGAGAGTTAATTCCGACTCCTACTGAGAAGCCATCGCATCCTCTTTTGCAATACGCACCTTCTAGTGAGCCTAGTGAGGAAGATAAAAAGAAGATGCGAATCCCAGGGGCTGACGGGTATCTTACAGCTCTACCTGTCCCAGGTCATGAAGGTTGTGCGTTTAACCCTTATACGTTTAAAATCGTGGATCTACAGGGGATTCCATCTGGGACTAAAGTCAGAGATCCTATGGATCCTAATCCTGATCATGTTTTCAGAGCGCCTTAATATAGTTTAGCAATATCGGCCTTCTCTACAGTTGCATAGCAGGTGCATCGGTGTTAGCTAGCGGGTAGAAAAGATATGGCTAACGGTTTATTTATTACAGGGACAGATACTGATGCAGGGAAGACTTACATTAGTTCACTGATACTCAGAGCACTGAGAAACGAACGAGTGGATGCAGTAGGCTATAAGCCGATCTGCTGTGGAGATAGAAATGATGCGCTGCAAATGGCAATGGCATCAGATATTTCCATAGATGATGAAGCTGAGATGAATAGGATAAATCCTGTCTGGATGAAGACTCCAGCGGCTCCTCATGTTTCAGCGATGTTTGAGAATAGACCGATCGAGAAGCAAGAGCTGTTAGATGGCTATAAGTCACTATCAGATTCACATCAGTGTGTGATCACTGAGGGTGTGGGTGGATGGTTAGTGCCTATCAATGGGATGGCTTTTAGCGTGGCTGAACTGGCTGTGGCTATAGGTGATCCTGTGGTTCTCGTAGTGGGAAACAAGCTGGGTGCTCTCAATCACACTCTGCTTACGGTAGAAGCGATGCGTTCACGTGGCATTGAGCCTGCTGGGTTGGTCTTTAATAACCTTATCGATGAACTAGATACTGCGACGATTACTAACAAAGGAATCGTCGAAGATATGTGCGGCGTCGAGGTGATCACTGATGTTATCAGGGACCAAGAGGAAATCGAGAGCTGGCCATTTATGGAGCTTCTTGGGTTGTAAGTTTCCTAAAACAGACTAATTTAGAACTATGATAGACATGATCGTAAATCTCTATGAGCTACCAGACTCTAGAGAACTCTATGAAAAGGTAGAAGCTCAAGGGATCATCCTGCGTAGGGCTAGAGCATATGAGCGTCACATCGTAGCTGACTGGGTAGGCCAGCATTTCTCTCCTAAATGGGTCAGTGAGGTAAAGGTGGCTATGTCTAGACAGCCAGTGACATGCTTTATCGCTACTAGAGATAAGAAGATTTTAGGCTTTGCCTGTGTGGAGACTACAGCGAAAGGATTTTATGGTCCGACTGGTGTGGGCGAAGAGGCTAGAGGCACGGGGATTGGCAAGGCGCTACTCTTTAAGTCAATGGAGGCACTGAAAGAAAGTGGCTACGTATACGGAGTCATAGGTGGTGTAGGTCCGAGAGAGTTTTATGAGAAAGTATGCAATGCTGTGGAGATACCGAATAGTGATCCAGGTGTGTATACCGATATTTTACCTGAATAAATTTACTTCTAACAATTTAAGACAATGCAAGATCCAGGATTTGTAAAAGATGCTTTTAGCAAGATAGCCGACCGCTATGTGCTGACGAACCATGTACTCAGTATGGGCACAGACATTATGTGGCGTAAGCGAGTAGGTCAGATCGTGATGGAGTGGGCTCCTGAGGATATCCTCGATGTCGCTACAGGCACTGGTGATCTAGCGTTGGAGTTGCAGAAAGTTTGTTATGATGCGGAGCTTATTGCTTCAGATTTCTGTCCAGAAATGCTGGCTCACGCTTCTCGTAGGGGAGTGGA
>CAKZNV010000246.1 GCA_937132085.1 uncultured Rubritalea sp. | reverse complement strand
AGCTTGTCCTTCGAGGCGTTGAGACAGCTAGCCGTCGAGCAAGCGGTGGTGACACCTGGACTGAGCTGGGTGTTCCCACTGGTGATCGACGGGGCGATTGTGGTGTTCTCGATGTCAGCCTTGAGAGCATCGTTACGAGAAGAGCCGACACTGTGGTTGCGAGGTCTGGTGGTGTTCGTCTCTAGTGGAAGTGTGCTATTCAATATCTGCCATGTGGAAGGCAGATGGCTGGCGATGCTCCTAGCAGCATCGCCACCTGTGTTGCTCTTTTTGAGCTTCGAGGCTCTGATGCACTCAGTGAAAAACGAGATGAAACGAAGCTGGAATCCTGAGATAGGAAGCACCACTTCCCTATCGAAGGATGAGCGAGTGAAGTTTGTTTCTGAGATGCTGGAGAATGGGCTGAATGCTCATGAGATAGCAGAGGCGATACCGTCTGTGTCGCTGAGAACGATTCAGAGGGATGTGGCGAATATAGAGAAGAGTGAACACAAAAAAAGCCCATGAGGGCTATTTTGAGAATTGGAATACAGATGTGTAACTAGGCAGTTTTCGGATGGGAGAAAGGTCTCCATCATCGACTTCAATGATTTCTCAGAGCTGTTTTCTGATACCTGCTTTTTCTAGAAATGGAAATACGTCACAATCCTCTTCCAAGTAGATGGCATCATAGGAAAAGTAGGAGTAGGATGAGACTTCTGTCTGATATTTTCGGAATATCCAGAGTGGAACACGAAGCCATGCGTGTCCAGCGTCATAGTGAAATCTGAGTTCTGATAGAAGTGTTGTTTTGTCGATTGTAGGTTTCATAATGAAAATGGTTTAAAATGTAAAAGAGGCACCAATGACGATGCCTCCAATGGAGTAAGTCTTAAAGCTCTTGGCCGTCGTCTTTGAGAGCCTGTTTGATCGGCTTAGGCGTGAACCATAGGTCACGCTCAATCTTGAGCCCGTATGGGAGCTGTAGTTCGATAAACTCTCGTAGTGAGAAAGAGCCCCATTCAGGGAACTGGAAGCCTGTGACGTAGCCGTAGAAGACTTCTTCGTCGACGTTGTATTCAGTTGCATACCAGGTCATAGAGCTGGATGGGTGAAAGTAGCGTGCTATCACCATAGGGTTTGAAGCTGTCATGTTCGCCTCCTCGTGTTCTGCGAAGCTTTTGAGAACTTCTTCTCAGAGGAGGAAGTCACGATAGTTAGGCTGGTCTCCGTATGGGAAGTTTCCGTCGGATGATGTGTGAGTAGTTGATTTCATAGAAAAATGGTTAGAATAAGAAAAGAGCACCTGAGATTTCAGATGCTTGAATATAAGAGAGCCTCTGCATTATGCGGAGGCCTTTTGTCGCAAGGAATCGAGTTCGTAATGATTACAATCGACATCGAAGAGTGCTTTTAGCAACTCAGGATAGACGTAGAGGTCGTAGTGAGATCCGTAGCTGGTAATACCAACCCATGTTCAAAACTCGCTATCGAGGAAAGGGATTCCAGCTTTTTTGAGACGTTCATAATCAGTCTCGTAAAAGTGATTGAAGGCGAGCCATTGAAAGACTTCGGTGTCTTCATCCCAGCCGATGATATCATCGTAGCTGAGGAGGTTGACTTGCAATCATTCCAAAACCAGTCGGGTTTGGTTGATGTGCCGAGATACATAGTCGAGGTGATGTCGACTCACAGATTTTACCATAATATAATGGTTAGAATATAAGAGAGCGTATGCTCAATGAAGCATGGACTGACGAGAGACGAGAGGGCAAACTTGAAATGTAGCCGATTAGGCACATTTAAGTTTGTTTGAGTATGCGAAAAAATACTGACCCTTGAGTTGGAGTCAGTATAATGCGGAATGAGTAAGCTCTCCCCCGTGTCCAGTTACCACAGAGGGTTCCTAGTGGAGATGCTCGTTCATGAGTAATAGGAATAATCCTATTACTCAGATTTTGAGTGTTTTGTGAGTAATAGAAAGGTTTTCTATTACTCATGTGTGCCTGTTTGGGCATCAAAACATCGATGGAATAAGGGAGTTACTGAGAGATGATGATTTTTTCAGCTCAGAGGTGCTTGAGGCGTGGTCAACGGATCATGGGATAGGGGTTTCAGAGCTTGGCTTTTTCAGCAAGCCAGCAATGAAAGATTTCCTGTCGCTTGAAAATTGAGCTGGAGATGAAGTCGTGGTATTTGGACTCAAACTCTTCTTGGAGTTCTTGTTTCTTCTTCTCAGTTCGTTCTATCCAGAAGGTTTCCACGTCTTCGCGAGCTTGCTTGCGAGCGTTCCTCTCCTTGTCCATTTTTGCATCTGTTTTCTCTTGCTCGACTTTCTGAATCTGAGCATTTTCGAGATTTTTGGTGAGTCGCTTCTTCCCAGCTTCGAGGAGCGGGTTTTTGTCCTTGATGTCGTTGTCTACAGCCCAAGTAAGGCAAGCTCCGGGAGTCTTTTTGATTTTTCACGCTTTGATGGTTTTCTCAGTGAAGAGAATCTTTTCAGAGAGGTAGGCTTCACCGAATTGTTTATACCAGAGGCAAGCGACACCTTGCGATGCACCGATTTTGATACACTGCTGAACGATTGGTTTCTTGAGAATCTCTGCGGTCTGTTTCTGTTCCTCTGTGCCAGGTAGTTTGAGCTGGTCATTCTTTGGGTTGTCAATGACTCGAAACTGAGCTCAAATGATTTTGCGTGCTTGTTTGGCAGGAAGGAAAGTGAGGTGAATATCTGATTTCTCGTTGATTTCTTTGATAGCTGGCTTGAGGACTCGACGGTTGAGTTCAGCGAAGCGTTCGTAGAGTTCAACACCCTCAGTTCCCATAAACTTATGCAAGACACCGAGAAGCCAAAGAGGAGTGAGTCATGGGTATCACGGTCGAGCTTTATATCTGACACAATTTTCGTAGAGGTAGAGTGAGTATTTGCTGTTGAAGCGTTCCTCACTCGATTGGCTGATGAGTGCATAGGTGTCTGGGTCGTGGAGCAACTCGGGAAGGCCGTGATCGAACCCATAGTCGAACCCGTCTTTTCACCATACGATTTTAGGGGCGGAAATGTAGTTTTTCACCTCCCATGAAAGTTCTTTTCCTGTCTCGTCACTATTGATGAATTCAATTTGCGTGCGAGCGAGTTTCTTCAGCGAGCTTTTGATGAGGTCACGGTCTCACGAGTTGTATTTGAGCCGTTCGACAAGGACGGAGTATTTGAAGTGATGGCGGCTCTGGGTCAATAGATTGGGGTAGGCATTCGCTAATAGTTCGTTCCACAATCTGTTCTCAAAAAGCGAGAGGTGTCAGTGCGTATGAACTACCTCAATATGTTTCTTGAGGTGTCTTTCATCGAGCGGGAATGTTGAATTTGTTAGTTCCATATTCTTTGAATATGGAACATGGTATGAATTAAAGTGACGGTGTCAAATTTTGCTGAGGTCACTTGTCACTTATGGGATTGGCTCTAAAGGTGACCTTTTACAGTAAGTTGAAGTTCAGGATTGATAGGGAAATCGCATCAGCTTCATGTTTTGAAAAGGGAAAATTGGCTTTCATACTGTAGATGGTCACTTTTCAGGTAGGAGTTACTGTAAAGGGTCACTTATAGCCACTGTAGAAGGTCACTTTTGCTACTGTAAAAGGTCACCATAGGTGTGAGTTTTCAGCAAGCTCTTGCGAAGAAAAATTCCCTATAGTATTTATAGTTCTTTCTTAAAGAAGTCGTTACTGGGAGAGAAGGGGGGATTAACGATTTCTTTCCTGATTACGATTTTGTTCATGCTCTCGGTAGAGACGCTTGAGACCCGTAGGGTCATTTTCCATTTCCTGCGATGGTTCTTTCTCTCGGGATTGCTCTTTTTGGATTTCTTGTTCCACTTTTTTGTCGAGTGATTTACCCGCTGACATGCCGAAGCCTCTCACGAGATTTGTGAGATCTTTTTCTGTGAATTCTTTTTTATCTTCGTTCATGGCGTTAATAGTTCGATGTTTCAGTCTCTGCTTCCTTAGGTGCTTGCTGAATTTTAGAGTTGAGGAACTCCAGGCATGTTTTTTTGAGGCGACGTAGCTTGTCGTTGGCAGTTGATTTTGGAATCCCTGTGCGTGCCTGAATCTCAACCATAGTGAGGTCGTTACGTTCTGCTAACCAGAATATTTGTCGATCGATAAGGGGAAGACCGAGTTCTGAAAATTGCTTCCAAAACTCTTGAAATAGGTCAGCTTCATTTTCATTAGTAAGTGGAAGAGTAACAGCTGGTAAGATTGGAGTGTCTTCGATTGATTTGGTGTTAATCGTGCGTTGCAGTTTGCGTAAGTAATCATACGCGGAGTCCTTGTTCATTCTGTAGATGTAGGGAGTATCTGGCTGTTCTCCCCTCTTGGAAATGTATCGGTAGACTCTGAGCCAGGTCTTTTGCGTGATGTCCTCAGAGATTTGCCAGTCGCAGCAGAACCCATATGCATGAGCAAGCAGTGGTCTGCTTAGCTCGGTGTATAGTTTGTCAAATTCTGGATACTCACTCTGCATTTCATTTTCTACAGTATCTTTAAATCCCAATTTCGCGAGATGATTTTACGCGTGAAATATCTTTGCTGGACAAGTAGAGACAAATAGAGACACCTCGACGGTTAGACGGCTATTTGATCTTGAGACTTGGTATAATTTTCTTTTTCTGGTCAGCGTAGATAGACGAGGTGATACGAATGTCGCTATGCCTGAGGTAACGAGAGGCCGCGAAGATTCCATCGTCTGTCGCGATGATGCTACCGATTTCTTTGCGTAGCTCATGAATCGGCTTTCGTGAGGTCACACCCATTGAGCGAAGCCATTTGATCAGTCGGGCAATTTCCGTTTTGCAGCGATACGCCCTGCATCCTTCGGATCGCTTGATCGCTCCGTTTGACTGAATAACAAACTCCCCGTCGGATGATTCGAAGAATTGTTGGAATATTTCGACCATGTCATCTGATAGGTGGAGGTCGCCTGAGGAGTCCTCACTCTTGAGTCGCTTGTATTGGTTGTCACGAACTCTGAGGACTGAGTTTTCGAAGTCAAAGGCAGTCCATAGCAAGTAATCAACCTCTGAGATACGAAGTCCGCAAACAAGTGAGAGAAGGAGGATTTTGTAGGCTTCAGGGTCTTCTGTAGATAAATTACTATCAGCTCTGGCGAGAATCCTCTTAGCGTCGATTTTACTGTGGTAACGGTAAGATGGTTGTTTCTCCATGAGCACACCATCGAAAGGAAGTGGCGATGGAAGCGAAATTTCCTCCGAGATGAATGGGAGGAGTTTGGTAGCGAAGAGAGACTTGGCATTCCTCACCAAGCTGTTGATAGTGGTAATCGATTGCTTAGTGGATTTGTGCTCACTGAGGTAGCGTTGCTTCCACTTCTGGATTTCAGTGGGTGTGAGTCGTTCGAGTTCCACACTGTCGACCATCTGCTTCCACTCTTCGAGGTTGAGGAGGCCAGCTTTGCGAGTGGTTTCCCAATCAGCGAGCTTGAGTGTGCCACATACCACTTTCCGCATCGCACGGATGTATGTGTAGAGAGTGCCCTCTCTCACGGTAGAATAGGTCATATTTGCCTTAATAAGGTCTCCAACAGTAGAGGCTCCTTCAGGAGGTGTGGAGGGAAGAGAATTGGGCTTGTATTTTTCGATGGTGTCCTCCCAGCCAAGAGATATGATGTCTTTGAAGATGGATACAGCTTTGGAGGCTGCCATATCTTTGTTGGGTGTGTGGAGGGGAAACCTCTCACGTCTCCCCTGAAAAGATATGCGAACACTGTAGTCGGGGGATGCTGTTCCTTTTCTACTTTCAGCTTTATACACTTTCGTTTTCCAGTAGGCGGCAGATGTGCGGGATAGTTTTGGCTTTTTGGGCGACTGGCCACAAACTGGCCATTTATTTCGGTTCTCCGTGGTCTTTGGTTGACTCTTCATGACAATGAAAAGTATCTGTTGGGAGGTTCGTAAAATCAATACACTTAGTGAGTTGGGGGTGTTAATGGATGTCAGTTGAAGACAGGTCGCGTCAGATAGAGAAAGTGCGAGTTCTAGACTGTAAATCTGCTCACGTAAGTGTACGAAGGTTCGAATCCTTCTCTGCCCACCATTTTCTAAAAAGAGTCACTCATATGAGTGGCTCTTTTTGGGTCTACACCAAAGTTTGGGGAAAGGTCATTTTTTTATTTTAGTTATCCGCATTGAGCGATGACTCTGAGTCTGTAATTCTGGAAGTTTCTAAATCCATATGCACGGCGTTGTATCAGCTTCATTTTACGATGGAAGCCTTCTGTTATCCCGTTGTTCTTGCGGAATCTCCACATGCAGGCAATGGGTTCCATCCACTGCTGTAGTGTCTTGGCTAGTGTTTGCATAGGCTTGAGGTCTGAGTATTTGAGTTCATGTATTTTAGAAGCAAATAGCTTTGCTAGCTTCTTACATTGCTTTTTAGTTTGTTCTTTCTTGTTCATAAGTTCTCTTAGTTGGTGCATTTGCTGATGAATCTTCTCCAGAGCAGGATGCTCTATAAAAAGCTCTTTAAGTCTTAGTTGTTGGTTTGGTGTGAGGTTTTGAGGTCTCTTTCTCATGGCGGCTAATGATCCTCTATGACTCTTAATATTAGGAGCCACAGCACGAGCAAGTTGCATAAAGTAATAATAGATGATCCTAACTACATGGAACCTATCTGCTACGATTCGCGCATTGGGGAAGTATTGCTGAATCAGCTTTCTATAAGGGCTGGAAAGATCAATACAGACGACGAGAACTTTATCTCTACCCTTGAGTGATGCGAAGTAGCTGGCTAGATGCTTATTGCTTCTACCTGGGCGGATATCGAATACGCGATGATTCTTTAGATCGCAAAGAGTGGTGCAAAACTTCTGTCTTTTATGTAGCGTGTGTTCATCTATGCCAAGTATTCTTGGGCACTCTAGCGAGGCTCTTTCTTTGACTTTGCGGTGAGTGAACTGCGAGTAAATACGGCTGACAGTAGCTTGTCCTATGCTCTTTGATTCTGCGAGAGTCTTGGCACAGATACCTTGGTGATGCAGCTTGTAGATGCTCTTGCGTAGAGGCTCAGAGCTATGTCTGCCTTTAGTGATGCCAGGCAGCTTGGGGGTGAAGCTGCGATTGCATCCACAGCATCGCCATCGATGAGTATGGACAATGAGGGTGCATGGTTGCACAAACATTCGAGATGTTTGACTCTGCGTATATACCGACCTTTGCTGTATAGCTTTGTGGCTAAGCACCGAGGGCAAGACTTAGGCTTTAAAGTCGGCTTTAGCTTTACGTGGACTACTAGCTCTGGTTTACTCTTTGCTTGAAGGATCTGATAATCCTTCAAGCCTATATTTAGGTGATTAATCATGTGGGACATGTTGGCTGAAATGCCTCATGTCCCCAATCTTTGATGAAGAGCCCGATTTAGTTAAGGAGACTTATTAAACTTGATAGATGAAAAAATAAGCGACAGCTGCTATGACCACTACGATGAGAGCTTTGATGAGCAAGCCTATTTGGAAGGCGATGATTTTGTAGATGCTGAAGAGCGTTACTAGTGCTATAACGATATGAATCCATGAGCATTCGTAGGTCTTTAAAATACTGGCTGTCAATTGTGGAAGAGGTCGGTTCATGATGAAAAATTAGCGGTGGTAGTAAATTAGTCAAGATATGGCATGGAATCGTCGTTTTTTCATTGCAAAATGGGGGGTAGAGTGGTTTTTAGGCAGTGATATGTCAGATAAAGAAAGAAAATCACTTGAGGAGCGTCACAATATGAGTGACTTGGATCGTTTGCGTCATAGTTGTGCCCATGTTTTGGCGACGGCTGTTATGCGTCTCTGGCCAGATGCTCAGTTAGCGGGTGGACCTCCTGTGGAGAATGGTTTTTATTATGACATGGAGCTTGAGCACCGCTTGAGTCCAGATGATTTTGGTAAGATCGAGGCAGAGATGAAGAAAGTGGTGAAGGAAAATTCATCATTTGAGCGTAGTGTTGTGACTCGTGATGAGGCAATGGTTTTAGCTAAGAGTGGCCGCCTAGGAGCTGTTTCTGAGCGTGCTGTTGAGAGTAAATTTAAGGTGGATCTTCTGAATGATATTCCAGAGGATGAAGAAATTTCACTATTCAAGAATAATGACTTCTGGGATCTCTGTGCTGGTCCTCATGTAGGACGAACAGGTAATTGTAAGGCTTATAAGGTGATGAGCGTGGCTAGTGCTTTTTATAAAGGTGATAAGGATCGTGAGTCACTCCAGAGAATCTATGGAACTTGTTTTAAGAATAAGACTGAATTAAATGACCATCTTGAAAAGTTAGAGGAAGCGAAGAAGCGTGATCACCGTAAGTTGGGACGTGAGCTTGGGCTTTTCCATATCGATGAGATGGTGGGACAGGGATTGATTCTCTGGAAACCTAAGGGGGCTCTTGTTAGACGTCAGCTTCAGGACTTCATCACTGGTGAGCTTGATAAGCAGGGGTATAGTCAGGTGTTCACTCCACACATTGGTAAATTAGATCTTTACCGCACATCTGGGCATTTCCCTTATTATGAGGAGAGCCAGTATGCTGCTATTCCTGAGCGTGCAGCTCTGGAGAAGTTATCTGATGAGAATGCTAAATGTAGTGAACTTGTCAATGGTCTGAAGACTGGAGAAATCGAAGGCTATATGTTGCGTCCGATGAACTGTCCGCATCATATTAAAATTTATAGCAGTGAGCATAGAAGCTACAGAGATCTACCAGTTAGATTAGCTGAGTTCGGCACTGTGTATCGCTGGGAGCAGTCTGGCGAGCTAGGTGGTATGACTCGTGTTAGAGGATTTACTCAAGATGACGCTCACCTTTTCTGTCTGCCAGAGCAGGTGGATGAGGAGATTCAAGGTTGCTTGGCTCTGGTAGAGAAGGTTTTAAAGACTCTCGGGATGAACGATTACAGAGTGAGACTTTCATTCAGTGATCCTGATTCTGATAAATATGTTGGTGAGCGTGATGTCTGGGAGAAGGCTGAGAACTCATTGAAACTAGCTGTAGAAAATCTTGGAGCAGATTATACTATTGAGCTAGGTGAAGCTGCATTTTATGGACCGAAGATCGACTTTGTAGTGAAGGACGTGATCGGCCGTGATTGGCAGTTGGGCACTGTTCAGCTTGATTTCAACCTTCCGAATAGATTTGATCTTACCTATGTGGGAGCAGATAATAAAACTCATCGACCAGTGATGATTCACAGAGCTCCATTTGGATCTCTTGAGCGTTTCGTTGGTCTACTTATCGAGCACTTTGAGGGTAAATTCCCTACATGGCTTGCTCCTGAACAGGTTCGTGTGTTGCCATTGTCTGATAAATACATCGAACACGGTGAGGCTGCTGCTAAGAAATTAGCTGATATTGGCGTCCGTGTTAGCGTTGATAGAGCATCGGAGAAGTTGGGGGCAAAAATTCGACTTGCAAGACTAGACAGAGTGCCTTACATGTTAGTCATCGGCGGACAAGAAGCTGAGACTAATTCAGTCTCCGTCCGTCACCGAGATCGTCAAGATCTTGGAACCATGCCACTCGATGAATTCGTTTCCAATATATCTAAAGAAATTAGCGACAGATCGCTCTAACAATACTAAATCGATTGTTAGTTAGCTTAATATGATAACGAGTAAGCATACATAAAACTTTCCCCATTTCGGCTGTAGATATAACTTCTTCAAATCGTATGGGAACTAAACAAATACTAAACAACTAGGAGGATAAGACCATAGCCAAGCCAAAGAAGCCATATAAGAAACGTCGTGAAATGACCCGTGTTAACCAATACATTCGGGCGCCTAAAATCCGTGTAGTAATGGATAACGGAGACCAGCTAGGAGTGATGAGCTCCAATGAAGCTCTAAAAAAGGCAAAAGAATTAGGGTTAGACCTAGTTGAGATCACTGCGAAGTCTGATCCACCTGTTTGTAAGATTTGTGACTACGGTAAACATAAATACCAGATGTCTAAGCTCAAGAAGGATAAGAAAACTAGCGCACCTAAGGTGAAGGAAATCAAATTCCGCGTTAGAACTGAGCAACATGATTACAATCTTAAGTGTTCACGAATCGAGAAGTTCCTCGATGAAGGAAACAAGGTCAAAGTAGGTCTGATGTTCCGTGGACGTGAAAACGCTCACAAGGAACTCGGTGTTGAAGTTCTCAAGCGTGTTGTAGGTGACATGGAAGGCATGGCAAATGTCGACCAACCACCTAGACTTGCAGGCAGAAATGTCAGCATGCTACTTTCACCACTTCCTGCAGAACAGAGAGTCAGAAAGTTCACTGCTCATGATCATGAGGAGTATGACGATACTGAAGACAACGCTCCTGAGGAAGTAGAAACTGAGGAAGTTGCCAAAGAGGAAGAGGAGTAATCCTTGAGTCACTGAACGACTAAATTTTATAAGAGCTACGGTAATTTACCGTGGCTCTTTTTTGTCACTTATTCGAAGCAAAAAAACAGGAGCGAGACCTTGCGGCACCGCTCCTACTTGTTGAGTGTTTTTAAATTACCAATTGATTGTTACTCCGCCGAAGACGCCTAGTCTACGAGCTGGTGAGTCGCCAGGGCCGAATGATGAAGTGAAATCTACATGACTGTATTCGGTGTCTGTAAGGTTTTCAATTCTAGCATTAAACTTCACATTATCAGTAAGTTGGTAGCTTCCGTATGCTCTCACGATGAATGCATCTTCGAGAGTGTTTCCTCCGTAACTGCGTTCGTCGAGATACTGAGCACCGAGTCCGAGAACAGTTTTGCTGTTCGGCTTGTAGGTTATATTTGCTTTAGCAGTCTGCTGTGGTTGGTCATTGAGTGAGCGATCTAGCCAAGTGTAGCTAAGTTCATAAGCCACGTTTGGGGTGATGTCTCCGATGAAGGCTGCTTCGATTCCGCTGGCTTTAGTTTTGCCAGATGAGTTAGCAAATAGTCCTGCCCCGAAATCTCTCTGAATAGCATCTTCGATATCTGTCTCGAAGAATGCAATACTTGCAGAGTGGTTCTCATTTAGTTTCTGCTCAACTCCGATGTCCCAACCAAATGTAGTTTCTGGGTCAAGGTTAGGATTTCCGGCAATGCCGAAATCTAATGGGCTGTAGAGTTGAATAAGGCTAGGAGTGTTAAATCCTGTCGCAACATTTGCAGTAAAGACAGTGTTGGTCTTATCTAAATTGTAGCGAGCTCCAGCTTTCCAGCTCGTGTGGCTACCGAATGATTGATAGTCTTCATAGCGGATTCCTGCATCGATTGTTAGATTTTTAAAATCGTATGAATGGTTCAGGTAAACTGCGAAATAGTGGTCCTTGACTCCAGTAGTAGCGCCGAAGCCACGGTAGTCTTGGTTTTCGTATTCAGCTCCAAAGCTTAGTGAGCCTGCTCCGGAATACTGGTAGGCGTTTTCCCATGCGATGCCAAACTGATCGTAGTCAGTGTGTGATTTACTGAATGGATCAGAAAACACAGAGTTTTCCATCAGGTAGCTAAGAGTAAGTTTCGTCTTCCAAGCATCATTAATACGATAGTCTGCATAGATTGTCCCTAGGGAGAAGTCGTTTTCAGAGCGAGATCCTCCGAACTGAGGTCCTTCCACAGTTCCTTCCATTTGGCGGTAGGTGATACCTAGTTCTAAATCATCACTGAGTGCATATCCTAGTCTAAATGCAGTCGTGAGGTTCACGTAGTCACTGTCGTAACCACCGGCTTCAGAGTTGTCACCATAGGTGTCATTATCTGTCGTGCTAAATCTACTAGAAAGGTAGTAGGAGAGTTTACCTTTTGAACCACTGTTCACATCTGTGACAGAGAGGCTGTTGAATGAACCAGCTTCTACTGAAATGCTAGAGAGGCGATCTTGAGAGCCACGTTGAGTGATGAGATTCACTACACCACCATTGGCTGTGGAACCGTAGAGTGCCGCTTGACTGCCTTTGAGTAGTTCTACTCTTGAAAGACCTGTGGTAAATGATTGTCCGATGAATGAATCGAAATTTCCTAGTCTACGGGTGAAGCGAACTCCATCAATACGGAACTGTGTGTCCTGTGGGCGTAGGCCTCTGATACGAACTCCTTGACCATTGCCTGGCTGGCTAAAGCTAGAAACGTCTACTCCAGGTAGAGTCGCTAGAGCATCTGATACACCATAAATTCCTCTTTCACGGAGTGACTCTGCGCTTAAGGTATGGAGTTCAGAGGTGGTAGCTCCAATGTCTTGAAGTGCTCTTCGGGCGACTACAGTAGTCGTTCCTAGATCTTCAGTTTTGTGTGCTCCGTCTTCGCCGTGGGCGGTGCTGAGCTGTGGGCTAAGGCATGCTAGTGATGCCGCTATCGTTGTTTTAATCGCTGATTTAGCGTTATTTTGTTTCATGTTTGTTGGATGTGAACCTGATATCCGCAGGCTTAATAATCTCAGTTCTCAGGCTAGTGATCTGGCTTAGATTTGTCAGCTAAGACGCATCTTTTACAGTGGCGGGACCGCTCCAGAATTTCACTGGATTCTCTATCTTTTTTAGGTTGCTCTTCCAAGAGCTTCCTGAGAGACGGCGGCACTCTAGTCTCAGAAATTCAAAATACCAGCCCTTATTGCTTGTGATTTTCTTGTCGCGAATTATGGATGTAGTCATGACAAAACAATTAGAAGATTTATTCGAGTTCTTGAGATTCCCAAGTATCTCAACAGCTAGTGAACATGCGGGTGATGTGAGAGCGTGTGCTGAGTGGCTGGTGAATAAGTTAGAAGGTATGGGGCTTACTGTAGAGCTGCATGAAACTCCTAAGCACCCAGTAGTGGTGGCTAAAAATAAGCACATTGATGGACGTAAGAATGTTCTTATTTATGGTCACTATGATGTGCAGCCAGTGGATCCAGTAGAGCTATGGGACAGTGCTCCGTTTGAGCCTGAGATCCGTGATGGCAGAATCTGGGGCAGAGGATCTACAGACAATAAAGGTCAGATGATGGCGCACGTGCTCGGAGTGGAGCAGATGATTCAGGAAAAGGGTGAACTACCTGTAAACCTAACTTTCCTTTTCGAAGGAGAAGAAGAGATTGGTAGCCCTAGTTTAGTTCCTTTCCTAGAGGCGAATAAAGAGAATTTGAAGTGTGATATTATTGCTGTGTCTGACACTGGAATGGTAGCAAAAGGTGTTCCTACAATGGGCTACGGTCTTAGAGGAATCACATGTTGTGAGGTGACTGTGAAAGGGCCTAGTGGAGACATGCACTCTGGAGTTTATGGTGGTGCGATTGCTAACCCTGCTACGGCAGTGGCTAGACTAGTTGCTAGCTTACATGATGACGAAGGAAATATCGCTATTGAAGGTTTCTATGATGATGTGAAACCTCTTGAAAACTGGGAACGTGAGATGTGGGCGCAGGTGCCGGGGATGAGTAAAGCAGATATGTTAGAGAATACTGGGTCACCAGATTTATACGGTGAGCCAGGCTACAGCAGTGCTGAGCGTCTCTGGGCAAGACCTACTGCTGAGGTAAATGGAATCGGTGGTGGCTACCAAGGTGAAGGCAGTAAAACGGTGCTTCCTTCTGAGGCAATGGCTAAGTTTTCATTCCGTCTAGTGCCAAACCAAGATCCGAAAGATATTTCAGATAAGGTAGTGAAGCACTTAGAGAAGCATACGCCAGCAGGAGTCACGGTAGAGGTAGAAGTAGGGCATGATGGTAAGCCTTACTACTCAGATCCTAACTCTGTGTTCGGACAAGCTGGTCAGGTAGCACTCGAAAAAGCATTCGGTAAGAAGCCTGTGCTGATCCGTGAAGGAGGCAGTATTCCTATCATTAAAGACATGCAGGATATACTCGGAGCAGATTCACTTCTGTTAGGTTTAGCTCTGCCCGATTGTCAGATTCATGCACCGAATGAGAACTACTATATTGAGAACTTTGAAGGTGGAATCAAAATGAGCCAAATTCTGTTAGAAGAACTCGCTAAAGTTTAATGAGCTATCCTCATCCATATACAGACGGTCTGTTAGAGAAGGTAGTGAGCGTTGTCAAAGATGTCGCTGACTTCCAACTTAAGCATTTTAGAGCGATGCCTAGTGGCTCTACAGATGTTAAATCACTGAGAGAGACAGTGTCATTCGTAGATGTAGAATCTGAAAAGATGCTCTATGCTGGACTAATGCCACTACTTCCAGAATCTGGCTTTTATGGTGAGGAGTCTGGTAAGAGTGGATCGCAAGATCTGATGTGGGTGGTCGATCCTCTGGATGGAACGACTAATTTCTTGAGTGGATTAGATCATTTTTCTATCTCTGTAGCGCTGGTGGATCATGGTGAATCCGTGTTAGGTGTAGTAATGAAGCCGTTTAGTGGTGAAGTATTTTCTGCGTTTAGCGGTGGAGGAGTTCGCTATAATGGAGAGCTTAGAGAACTTAAAGATTTCGATCCTGAAGTCTCTGAGTCACTGTTCATGACTGGCTTTCCGTATCGATCTCCAGATGTAGCAAAAGGCTTTTTTAAGACTGCTTCGGAGGTGCTTTTGTTAGGTCGTGGTATTCGCCGTTCTGGTAGCGCTGCGTTAGATGTAGCCCATTTAAGTATGGGCTGGCTCCAAGGATTCTGGGAAACAGATCTTCAGCCTTATGACATAGCAGCAGGTTTAGTAATGCTCAGAGAGAACGGAGCACTAGTAAGTAATGAAAGTGGAAAGCCTTATAATATGTTCACTGATAAACTCATGATAGTAGGTTTCCCCAAAGTCCATGCTGAGCTGCTTAAAGCGGTGCAGGGTGGTTATCAGGTGTCATGAAATTATTACTAGCGGACTGGTAAAAGCTGGTTTATCTATTGGCCATTATGAGTGACAAGGATAAAGAAAAAGACGACGCACCTTCACCTGAAGAGATGCAGAAGACTTTAAAGGAGCTATTTGGTAAGATCGGTAGTGGCTTTACGATGCCATTCGACCAGTTCGAAGAAGACTCTAAAGGTGGCGATGCCGATGAAGTGGATGAGCTTGTGGAAGAGGTTAATGTGGTCGATTCTATCTTTGATTTTGATCTCAAGCCTAGAGATGTCAAAGCGCATCTGGATCGCTACGTGATCCGTCAAGATGAGGCGAAGAAGGCTCTTTCAATCGCAGTTTGTGATCACTATAATCATGCTAAGCAAGTGCGTGCTCTTGAAAACGAGCATGGCGAAGGTGCTGACAAGATGGAATATCAGAAGCAAAACGTCATCGTGGTTGGACCTACTGGTGTGGGCAAAACCTACCTAGTGAAGCATATTGCGGAGATGATCGGGGTGCCGTTTGTGAAGGCGGATGCTACTAAATTTAGTGAAACTGGCTATGTCGGTGGTGATGTGGATGACCTCGTTCGTGAGCTGGTGAGGAAAGCGGATGGCAATGTGGAGATGGCTGAGTATGGTATCGTCTATATCGATGAAGTGGACAAGCTTGCTAGCCAAGGTGGTGGGAATTTTGGCAAAGATGTCAGTGGTCGTGGAGTGCAGACGACGCTGTTGAAGCTCATGGAAGAGACAGAAGTTCCAGTTTCTAACCCGATGGATATGAAAGGACAGATGATGTCCATGATGTCAGGGCAGAGAAATGGGCCACCTCAGAAGGAGACGATCAATACTCGTCACATTCTATTCATCGTTAGTGGTGCCTTTTCAGGATTAGAGAAAATTGTTTCTAAACGTGTGCAGAGTTCACAGATTGGTTTTCAAGTCGGTGATCAAGAAAAGGTGTTAGATAGTGAATTATTTAAGAATGCAGAGACTCAGGATTTTATTGATTATGGGTTCGAGGCTGAATTCATCGGTCGATTACCAGTTCGTGTGGTCTGCGAAAAACTGGAACAGGGGGATTTCGTTAATATTATGAAGAACTCTGAAGGCAGTATTTTACGCCAATACGAACGTGAGTTTGATGCCTATGGGATCAATGCTTTATTTGAAGATTCAGCGATCGAAAAAGTTGCTGAACTTGCTGAAAAAGAAAACACTGGAGCACGAGCGCTGATGACAGTGCTGGCTAAGGTTCTGCGTGATTTCAAATTCGAGCTTCCAGGAACCTCTGTTTCTGAGCTGAGAATTAATTCTAATCTGATCGATAACAAAGACGAGGTGTTAGAGAAATATCGTTTAGAGGGCTTAGAGGTGAATTTAGAGAAGGTGCAGGACGAGGTGAACACATTTTGCCGAGAGTTTAATGCGAAGCATGGAGTCAAAATGGACTTTAGTGAAGATGCTGTGACTACTTTGGCAGATCTTTCGTCTCTTCAAGGGCGTAGTGTTTTACAAATCTGCAAAACTAAATTTAAAGATTACCAGTTTGGACTCAAGCTAATACAAGGGAATTCGGGGCAAGATGTGTTCCAAATTAACAAAGAAGCAGTAGAAGATGCAGACAAGTTCTTGAGTGATCTGGTAGTTCAGTCTTATGATGCGGTCAAGAAGGAGAAAGCGTCTCCTGAAGATCCATCCTAAATGTCTCAATCTAATTTAAAATCAACCATATCTGACGACTCTGCTGCTGTTGAAAGCAACAAAGTCAATACGATCCACATTTCCAAACCGCTTGGTCATACCACGATCACAGCGGTTCTCTGCGGTGTTGTTGGCGGATTGTTAGGGATTATATTAGATTTATTACATCGTTTCGACGGTATTCGAGAGGGGCTTTTAGAAACTTATATGGCTGAGCCGTTTTTGATGAGTGATCCCTTTACTTGGTCTCCTGTCTGGGGATGGGTAGCGGCTATCGTTCTCGCTACTGGAGTCGCCTATGTTGTATTGGACTCTGTGGGGAAATGGCGTCGTGTATTTATCGGACTTGCCGTGATTATCTTACTGATTTCATTCTCTCCATTACTCATGCTGTGGAATGTCTTCTGGGTGCCGTGCGTGATGCTAATAGCTGTGCTTTGGGCATGGCTGTGTGCTTTCTTTTATACCACTCAGCATGTGATGCCTTGTGAGTTAGGAATTTCGTATAGGTCTAAAGGAGGATTTCAGAAGCTTAGAGATCTTACTAGGCGCAAACCAAAATCATCGAACACATCAAGTTCAGAAGAAATTAATCCAGTAGATCAGCAGCCAGATGCCTAAACTTAGCTACCCAGAACCGATAGTAGAACTCATTGCTGAGTTAAAACGACTACCAGGCATTGGTCCTAGAAGTGCTGAGCGCATTGCTGTCTGGATGATTCAGCATAAAAAGTCTAACTCAGCCACACTTTCTCTAGCTCTCACAGCATCGAGAGAATCCGTCACACTCTGTAATACCTGTGGCTTCTTCGCCACCAATGGCGACTGCGCATTGTGCCTAGATGAGAACCGAGATATTACGACACTCTGTGTGGTGGAGCAGCCTACGGATGTCTTACCGCTTGAGCGTTCTGGAGCATTCGCTGGATACTATCATTGTCTTGGTGGGAAACTTTCACCACTCGATAACATAACACCAGAGGATCTAAAAATCGGTGAGTTGTTGAGAAGAATCGAGCCTGACCAAGAGTTAGAAGTCATACTAGCTCTCAACTCCGATGTAGAAGGGGAAGCTACTTCTAATTACCTCTCCGAGTTATTACTCAAGAAGAACTGTAAAGTCACAAGAATCGCCCAAGGTCTTCCTGCTGGCGGTGGTCTAGAGCATGCAGACGAGCTCACACTCATGCGAGCATTGCAGGGGAGAAGGTAAATATAATTTTCTAGAAGTGGGTAATGGATGGAATAAATCTAGTGAGTCTATGCTCCTATAGGAAAGCCAAGCCATGAATTATAAATTAAATAAGCTATTTTCCCTAGCCGTTGTGGCTCTGAGTGCTACTGTAATTATTATGTTTGCCAGAAGAGAAAAAGAAGACCTTGTGACTGAGTCAGAGGTAATTGTTAGTCATCATGATTTCGATAAGAAGGTGATGGAGACTCCGTTTGAGACGGCGACATTTGGAATGGGATGATTCTGGGGACCTGACTCCGAGTTCGGAAGTCTTCAAGGTGTTTTAAGGACAAGAGTGGGTTACTGCGGTGGTGATAAAGAGAAGCCTGATTACTATTCTATGGGCGATCATACTGAGGCAATCTCTATCGATTTTGATCCTACGTTGATTAGCTATTCAGAGTTGTTAGGCTATTTCTGGAAAGGCCATCGCTGTGATCGTAACAACTCTAGCACCCAATACATGAATGCTATTTTTTATCGTAATGAGGAGCAACAGAAAGTAGCTGAGCACACTCTACAGATCAGGGCCGCAGGGTTAAACATCGAACCTGAACAAGTGGCGACCAAGATATTACCTGTGAAGGAGTTTACCTACGCAGAGAAATACCATCAGAAATACGCTTTACGTGGAGAGCTTAGAGAGTATCTCAATGAGATCTATCCTGATGCTAAGTCATTAGCTGATTCAACATTGGCCACTAGGCTCAATGGCTATCTAGGAAATGGATTTGGACGCAATAAACAAGAATTTCTCAGTGAGCTTGAGCAATACAACTTGCCTAGCAGTATTGATAAATTAGTCAGAAATCGACTAGAAAGTCTACGGTAGCTCGATCGAGTAGACTTTGTTTCTCAAATACTCGGTAGGGTTCTCGGCTTTAGCTAATTCTTCATAGGAGACTATTTCACCAGCTCTACAGCGGATGGTTTTGCCTGTCGTGCTGAGTAAGACTTGTGGGATAAGAGCGGCTCTGACAATAGGTGCTATGCTGCCAGCGATATCATACCAGGCAGGGTTCTTGCCAAAATAACGTATTGGGATCACAGGTGCTTTAGTTTTTAGGGCAATCCGAGCGATGTGCTCTGACCACTCAGCATCAGTGACGATGCCTCCTAGATCTTTGCGGAATCTTGATACAGCGCCAGCAGGGAATACTCCGAGTAGCCCACCATTGCGGACATGCGTGGCTGCTTGTTTTAGAGTTAGGAGATTGTGTCTGGTGGCGCCAGGTTCGTTGAGAATCTTAAGAGGGAGGAGGAATTTATCAAACTTAGGTGCGTGATACACCACTGAGTTTGCTAGCACTTTTGCATCAGCTAGTTCCTTTCTCTTTTCATTACACAGTGAACACAGCGAGATAGCATCAGCCCCACCAAATGGATGGTTAGCAATGACAATGGCGCCGCCTTTTGCTGGGATGGCATCTAACACACCTTGAGCATCCACTGTGATATTTAACATCTGCAGAATACGGTCCGTCACATCCATGTTTTCTGATTTGGCGGCTTGGGAGAAGAGTTTACGGATACGTTGGATGCCGAGCACCTTTTCTAAACCATTTTTGACTGTAGCTCTCCATCCATCACCTTTGAGAGCAGGGATAGCATCTGCGACATTGAGAAATTTCTCTTCTGATGATTCTAGAGACTTTGACATGCTAAATGATTATTGTTTTTTGCGCAATAGTGGGTGACCTGGCTTCGCTTTAGTGATGAAGGGAGCACGAAGGTATTGCGGTTGAGGTGGGGTGTTTTCTAGTTTCTCTTTTTCAGAGTCAGGGAGCTTCTGCCATGCTGCGATGAGTCCGCTCGCATGAGGTAGCTCGTGTTTGACATTAGAAATTGGTAGGCTTTCCTCAAAAGTAATCAATGTGGATTCTAGTTTAGAAGTCTTCTCTATAAAGCTGGCCTCGTCCATGAGATCCGGTGAAAATGCCACACTAGTAGAATCTAGCGGAGCGATGAAAAAACTACCACGTCGAGCATCACCGACTGCGTAGCCTGTGTTATTAGCCAAGATAGAGGGAGTGGCTAGATAGGAACAAAGTCCGATGACTGGGCATTGATAGGCAATTCCTAGTCCTTGAGCTGCAGCGATGGAAATACGCGATCCACTGTAGCTACCTGGCCCAGTGCCTACGATAATCAGATCCGGAGTGTCGCTAGCTGACTCAGGAAGAATCTCTTGTAGAGCTGGGAAGAGTAGTTGGTTTTGTTGGCGGTGACTTTCGAACTCTTGGCTAGCAATGAGTTCACCGTCCTTGGAGAGGGCGATCGATGCACTGGATACGCTGGTTTCTATGGCTAAAATGATGCTCACGCAGGAGTTCTATATCGATCCGTATAGATATGCCAATCATGAATGTGCGATATTCTCTTGCAAATTGTCTTTGAAGTGGCTTTTCTTTCACAAATTCATTGCTAATTGCTCAACATTGAGCAAAAGTAACTGACAAAATTTTCAATAATTCAAAACAATAAAACAACATGAGTGACTACGCAAAAGGCCTAGAAGGCGTCATAGCAAACGAATCCGCTCTCTCTAAAGTAGAGGGCCAAGCAGGAAGACTTTCATACCTCGGCTACGATATCGATGATCTCGTAGAAAACTGCACATTTGAAGAAGTAACTTACCTTCTTCACAACGGCAAACTACCTAACCAAGCTGAGCTAGAAGGCCTAGAGACATCACTTCGTGGTAACCGTGAACTTCCAGTTCAAGTAATCGATTTCATCAAGGCTCTTCCTAAAGATGCAGTGCCAATGGATGTTCTCCGCACAGGTGTTTCCATGCTAGGAATCTTCGACGACAGAGCAGCAGTAGGTGAGCCAAATCACGAAGTGAACCGTGAAGTAGCTCTCTCTATCGTAGCTAAGACTCCAGTGATCGTAGCTTACTACCACAGAGCTCGTCAGGGTCTAGAACTTCTCCCAGTGAGAACAGATCTCTCAGAAGCTGCGCATTTCCTCTACCTCATGACTGGTGAAGAGCCAGGAGAGGCAGCGATCCGCACACTGGACATCGCTTACATCATCCATGCTGACCACGGCATGAATGCTTCTACTTTCTCAGCTCGTGTTACTACAGGCACACTTTCAGATCTTTATTCAGCAATGACTTCAGCGATTGGCACACTCAAGGGCCCACTTCACGGTGGAGCTAACGAAGGTGTGATCAAGATGCTCAAGGAAATCGGTAGCGAAGATGCAGTTGACGCATTCGTAGAAGATTGTCTCGTGAATAAGAAGAAGATCATGGGAATCGGTCACCGTGTTTACAAGGTGCTCGACCCACGTGCTCCACACCTCCAGAAGATGGCGGTAAAGCTTACTGAAGAACTCGGTGAGTCAAAGTGGATCAACATGTCTGAGCGCATCGCTACTATCATGCGTGAGCGCAAGGGACTAAATGCAAACGTAGATTTCTACTCAGCAACAGTTTACTACTCACTCGACATTCCTACTGACCTATTCACACCTATCTTTGCTATCGCTAGAATGTCAGGTTGGACAGCACAGGTTCTAGAGCAGCTAAAAGACAACCGTCTCTACAGACCACTTACTAAGTATGTAGGTCCTGCTACTACTTCACCAGTTCCTCCTATCTCTGAGAGATAGAGGGAAGTGATCGGTAGGAGGTGATCGGTGATCGATGCCTACTTGATAAACTCGAATTTCATAAAACGCTCTCTGGTGACAGAGGGCGTTTTATTTGTTACGTGTAGAAGAGCGTTGTAGACTAGACGGTTTTGGTAGCTTCGCTACGTCAGATGTCATGAGTTGATTAGTCATTAGTCATTAGTCGGTGCTTTGGTAGCAACCTGCTGGAACCAATGACACTTGACCAGTAAAACCAATGACAAACCCGAAGGGTTTATAGGGCGTTCTTACACCCTTTTCGTCTATACTTAAACTACCTATGGATCAATCTCAGCTGATAGGCTGGGACTTCTTCAGTGCCGTCTGGTGAGACGAATTTAGCTTGGATCGTAGTTCTGCCTTTTGGCACTGAGACGGCCTCGAAGACTGAGACGCCTTGTTTGGTAACTGGCTCAGAGGTGTATTCTTTGTCGCCTACTTGGAGGACAGGGGTGTAGCCTGTGATGTCTTTGTTATACTTGGCTGGCACTGCGCTGACTCTGACATCGATGTTTGCTTGATGCTGGAATGAGAGCTTCCAGAAACCACTGTCTTCGATCGTCCAGTTCTTAGCAATACGATCCTGCCATGTGAGGACTACTGGGTTTTCGTGCTTCTGATCAATGTGGATATAGGCAGTTCCTTTGTCTCGGATGCGAGTGCTAGTAACGTCTTTGAACCAATCGTCGTAGGCTGCTACTAGGCGTTTGACTTCCGTTGGATTTTCTTTGGCTACATTTTTGCTTTCACTTGGGTCAGTCGAGAGATCATAGAGTTCAAAATTACTGCCTTCAGGTAGTCTTGTTTTACTGAATCCAGAGTTATTGACGAGCTTCCATTTACCATCTCGGATCATGAAGTGATGATACTTCTGAAGTGTCGCACCGCGGTGAGCTTGGATCACGATAGGACGAGTCTCTAGCTCACTTTCTGGGTTCTGTAATTTAGTGAAAAGACTGCGACCATCAAAGGCAAATGCCTCAGGAGTGCCTAATGAGCATGCGTCCATGATAGTTGGCATGATGTCGATGTGTGCCGCTGAGTTAGAGCTGATCTTGGTTCCTGATTTGAGTTTGTTAGGCCAGTGAATCCACAGTGGTGAGCGAACTCCACCTTCGAAAATGTCTGACTTCATTCCTCTAAATTTACCTGTGTAGCGCTTGGTGTTTGGACCATTATCATTGAGATAAATCACGATGGTGTTCTCCATTAGCTTTTCATCTTCCAGAGTTTTGAAGAGCTTGCCCACGTTGTCATCGATGTTTGAAATCATTGCTCCGATTTTCACGAGCTTCTTATTGTTGGCGCTATCGGAGTTACCGCCAGTGAGAGCATTGAGTCCACTAAGGTCTTTTGCTTTATAAATCTCTTCTTTGTCACTAGGAACATCATTGAATGGTCCGTGTGGGGTGTTGGTTGCGATATAAGCGAAGAATGGACGCTCGCTTGCGTTAGACTTTTTGATGAACTTAATGGCTTCGTCGAAGTAAATATCAGTGCAGTATCCCTTCATCTGAACTTCAGAGTCATTACGGAATAAGATAGGATCAGTGTATCGGCTGTTATTAGCGAGTGGCTCAGATGGCTGACCTAGTCCGCCTCCACGGTGGACTAGTGAGTATTCGAATCCTTGGTCACTAGGACGCATCGGGTAGTTGTCACCGAGGTGCCACTTACCGAAAATTCCCGTAGCAAAGCCAGCACCTTTCAGAGCCTCGGCGATAGTGACTTCGTCCGTAGCCATCATGGATCTACCTAGATAGGTATCGAGACATTTGGTGCGTTGATTATAGCGACCAGTCATGAGTGATGCTCGAGTAGGGGAGCAGACTGGACTTACATAAAAGTTTTCCCAGCTAGCGCTTCTTTCAGCCATGGCATCCAGGTTAGGAGTAGTATAGACCTTATTTCCATGTATGCTGAAGTCACCCCAGCCCATGTCATCAGTCATAATAAGAATGACATTAGGAGGTGTGAACTCTCCAAGAATAGTATCCTCTGAATTATCCGTTGCTAGATCTTGCAGTGATTCTCTATCATTGTTGTTTGCAGTAGGCTCAGTCTGAGCAGATGCTGCTGAAATAAATGGTAGGCTGAAATAAGCTGACCAACGGAGAGAAGATTTTATCACGAGACGTGTGCATGAGAGTTTCATAGGCGGTATATCTAATATGAGAGAGAATAGCCCTTAGGTCAAGTTCTCTGGTCGCAGAAACTAGCAATTTTTTATACAGTCGGAGATGCTGGCTTCAGCCTCTTCCACATGTAGTAGCAATAGAGAGCCCCAGCTAGTGAGCCTAGAGTGTCAGCGAGCCAGTCGCCAAAGTCATTACCATTTCTACCTAGAGTAGTAGACTGATGATACTCATCGAGCATTCCTACTGCTGAGCCAATGACTAGTGTAGCTATGATCACTTTTTTCCATGGGAAAGCCGTGTTTAGCTGGAGAAAATTAGCGAAACAGAAGCCACCAGCCATAAAATAGCAGAAGTGAACGACTTTATCTAGATGCGGGATGTTAGGTCCATCTTTTGGTGCATGATTCGTCGATGATAAATACCACAGGGTGGCAAACCAAACAAACCAAGCAAAGATCCAAAAGCGTGAGCTATTCGGTAGTTTAGTGTAACACCAATCAGGGAATTTAAACATGTGAGTCTAAATGTAGATGTGAAGAGAAAGGGGACGAAACTTAATCCGCGTCTGATATTCCGCCATTGCGGCCAGCTTCATCTTCTAGTCTTTCAGAGAGCCATTGCTTCATCATGGACTGATAGTTAAGATAGCGGCTTCTCGCCATACGCTTGATTCGTGACAACATTCTAGGGTCAAATCTCAGAGTGATCGTGGTAGATTCCTTAGAGTCTGGCTCATGGATAGAGCCATGCATGAGGTTCGCATCGATTTCATGCTTCAGCCAGAAATCGTATTCTTGCTGATCGTCTTCGAATTCTGGGAGTTGGTTCCAATCGGTAATTGTTTTCATCGTCTAATAAAAGTGGGTTTAAGCGTTCGCTTACTTGAAATCTAGGTATCTGCGGTCGTAAAAGCGCTTCTCAGAGTCAGTGAGTTCTCTCACTGCAATAATACGTGCTTTCTTGCCATCTGAACAGAAGGCGAGGAATAAATATCTATCACCAATGGAGCGGCCTAACATATAATAACGAGATTCACCGTCTTCACGCTCGTGGTCAGGGAGAATTCTCGCTGTGAAGGGATCCTCCATTACCTCTTCGATCTCGTGGGGTTTATAGGCTTTTAGGTCAATGTGTGTATTTATGAGGTCGAGTTCCATAGTTCAGATTGGTGATAAACGAATCTAAACACATCTTGACTAGATAGACATTATTTTTTTTCAAATGCGGTGTAAAAGGTAAAACAAATCTGATTCAACTTGACTAACGTGTCATAACTCGTTTCAACCAATGCACTCGTCATGAAGGCGAGATTTTGACCTATGAATATTCACGAATATCAAGCGAAAGAGCTATTTGAAAAGTTCGGTGTGCCAAGTCCTAATGGGATGGTAGCTAGCACAGCGGAAGAAGCGGAAGCTGCAGCCAAGGCAATTGGTGGCAACGACCTTGTTATTAAAGCACAGGTTCACGCAGGTGGACGTGGCAAAGGAACGTTCAAGAACGGTTTCAAGGGTGGTGTCCACTTCCCTAAGACTCCAGCAGAAGCAGGCGAACTCGCTGGCCAGATGCTCGGACAGACACTCGTTACTCACCAGACTGGTGAAGCCGGACGTCTCGTTTCTAAGGTGATGATCGCTGAGTCAGCTGACATCACTCGTGAACTCTACCTCGCTATCCTTCTCGACCGTGAATCTTCACAGCCAGTCATCGTTGTCTCTACAGAAGGCGGCATGGACATCGAAGCTGTTGCAGAGGAAACTCCTGAAAAGATTGTTCGTCAATTCGTTCACCCACTTGCTGGCCTACAGCCATTCGAGGTTCGTAAACTTGCTAAAGCTCTCGAGCTTGAAGGCGCACAAGCTAAGCAGTTCTCTAAGCTCATCAAGAATCTTTATAAGCTCTTCATCTCATGCGATTGCGACATGGTGGAGATCAACCCACTGGTAGTGACTCCTACAGGTGACGTTCTCGCACTCGACGCTAAGTTCGGCTTCGATGACAACGCACTCTACCGTCACCCAGAAATCGTAGCAATGCGTGACACCTCTGAGGAAGATCCTCGTGAAGTGGAAGCATCTACTTTCGACCTCAACTACATCGGGCTCGACGGCAACATCGCTTGTCTCGTAAACGGTGCAGGTCTTGCAATGGCAACGATGGACATCATCAAGCATTGTGGTGGTGACCCAGCAAACTTCCTCGACGTAGGAGGTGGCGCTACTAAAGAGCAGGTTGCAGCAGCATTCAAGATTATCCTTTCTGACCCTAAAGTCGAAGGAATCCTTGTTAACATCTTCGGTGGCATCATGCAGTGTGACATCATCGCAGAAGGCATCCTAGCGGCAGCAGCAGAGCTAGAGATCACTATCCCTCTCGTTGTTCGCCTCGAAGGCACTAACGTTAAAGAAGGCCGTGAACTCATCGCTAACTCTGACCTAGCAGTCATCCCAGCAGACAACCTCAACGACGCAGCGGAAAAGATCGTTGCAGCGGTGAACGGTTAATTTCAAATCTCAAATTACAAATTTCAAATAATAATACATTATGGCAATTCTAGTAGATGAAAACACTAAGGTCCTCGTTCAGGGAATCACAGGTGGATTCGGTGGAAAGCACGCACAGCTTTCTCTCGACTACGGCACACAGATCGTAGCAGGTGTGACTCCAGGTAAAGGTGGTCAGACATTCGGCACAAGCACTCCTATTTATGACACAGTATCTGACGCTGCAGAGCAGTCAGGCGCTACTGTTTCAGCAATCTTCGTTCCTCCTCCATTCGCAGCTGATGCGATCTTGGAAGCAGTGGACGCAGGCATGGATCTTGTTATCGCAATCACAGAAGGCATCCCAGTCGCAGACATGATGCGTGTTAAAGCAGCTATGGCTGGTTCTAATACACGTCTTATCGGACCTAACTGCCCAGGTGTAGTAACACCAGGAACAGGTAAAGATTCACATGGCGGTTGCCGTATTGGTATTGCTCCAGGTTACATTCACAAGCGTGGAAACGTTGGTGTTGTATCACGTTCAGGAACTCTCACATACGAGGCAGTTTACCAGCTCACTGAGCTCGGATACGGACAGTCTACATGTGTAGGTATCGGTGGTGACCCAATCAACGGAACTTCACACCTTGACGTTCTCAAAATGTTCAACGACGACGACGAAACTGAAGCGATCATCATGATCGGTGAGATCGGCGGCAACGCAGAAGCTGAAGCAGCACGCTGGGCAGCTGAGAACTGTAAGAAGCCAATCGCTGGATTCATCGCAGGTGCTACAGCGCCTCCGGGACGCCGCATGGGCCACGCAGGAGCTATCGTAGGTGGCGAAGAAGACACAGCAGAAGCGAAGAAGAAGATCCTCGCTGAATGTGGAATCGCAGTCTCCGAGACTCCATCTAACATGGGTCGCACACTTGTTGACATGCTTAAGAAGTAGTCGACATAGGCAGTGATCACTGATCAGAGCCTGTTAGATAGACTTAAATATTTTAAAACGCCCTCTGGAAACAGAGGGCGTTTTTTGTTGTGCGTATATTCCTTTTGGCTCGCTAGCCGGGGAGTTCTTTGTTTAATTTTTAATTATGTTTGAGCAGGTATATTTTAAGTGGAGTATGATAATCGGTCTGTTAATCATACTGGGTATTGTTGTTTATTTGAATAGAGGTGTATTCAATAATGATTTGGAGAAACCCCAAAAACCAATACACTCTAATGAAAAATTGGAATCTGTTGAGAAAGAGGCTGATATTCATCTTCCTCAAGAAGCTGTGAAAACAGAGTCAGGTAATATAGGAGGTAAGAAAGTCTATTTCTTTGTGCGATCTGAGTATGAGTTTCCACTAGGCCATCGCATTATTGAATTCCAAGCAGAGAGTGTTTTAGACTGGGTGCAGAAGAATTGGATTACTCCTAAAATAATTGCTTGGCATCTAGAAGATGATGAATTTTTCGATATCAAGGATGAGTTACTATGGGATCTAGCTTCTACTCCTAAAGTAGAGAAGTATACGACTGAGTTATTTGGGGATGTCTATGGTTTGGATGGATTGTGGGAGGCTATGTTAGAATGGGGGATAAAGCCTCCTCAGGACAAAATAGAGTTAGCTAAGTTTTTTAAGTCTACATCCACGGAAGGGAAAATCCTTGTTAAGGATGGGTATATGACTAACTTGACTGATGATGATGAAATACAGTTAGAGTGGGGCATTGTTGAACAAGGATTTGCCGAAAATAACCCTGAAATCACTACTTATTTACTCAGATCGGACTGGAAGTTTCCGTTAGAAGTAGGCGATAAGGGAAAGAGGTTAGATTTAAATATTCCTGTTACATTGAAATCCAGAGAAGAGGGGGAGATAGGTTGCACATATTGTGTTTTCTTAACAACTAGAGATGGAGAATCGATAGGCGAACTTGGCTACGCAGGTGGGATCACTGGGTCATTTTTATTCGAAGGAGTCAGATTGACTGAATTTGCTCAATATATAAGAAATAATGAGGTCTCCTTCGTTAAAGATGACGAGGGTATATTAAGGGCAACATGGGATGAAGAGTTGCTACTCTTAAGAGCTGCTTTGTTGATCGAAGACAAGAACACCTTAGATGAACTATTGAACGACCTTAGCGGGGAAGTTAATCAACAGTATGTAAATAGAACATTGAGCGATAAAGTATACGAATATCCAGATTTTCTCACTGGAGATATAGAGAGATTACTCAAGGACAAAGGCGAACTACAAAAGTTAACAGCAAAGAGGGGGGAAGGATCTATATGGAGCTATCGAATGGAGAAGCCTCAATACCAAGCTTCTAAGCATTTTTGCCAGATACGTTTCCATAACGTAGCGGAAGCTAGAGGGGGTGAAATGAAAAATAGCTATCTCAGTTCTGTATTTTTCTTCGATGATCTCTGGGTGGAAGCCAACCCTGACCTTGCTGAATCATTAGTGAGATACAGTTCAGGATTCAACTTCCTTGAGGGCCGAGATTTTAAAATCAAAAGAATGATTGATGCTTATATTGAAGCAGAGAATGAAGAGTAATTATACATATTAGCCTGAATTTCCAACACCAACGGTGTGAACTATGTCAACCTAGGGCAACGCCCTAGGACTTTGTGGATATGAACCGACAGTAGCCCTGAAAGGGCGGTCTAACTCCAACTAGTTAAGCATATTGTTACCGGAATGGATTATCAAATAATTCCATTCTCTGTTTGGTAAGAGCAAATTTAAGCTATCCTAGGCTTACTATTTTTGAGATTCAGCTTTTAACGCAGCATTCTTAATGTCCGAATCAACCCACCAAAGATAATGTTCTATAGGATATTGAGCGCTTACTGGGCTAAATTTAGTAGTTTCAGAATTAGGCCACTGAATCCAGTTCCGATACGCTATGTCTTTAGAGTCGTATTTAAATGCAGGTATGAAAATGGCTGAATCATGAATGTGTTGTTGAATTTCATGAGCGAGTTTGAGGTGTTCTTTAGGAAGGTAGCTTGCCCTATATTTAGCAATCAAGTTGTCCATTTCTGGATTGCTATAGCTATTTAAGTTATTGGTGTTAATGCGCACTGATCCATCTGGATTATAGGCGTTGCTACTGTGAAAGAATTGATGGAATCTAGGGAAAGGTCCAATGACACCCCAACCAGAAAAAACGATTTCAGATTGTTTTTCTATCATGCGTTTAAACAAAACCATTTGGTCTAAGTTCTCTAAATTAATCTCCACTCCGCACACTCTAGCTTGGCGTTGGAGTATACTCATGAACTCTTGATATATATTCTTGTTTGAGTCTGAATAGATAAGGGTGAAAGATAACTTAACTCCTTCTTTATCTGTCCAGAAGCCATCCTTGTCTTTATGGTAACCAGCTTCTGTGAATAGTTTAGCTGATTCTTTTTTAGAATATGCTCTAGCTACTATGTTGGGGTTAGAGTATTTTCCAAAGCCTTCACTAAATTGATTCAGTCGTTTTGATTTACTAAATCCTTCGGCATTTGTGATTGCGGCTTGAATGTTAAAGCTGTGCTGTAATGCTTGTCTGACTCTGACATCTTTTAGTTTAGGGCTAGCTGTATTGAGATAAAAACCTCTTGGAATAGCAGGGCTTTCGAATCGGAAAGTCGTGATTTTAAGTTGGTCATTTTTAACAGCCTCAGAGTTTCTAATCGTTCTATTGTTAGCAGGTATTTCAGCAATATCTATAATACTATTCTCTATGGCGTTCACTATACCTTTTCCAGTGTGGTGATAGATGATCTTGTCGGCGTTGTAGGCATATTTGTATGGTGCTAGGTCTTTGGCCCACCAGTTTTTTACTTTAGTTTGCACCGTTTTTTGCGTAGAAGATAGTTCTCCGCTGTAGAGGTAAGCTCCAGTAGTGGGTGGAAATCGGTTATCGTATTTAGTCACGAAATCACGATCAAAGTCTTGGTAGAAGTGCTTAGGTAAAGGGCTGGAATTCGTAAATAGTATCGGATCTACATGTCGTTTTGCAAGGTGGATAGCAAGGGTTTCATCATATAGCGTATAACCTAAAAACATATTGGTGTAATACATTTTAGAAAAAGGACTCTTTGAGTAGTTATGAGATTTCAACAGTATAGCAACTAGATAGTCAATCGCTTCAACTGATACACCATCTGAGTATCTAGCAGACTTATTAAGCCTGTAATATACTGTCTTTTTATCCTTCGCTAGAGCCCAAGAGCGAGCTAGGCATGGCATGTATTCATTAGTAACTGGATGTTGGCTTAGTAACCCAAGATCGATGTTATCATAGAGAACACTCCTCATAGAGCTATTTGCATTAGGTCCAAATGATCGAAGAGTATTCGGGGGATAAGTGTGAAAGAGATTTACTGTCCCCCCTTTTTTAGCTCGTGCATCACCGACTATTGGTTGTGGCGTTCCTGATTGCCAAATGAGTCCTAGAGGTAAGTCTTTTTCTTCTTTAAATTGAAAGTAGTCACCATGTGCTAAATGGGTTTTGGCTAGCTCTAGCTTTTCTATATCTATTAATTCATTAGAGCCAGACAAGGTAGTCTCAATATCTTTAAAATGTTGATTATTGCTAGAATTGAACTTAATAAACTCCTCTTCTATATTAAATTTTTGAGCGATAGAGGTGAGTGGGAATGTTGTTAAATAGCAAATTAGAATAAGGCAAATCTTGGTTATCATGGTCATTGTGTATTAAAGCGTGAGAAGGTATGTAAAATATAGATTGAAGCTTGGATAGGCGAGTTTTAAATATGAAGCTGCTAGCTAACTAGTCCCAGAGATACCGTTCATCGAATGCAATATGGTGTTTAGTAAGGATCATTCTGAGTTCCTCTTGAAAGCTTTTGGTTCGGTGATGATCTTGCTGATTTTCTATGTATGTTGTGACCTGGTCAATGTTTGATTCGCTGACTGCAAATGCTCCGTATCCTGATTGCCATGAAAATTTAGACAGAGGGGTGGATTTTTGTTTGATCCATTTCGATGACGATTTTTTGATGTCTTCGATAGCTGATGAGAGACTGACCGTTGGATGGAGGATGAATAGTATGTGGATGTGATCATCAACCGAGTTGATAGTGATGGCTGGTGACTTTAGGTTTTTAAGAACTGTGGCAATGTATGCGTGTAGTTCGGGGCGGACTTCGTCGCTGATGAAAGGGTGTCTGTTTTTTGTGGAGAAAACTAGGTGGAGGGTGTTTTTTGAGAGTGACTGGGGCATTGGTTAGGTCGCCCTTTCAGGGCTAGTGTGGGTTGTTGATTAGAAGTCCTAGGGCGTTGCCCTAGGCTGGCATAGGTTGCACCTTTGGTGCGGAAAGAATCACTAGCTAACATATTTTACGATAGAA
>CAKZNV010000245.1 GCA_937132085.1 uncultured Rubritalea sp. | reverse complement strand
TTCGGATTATAAGTGGCCACATGTCCTCCCCCCATAATAATGCCACCCGCTAGATTAGGATCAGCTTGTAGCAATGTGTCTACTAAAATTCCCCCTTTAGAAAACCCACCCACATAACAACGGTTTCTGTTCAGCCCATACTTATCTAGCTGACTCATCGTCTTCCTCAAGACCTGCAGTTCCTTAGTAATAGACGCCTTATCTATCTTATACGCCCCTCTCTGCTGATACGCCATGCCCACAAGTATCCAGCCTTTGGTTTCTATAGTGCGGTTAATCAGCCGAGTATTAGGAATACCACTCATCCCATGATAATAAAAAATAGCCGGATAACGCTTAGTAGCATCGTGATTAGCAGGCAGCACAACCACAATGTCATTCTCCACCCCATCAATACTCAGCGTTATGCCAGCATCCACACGAGCACCAAAAACAACACTCAACAAGCCAAAGACCAATACCAAAGATTTCATAATTACAACTCTCGCACACCCAGCCTAGAAAACAAGAGTAACCCCAGAACTAGACGACCGACACCTTTAACAAGCTTTGGAATTTCTGTTTATATTCTCAATCCTATTAACTCACATGCACCACGCAGATCTGAGTTAATTCGACTAGAAGTCGATTTCTTATGTAGGGAGATAAGCATAAAATATCAAACTACTTGCTAAAAGTAATAATTCTAACAACACTGCACTCATGATTTTAGAGGGTTTTAATAAAGATAAATTTCGGGATTACCTGTTAGTGCTTATTCAAAAAAATACACGTAAGTCTACTCTCTTACAAAAGAACGGCATAAATCTAGCGACCTGTGATCCTTTTTCAGCTTTATTTGAGTGTGCAACTTTAGGTATCGATATGAATGAGTGGTGCACAACCTATGAATCACATAGACAAAGGCAAAAAACACTTCAGAATCACATTGGAAAACTTCATGAGGTAGCTATTTCTTGTCTTCCTGGATGGCAAGAGAGTGCATCGACAGCAGATGTTGAAAACAAATCATTGAAGGTTATTGCAGAAGTGAAGAATAAACATAACACGATGAATTCTTCCTCGGCATTAGCTACCTACAAGAAACTGGAACAATTGGTAGACGGAGTATATGAAGGCTACCAATCATATGTAGTTCAAATTTTAGCTAAACATAACTCTCTTTCTTATGTAAATCAGTTTACACCTTCAGACTCTAGTAAAAAACAAGCCAAGAAATCCCCCTCAAGAGACGATATAAAAGTTATCGATGGAGAAAGTTTCTATAACCTCGCAAATGATAATAAAAAGGGAACCATGAAAGCTGTTTACGAATTAATGTCTGAAATATTAATCGAAGAAATCGGCGAAAATGCTAAAAAAGCTTCTCTAGATAACACATTTAAGAGCTTTATCGATTCCGTATTACCTTCGAATCGACCACCTATTAAGCCGAAAAACTAATCTATTTCGTTTAAAAGCTTAAGAAGCGTCTGGCCTAGAGCTTCAGCTAGGTTAACAGGAACCGCATTACCTATTTGTTTATAGATAGAAGTTTTAGCACCTTGGAACTCCCATTCATCTGGGAATGTTTGAATTCTTGCATATTCTCTAGTCTTAAAAGGCCTTGTTTCATCTGGGTGACATCGTTCAGTTTGCTTTTGAGCTGGCGAAGTTGTCAGAGTAAGAGAAGGCTCATTCCAGCTCATTCTCCTAGCCATACCAGTCTTCCCCCCTCCTAAATAATAGCTTTTAAGCATATATTCCTTCTGAATCTGAAGAGGTAAATCTCTCCAGTAGCCACCAGGAGGAACTAACTTCATCACTTTCTTTTTATGATCTGGGTATGTTTGCCCGACAGAATCAGGCACATCAGAGTTAAATAACTCTCCTTTTTTTAGGGCATCTGCCACAGTATATATTTTCCCCGTTGGAGCAGGCCAGTCGATATCACCTTTAAAATCCAGATCTTTTCTAACTCCTATGATAATCAGGCGTTCTCTTTTCTGTGGAACCTTATGATGAATCGCTTTTAGCACTCTAGGAGTAAAAACTCTATACCCAAGTTCATCTAAAATTCGCATCATCGTCTGCAATGTTTTACCTTCATCATGACGAAGTAGACCTCTAACATTTTCAGCCATGAACACTTTGGGGTTAACCTCTTTAAGGCATCTAGCAAATTCAAAAAACATAGTTCCTCTAGTATCTTCAAAGCCTAATTTTTTTCCAGCATAGCTGAACGCCTGACAAGGAAAACCACCTGTGACTACATCTACTTTGTTGTGGTAACTACTAAAATCTACCTTATCAATCGATCCTTCAACAACGTTCCAATCTGGACGATTATACCTAAGAGTGGCACATGCATTCTTGTCAATTTCATTCAACAACACCGACTTAAATCCATTACGCTCTAGTCCAATAGCCAATCCCCCACCACCTGCAAATAACTCTATAAGTTTGTAATCTTTTTTAGCTAAGACCTTTTCAGGCTTAGCTTCAGCAGTTCCAAAAAATAGCCTCCCCTCGTCAATTGTTTCCAATTGAGCTTTACTGTAATAACGATAACCTGTTTCATCTTCACGAAGAGCATTAAGCTTACCAGCTCTGTCCCATCGACGAACTGTCTCTTTAGAAACTCCGCAAATGTCTGCTACATCTGCCACATGGTATATCGCTTCATCAGTGCTCATGCGAACGGTTATACATGGTTATTAAATTAACACAAGGTGTTTCAACTCAAAACTCAAAACTCGTATTATTACTTTATTACTACTTTTTGTATCACAAAACAATACAGTATTACTTGCGGTTTTAAAACCGCAAGCTACTCTTCAAGTATGAAAAGCCTTCGTGACTATCGTAAATTATCTTCTCTGACTCAAGTTGAGTTAGCGCAGAAGACAGGGATACGTGTTGCTACGATCAGTTCACTTGAGAATGGTAAGAGTCAGGCTCGTGAAGGAACGCTTATTGAGTTAGCTAAAGCCTTGGAGATTGATGTTGAGGAATTGCGCACAGCTATGCGAGGTCATGCCACAGAGCAAAAGCAGAGCATGATCGAACAAGTTGAGAATGATTGGCTATTTCTAGAAGAACTCGATAAAGATCTCAGAGCAGGACTGGCACAATCATTGATAGCGGAATGGACGCACTCCTCCACCGCTCTAGAAGGCAATACTATCTCTGCTGGCGACACACTTTTTATTCTGACTGAAGGGCTCACCGTCAGTGGTAAAAGCCTCAGGGAACACCAAGAAATCCATGGTCATGCCAAAGCTCTCACTCTGATGTCACATTGGGTAAAAACCAAGCATACCATAGGTATTGAAGCTCTGCATCAACTTCATCGTTCAGTCCAAACAGAAGAAATCGTTGATATATACCAACCTATCGGAAGCTGGAAAGTAGAACCAAACGGCACTATGGTTATGCCCTCAAATGGCGAAACTAAATGGCATGAATACACTAGCGCTAAAAACGTCCCTGCTCTCATCAAGGCTTGGATAAAATCGCTCAATCATTTCAACTCCACCTTAGCTGTAAAGAATCCGAACACTTCCGAGATAGATAGAATAGCCATTCTTATCGAAGCCTACACAGACATTCATCTAGGTTTCGTAGGAATCCACCCTTATGCGGACGGTAATGGCAGACTAGCACGCTTAGTGGCGAACATTCCATTACTCCGAGCTGGCATGCCTCCCCTTCTCGTGAGTAAAGACCAACGACGCAACTATATCAATTTACTAGGTGACTATACTCTAGTAATAGGTCAACTAAACCCAGAAGACGACATTGTAAAACAAGGCAATGAACGCAATGCTCTGAGAGACTTTTTCGCCAACCAATGGAAAACAACCCTCGATCATGTGGACGATTTCCGCCAACGTCAGCACCAACGAAACGATAATACCTAGCCAGTCGCTCACCCCAAACTTTGCAAAGCAAACTACCAATCACAAATATCAAATCACCAATTTCAAATCCTAACCCATGACTCTCAATCAAATAGAACGCAGCAAAATCAGTGACAAAGACCTATCTATCGTCGATATGCTCACAGCTCGATCTGAGGATAGTTCTGATCGAGACCATCTACTCTACCAAGCATTTCTCTATGCGATCAGTGATGGCAATGTTGATTTTGCTAAGAAGCTCTCCGACCACATCACCTTCCAATCTATCGACCTAGCCCATGATGTCTTGCTACCTGATGGCTTAGCGGACTTCTACACAGTCAATCCAATTACTGGTGACTTACTAAGACTCGACCAGCTAAACGAATCATCACCGGATAACAGACCAGTCTTCACCATTTCCCATGAACTCGATGCCATTGGTTTCCCAGGAATCCATGAGCACCTACTAGAAGAATTCTTAGCTATAGAAGATAGCATCAATGAAATCGAAGATCCCGAAGACATCACGGAGAACATTAACGATCCTGAGATAAAAGAAGTCGTCAACAAGCTCTGCGAAGGTCTGGAAGATTGGTATCTACTCACATCAGAAGGCCAGGAAGTGAAAACCCAAACATTCACCATCCC
>CAKZNV010000244.1 GCA_937132085.1 uncultured Rubritalea sp. | reverse complement strand
AGGAATGTCTGGAGGCACCGCCTACGTCTACGATGAAGACGGCATCTTCCAATCCCGCATCAACACCGAGATGGTAGCCGCCCTCCCCGTCCAGCGCGACATCGACAAAGCCGAAGCCAAAGCCCTCATCGAAGACCACCTCAAACTAACCGGAAGCCCAAGAGCCGAAAAACTCCTCAGCAACTGGGAAAAGACCTGCAAGAAGCTCATCCGAGTCATTCCTAAGACAAAGGCAGCCCTAGAAGCAGCCGAGGAACAACACGAAGCAGCAAGCACACCCAAGGCGAAAGCTTAAACAAGAGCTTCTAAACCATTCAAACCAAAGCCCACTCGGAGAAATCCCAGCGGGCTTTTATTTTCTGCAGAAAGATATAAATAGTCTCCGAAGACATCAACGGAACAGATATTTAAATTCTAAATTATTGCTCTGCCTCCTTTTCTTTTTTAACCAAATAAATCTTCTAGTATTGTATCTTGGTTTCGTCTTTCTTCAATTTTACCTATAGTCTTTATTTCTTTTACTACTTCCTCTCTTGAGGAAAACATGTAGCCAGAGAATGCATATGGTAATACATCCAACATCTTATCATTAAACACGCGACTATTAAAATCAGATTTACTTAAATCTATTAAAACATCTTCCAAATATGCTAAATCTTGAGTTCGCCTAGATCTTGAAACATTTTCGACTAATCTTAAATATCTATGGCTTGTTAGGTTCTTTAGAACTTTAAATACTCTATCATGTCCCTCTTCAATGACGACATCGACATCTTGAAGGTGCCTACACATCAAGCCCCTTTCCATATCTATAGTCTCACGCCCTCTCAAGTTAGTAAACTTTCTCACCCAATCATGTCTTGGTGCTTTAGCATCATTTTGAACTTCTTCTGCATCTTTCTTTAATATTGCAATAATAGAATGATTTGCTGTTAAAAAATCTTTATGTGCATGAGAGAGGCTACTAGGTAGTTTATCATATTCTCTCAGGTATCTCTGTAAAGCAGGTTTAAGAAGATGAACTGCCAGTAGTTCTTCATTTAGGTCCCACCATAAGTCTAATAAATTTGTGTTGGTTTCAATTGTTTCTTCTTGAATACAATGATTTAAAATTTCTATTTTACGAGTTTCATTAACCTCTCGCTCAAAATATGAAGCCGCAAAATAATCTTGAAGAGATTTATGTGACCATTTATACGATAAACCATCCTTTAAGAATAAAGGAACAATATTGACTAAATCGTTTAGCATATTTGATGCTTTAAATGAAAAACCTAATTCTTCTCCACTTATTTTTTGAAGTAAACCTTGTAGTTCATCTTTCGAGTAATCTTTAATACCATCCTTAATTGTTAAAGCGCCAATATGCCTAACCACTCTGTGAAAATCATCTGAGTCCAAACCTGATGTTTTCTCATGAACATATGCACCTCCTTTAGATAAATCGTGAGATTCATAGAGGGCATCAAAAACCTGTCTGTAAAATAATGATTTCTTGAGAGGTATCTTATTTTTATAAGTAAATGCTTTAAAAAGCAATGTAACCAATAAAGGAGATTTCAAAAATTCATGAACTTGGTGATTATGATCTTTCTCAATTTCTTTTATTAAAAAATCAGATATTTCACTTGCTGCATCATAACGTCTAATCAAACTGTAGGCTTTTTCTTTAGTCAAAGGAACAATGTTAAATTCTGTAAAAGACTTTATTCCTCTTAATATTTCATCATCTCTAGAACTGAAAACTATTTTAACTCTAGGGAAGTTATCTGCAAAATATTGTAGAGCTTCAAGCACGAGTCCTTTTTTTGTAGTCGGAACTTCATCAAAACCATCGAAATAGCAGATCCCTCCAAATTCCTTTAAAATCCAAGATAAGTTTTTATAATCAATCTGTTTGCCACCAGTATATTTTTCTACATTTAGTGTCAATTCTTCTACCACATCGAAACTCAGCATATTTCGAAGTTCGCTAAAAAACACTAATTCTGTTGCTCGTTTTACATCGTTTATAAATAAATTTTTTAACACTGTAGACTTTCCCATGCCTGCACCATCTATAATTAAAACTCTTTGATTATCCGCAAGTAATTGGCTAGAGCCCCCCTCCAACGTATATTTAACTGATTTCTTTGTATCCAATTCTCTATTAAACTCTGTTCTATTTATTTCCAGCGGTTCATAAATAGAATTTAATAAAACTATTTGATTACCTAATGCAATGGTTTTAACAAACGTTAACTTCTTAGCCGTTTCTACTTGACCACTTAGTAAATTATCTATCTCAGCCTCTATATCTCCCTTTACAACATGGTTTTTCCAAAATTTGGAGAGCAACTCTTTGATCCCAGCTGTAGTATAACTTATACCTTGCTTAATTAGCTCATTCTCAAAACTTTCGTTAATATCCTGATTCGTCATGAATCCATTAAATACATTAAAAATAAAATGCAAAGGGAAAAGCGGGGATGCCCCTCAGATCGTTAAAACTTAGCTGTGGTTAATTGGATGAGTTGTATCATTTGGTTGATGTTGAGCAAGCCTTAAGCTCCGCATTATCTGCTGGAGTGAAGTCCTCTGAGCGTAGCGAAGGGGACGAAAAAGCAAAGGGGTCAGTCCTATAATTTAGAATTTAAAATATAGGGGCAGTCCTTTTTCTAATCCTATATATTGGCTAAATCTACCCGAATCAAAAATAATTTTACAATGAGGCGATTCTAGAGCTTAGGAGTTGAACTTATTGAATGGATGACTGCGCTTGTTGAAGGAAAGCTTGTATATAATCTAGGTTTTCGTCCTCCTCTCGGATACCTAAATGAATTTGTTTGGAAAAGCAAAGGGGTCAGTCCGTGAATTGTGAATCGACGCGGATTATTTGCTCTGATATAAGGGCAGAATGGCACGACAACTACGTATAGAGTAAAAAAAGCAAAGGGGTCAGTCCGAAGACATGCATTTATGAGTCAGACTAATAAAAGAAAAATCCACAATCCTATACACATCAAAGTTAATATCCTGAATCAGCTTCGGGTTTTGAGCATTTACTTATCACTCAATGCTGATTACAGCTTCCATCCAGTGAGGTAGATTGCTTGACTTAAATTCTAACAGCGTGCCTTCTTCTTCAGCTACATTGACTGTTTCTATCACCCATTCTTCGCTATCCCCTGAGTTATCGAAAACATATCCGCGGTCTACGATCTTTAGAGCGCTTGATAGCAATTTAATCGCTCTGTGATAACGGCTGATAATTTTATCTTCAGGAACATCATGACCGCCCTTCATCACTCTTTTAGCCACTCGCGATACATTGATCTTAGGATCCTCCGTGGCAATAAAGTAGAGGTAAGTTCTGAAACCTTTCTCTTTAGCATGAAGAAGGAATAAAACCTTACTCTCATGAGACATCACTGTTTCAAATGTAAACGAGATTCCATGCTCTATATAATAGAAACGCATCAGCTCTGCGATCATCGCAGCGTAATATGAATTGAGATCCTTTTTCTTTACTGAAACTAGACCACCAACACATTTGATAGAGGGAAGTTTCATCTTCCGTTTCTCACAGACAACTTTGAATTCATCTAAAAAAGTAGCATCATCCAACTCTACTTTGAAATCAGCAAGTCGTATTCCAGAGCCCTCAAAAAGTTGTTTCTCTATATCGTCTGCATTCACATAGACTCCAAGCCACCTCTTATTAACAATATTATTAAAGCAGCTTTTCCCTGAACCATTAGGTCCAGCGAACATTCTCACTCTTGGAACTCTAGCCACTAGAAGTTAGGCTTTTAAAGAATACGTTTTCTTAGGATCCACTTTTATCCTCTCTGCGACCTTCTTAATTTTCTTACGACTACCATCAGAATAGATTTGATATAAGACACCGTCAACAACAGCCGTAACACCACCCTCAGAAGCCAAGGCTTCTTTATAGGCAGCACGGAAGGCTTTGCTAGCCAAACGTTCAATACGACTATTCACCATATCCACTGGCTCAGTCATCATGTCCTTTTTAGTCATGTCTATATACTATTCAATAACCACTACGTTGTCAAATAGTCCGTGAATCGAAAAGCAAAGAGGTTCTCAGCTAGTGTTAGACCTTCGATATCTTAGGAAATAACCAGCCTGAGTAAATTCTCCTCCGTGCCTTCAGCACGGTCAAATTAAGGTATTCATTGTCCTAGGGTTGATACCCCAGGCTATGCAAATAGTCTCCCTTCAAGAGAAAAAGCAAAGAGGCTAAAAATGGATAAGCAAATTAGAAATAGAAGCGTGGAAAAGCAAAGGGGTCACCTAGCGCTATCAAATTAATTATCGACGACGGTGGATCATAACCGCGAGAGCACCAAGACCGATTAGAGCAGTCGATGATGGTTCTGGGAGCGGTGTAACCGTAGTGTAGCTTACAGTGTCGCCAGCCGAGGATGTCCACGCCAGTGTGTTATCAAATGATTGAGCGCCAAGTTCCAGTAGTGTTTGACCGCCGAAAGTTTGTGATGCACCTAAAGTATCGAAATTCACTATCGAGTCACCTTCAAATTCGGCAGTTTCACCTATGTAAAAAGTATTTTGAGTAAAGCCGACATGACCAGATTGATTTGTAATTACGCCACCAACGAAGTCTCCCACACTTGTATCATTACCCGTATACTTAAAAACAGGGCTGCTGACCGATATTAAATTGTTATCATCAGCTTGGGTAGAGGAGAAAAAAGAATCATACCCTGGCACCTGACCAAAATCTAACGTGCCGGACCAAGTGGCGACAACGTCATCATCTACTTGTTCAAATGAGACAACCACAGCTGCTTGGCTTTGGAGTGTCATTGTTAAGGTTGCGCAGCTCAGAGCTGGAAGAAAGCATCGATTATTTAATGTGTGTATTTTCAACATTTTCTAGAAAAGCAAGGGGGAAAAAGCAACGGGATCCTATCATTTAGAATTAGGGCCTAATGTGCTTAGACTAAGTGTCGTCTACGAAGAGATAGTAGGCTAACGCCTCCCAGGATGATTAAGAAAGTGCTGCTAGGTTCAGGAACGATTACTGGAGCGTCAAATGATAGGGTGATACTGCCATTGCCTGTTGCGTCATAGTTAGCCGCTGTCGCGGTTGCGAAAGCACTAGTGGAAAAATCTGCGCTAGACTCAAAAGAACCACCAGCTCCACCACCACTAGCATCGTCAGCATGACCAATAATTATACTACTACCACCACCACCGCCACCACCACCGTAGCCACTACCTCCACCACCACCACCGTAGCCATTACTGTAGCCACCATTACCTCCAACACCATTACCTCCGTTGCCACCGCCGCCGCCAGCGTTACTATCAAAACCACCGCCGCCGCCGAAGCCGCCGACGCCATTTCCACTGCTATTGCCACCAATACCGCCGCCAGTCCGAGCGTTGCCACCATTGCCACCGTTACCACCAGCTCCGTCGCCACCAACGCCGCCAAGGCCTTGGCCACCACCTCCGTCGCCACCTCCACCGCCACCGCCACTTATAGCAAGAAAAGCACCAGATCTTAGTAATGCAGATAGACCGCCACCACCACCGCCGCCGAAGCCACCGCTGACGCCGCCTGCTCCACCGCCACCGAAGCCGCCGAAGCCGCCTGCGCTACTGCCGCCGCCACCGATTCGAATTGTCAGTATATCTCCCGTTGAGACCATTAGTTGACCAGTAAACAAAGCCCCAAAACCACCATCAGCACCAAAAGTTCCTGGAGAGTCAGCAGAATCACCACCTCTAGCTCCAATTATGGTAAAGTTAATGCTAGTCACGCCATCGGGAACGGTAAAAAATTCGTCACCTCCAGTGAAAACAAAGGGTTGAGTCACGAGCATAGTAGTTGCCTTAGCGCTGGCTGTGGCCAGCAGAATACAAGAGAGGGAAAGAAGTGCTTTATTATTCATATATAGTAAGTGAGTTATATCAAAAATGATCTTTTATTAAAACGAGACTATGCTTTTTTTTTGCAAAGACAAGAAGGTTTAAGATTTGTGCTGAATGAATTTCTGACTTCTAGGAAATAAAAGCAAATGGGTCAGCTACTGTCTTTAAAATATAGATGATGACAGGCAGATTCAATATATGTATATGGTTCCACCCTTTGTTTTTCCTCTAGTTTGATCACCCTGTAGGCTGGGGGGAGCACTTGACTAGTTGGTGATCTCTGAGTATAGATTTGATGGATGACCGACTTCTATGCAGATAGCTTTTTAACGATCACACTAGGTATTTTAGTGTTGTTTACTGGAGTGCACCTGAACCGTCGCTTCGATGTGCTGAGGAAATACAATATTCCTGAGCCTGTGACTGGTGGTCTGCTGGCTGCTGTTCTTATCTTTTTGCTCCATCGGGTATTGGGAGTGGCGATAGACTTTGACCTTTCTGTTAGGAATCAGCTGTTGGTGTATTTTTTTACCTGTATTGGCCTCAATGCTAGGCTTTCTGATTTGCTCAAAGGTGGCAAGGCTCTGATCATTTTATTGGCGCTCACACTTGGCTTCATTGTTGTTCAGAATGGTGTCGGGGTGGCTAGTGCCATGTTAGTAGGTCAAGACCCTGCAGTAGGTGTTCTGGCTGGTTCTACTTCACTGATAGGAGGGCACGGCACTGCTATAGCATGGGCTCCAGAGGTCCAGAAATTAGGGGTGGAAAACGCTCTGGAGATAGGTATTGCGAGTGCGACGTTAGGCTTGATCATAGCCAGCTTGATCGGTGGACCAATCTCAAAGTTCCTGATTTCCAAGCATGGTTTGAAGCCTTCTGGCGATGAGTCTCATACGGTAGGCTTGCCGCATGATAGTAAAAACGAGCAACAGCTCAACCATTTTAATATCATGCATGTAATCCTCGTGATGCACATCTGTATCATTGCTGGATACATCATTCATCAGCAGATCTTGGCGCTCAACTTCAGTTTGCCACTATTCGTTCCCTGTCTGATCGTGGGAATTATTTTATCTAACACGGTCCCTGTGTTTTTCCCTAAAATCTCTTGGCCAGCTCACACCCATTCTATCGCGGTCGTCTCAGATTTCTCCTTGGGCCTATTTTTGGCGATTACATTGATGAGCATGAAGCTGTGGGAGTTGGCTAGCTTGGCTGGGCCATTGTTTATTATTTTAGCCATGCAGACATTGATCGCCTTCCTATTCATCGTGTTCGTGCTATTTAGGCTGATGGGGAAAAACTATCAGGCGGCAGTGCTCAGTGCTGGCTTCGGTGGCTTCGCTCTTGGAGCGACTCCGGTGGCGATTGCGAATATGACAGCAGTGACCAAAACACATGGCCCAGCACCGATGGCGTTCATCCTTTTGCCTCTGGTTGGCGCCTTCTTTGTGGACGTTTCTAACGCCTTTATTATACGCTTTGCGCTACAGTGGTTTTGCGGCTAAGCTGTTCATATCCTTCTTATGAAATCATTTCTCAAGCTCTGTTCTGCCATTAGTATACCGATCCTCATTGTGGCTTGTGGTAGTAATCCAAATCAGCTTGATCTGATGCCTAGCCCGGCACATTTTAATCAGAGTAAGAAGCTGGATCTCGCTCAGAAGAAATATATGAAGCTGGCTCCATACAAGGGCATTCTCTATGCTACTGACAGGCAACTTCAGTATTCGGAAGATGGAGACACTCAGTTCACCAGTAGCCGCAGTAGTGTGATTCGCGTCGGGGTGGCCCATGTAGACTATGGGGAGCAACAGCTGGGGGATGAACTAATCCGTCTTCTCCCGGTAGCTGGCCAGAAAATAAAGCCCTATGTCGGTCGTGTCACAGGAGTGACGAATCTTGGTTATCTAGCGAATCATTTGCCCTATGGAGATTTGACCAGTTCTGAGGAGCTTGTGGGCATGAAAAAGGCTGGTAAATCATACGCAGATCTCGTGAATCGTAAGCTGGCTAGTTCCGATCAGAAAGAAATTACCATCTATGTGCATGGCTATAAAAACGCCTTTAATAAGCCAATACTCGTAGCTGCCGAACTATGGAGTTACATGGGTTACGATGGTGTCTGTGTGTCCTATTCCTGGCCTGCCACACCCAAGTTTTTTTCCTATCTACATGATGTAGAAACCTCTCGTGTCAGTGGTGCTAATCTGAGGAGATTTATCCAATATTTAGGTCACAACACGAAGGCTGAAAAAATCAATATCATAGCGCACAGCGCTGGTGCTAGGGTGACGATTACAGCCCTTAGAGAGCTAGCATTGGCCAACCCTTCAGCAGCTCAGAAGAAGAAATTACGTATTGGCCAAGTGGCGCTGATAGCTAGTGATTATGACCCTGAGCAATTTGCAATGGCAATCAATGACGGTCTGATAGATACGGCTGATGCCTACAACCTCTACCTCTCTAAAAGTGATTTGGCTCTGAAGCTCTCAAAGAAGGTTTTCTCATTCTCACGGCTTGGCCAGTTAGGTGATCCGGCTAACTTGTCTCCTCATGTGAAGGAATGGTTTATCAACAACAATAAGCTCAACTTTATCGACGTTTCCGGTGCGCCGAGATCTAGGTCAGGTAATGGTCATAGCTATCACCGAGCTAGCTCGTGGGTCAGTAATGATCTGATCACTATCATCAAACGTGGCCAATCTCCTCAAAAGCGAGGCCTAGTGAGAGCTGCTGGTAAGCTTGTTTGGTCATTCCCAGCAGACTACCTCATCCGTTCTAAGAGGTAGCAGAGAGCACCAGTGGCTAGGATTGCTTCCTGCCAATAATGAAAAGCAAAGGCGCCAGTCCGGAAATTGTGAATCACCTAGTTTCGTGGACAGTTTTTCAAAGAGGTCCTCAGCTAGTGTTAGACCTTCGATATCTTAGGAGACAACTAGCCTGAGTAAATTCTCCTCCGTGCCTTCAGCACGGTCAAATTAAGTATTCATTGTCCTAGGGTTGAAACCCTAGGCTATGCAAATAATCTCCCTTCAGGAGAAAAAGCAAAGAGGCTAAAAAATGGCTAAGCAAGTTAGAAAAAGGAATATGAAATTCTAAATTATAGGACTACCCCTATTGCTTCGTTTGACCTTCGAACGTGATAAAAAATGGACGTTGCTTTTAGCTCCTCAATGCGCTTAAAAGTTAGGCTCTTTGATAAAGGTCAACCTCTCACCCGTGACTGGATGCTTGATCCTCAG
>CAKZNV010000243.1 GCA_937132085.1 uncultured Rubritalea sp. | reverse complement strand
CGCCGCATCCCTATTAAAAGCCCCATCTCGCATAGCGTTCCCTGAAGGGGAACTTTATGCGGAACACGATCGGATCAATCCCAAACATACTTCTCCTCAAAACTGATATAACACACCTGCTCAATCTGCCTGTAATCGATCTGAAAACTCATCGATCTCTCTGCAATAATATCACCCTCAATGAAAAATCGGACCTGAAACAGCATAAGGTTCCCCTTCAGGGAACGGTTGGTGGTGATACGGGGTAATAGAGATGCGTCACGCTGTTCCTTTCCCTATCCTGATATAAATTTCCCTTTCAGGGAAGATGCCCAGCTCACCTAAAAGCTAAAACCTAAAACCTAAAACCTAAAACCTAATCACCTAATCACCTAATCACTCAAATCCCCCTAAATCAAAAAACATACATTTTCTCTGTCTGGTTTTTTAGACTGCGGACATATTCGTTGTGATCTTCAATTATCATCACCAAACCACAAAATTATGAACCGAATCCTAACCACCTGTCTCGCTCTCGGCGTCAGTCTCAGCACGGCCGCTAATGCTGGCATCGCCTACCCCGGCACTCCTGCTAGCTCAGCTAAAGCGACCAAGTCAGCAGACTCCTACAGCCTCGAAAACAACCTGTTAAAAGCGACTTGGACAGTGAACCAAGGAACTCTCCTAGCACCAACCGTTCTCAATAAAGCATCAAATGAATCATTCACTTCTCATGGTGAGCTTTTCTCTATCGCTACTAAGGTTCAAGCTCAAGATCCAGATCGCATCTTCCTCGGCATTCAGAAGAAAGACGCACATCTGAATATCACGATCTCTAATGATGGAAAAAGCTGGGAGACTCTTAGCTCTCTAGCTCTTGCTGATTTCCCAGGAAAACTAAAGTCAGTCCGATTTGGTAAAACTAGCAACAAGGGACAAGCTGTAGACTATGCTACTGCTGGTGAGATGGGAGTTTGCGAATTCCAACAAATCGCCGTGCTCAACCAAGCTGGCGAAATCGATGACATCACCTCTAAGCCGACTCTCATTCATAAATCTGAGCGAAAAGGCACTACACTCGAAATAGCTAACGAACAGATCACCATCTCCGCCAATGCCAATAGCACTGCTTACGCTGAATACAAGGTAGCAGCTGACTGGCAACGACTCAGCTGTAAGATCAAAAAAGGCAACGACACTGGCATGAGCTGGGGCCCTGGCATCACGCTTCAGTTCGATGATGGCAAATACCTCGTAGCAAATATCCGAGCCAAAGGAAAATTCACTATTCAAAGCACCGCTGGTGAGCAAATTATTGCAAAAGACGTCTCTCCATCTCTCAACTGCGACCTAAGCTCGACCACATTTAGCCTAAAATCACCAGTCACCATCTCTAGCGCTAAAGATGCTCAGATCCTCACAGCTACGCTTGAACACAATAAGTCAGGCGTCACTGTGCTATGGAATGCAGAGCTACGTGACGGCTCGAACTACATCAGCCAGAGCTACAGCGTTTCCAGCGAAAAGGCACTCACTATCCACGGACTTCAGTTCCTCAGCGGCAAGGCACAGGGAGCCAGACAGATCGGCACCGTCCCAGGTAGCCCAGTAGCGAGCGATTCATTATTCTTCGGAGTAGAAATGCCATTTACAGCAAACTACTTTGGTGATGGAAATTTCCGCAGTGGATTCCCGTGTAACCTCCCGATCAAAAAAGGGGTCAACTACGACTTCACCAGCGTCATCGGAGTCTATCCTCAGGACCAACTCCGCCGTGCATTCAACTACTACCTAGAACGCGAACGCTCAACCCCATCACACCAATTTCTCCACTACAACTGCTGGTATGATCTCGGACTTGAGCCTACTCGTGAGACATTCTTGAAGGTGATCGAAGACTACCACCGTGAGCTTACCGAAGAACGTGGAGTGATCGTAGATTCATTCGTCATGGACGATGGATGGGACGACTACAACGCAGGACTATGGGAATACAATCGCAAGAAATTCCCTAACGGATTTGACGAAGTTTCGGCTGCTTCACGTAAGGCACAGAGCAACTTAGGAGTGTGGATTTCCCCACTCGGTGGATACGGTGGAGCCAACGAACGCACCGCCCATGCTAAGAAAATGGGACTCATCGAGGACACTATGGATCTATCGCAGCCTGGTTACTACAATTGGTTCTACGAAAAATGCCTCGGTCTCATGAAAGACCACGGCGTCAACTACTACAAGTGGGACAAAGCTGGCAGCGGAGTCAGCCCACACTTCATGTCACTCATCCAGTGCGGACGAGAGCTCAAGAAGCATGACCCTCAGCTCTTCATCAACGTCACCGTAGGCACCTGGCCTTCACCATTCTGGCTAAACCACATCGACTGCACATGGCGCACCGGCACAGGTGATGTCTCATGGAGAGGCGTAGGCGATGAGCGTGAACAGTGGCTGACCTTCCGTGACTGGGGATGTTATGAAAAGTTCGTCAAACCAGCACCTCTGTATCCTCTGAACTCAGTAATGCACCACGGACTTGTCCTAGGTCGCCATTTCCAAGGAGTCAAAGTAGCGAAAGCTGGCACAGATTTCAAAAACGCAGCACGTTCATTCTTCGGCACTGGAGCCAATCTCCAAGAACTCTACCTCACTGCTGACATGATGACTGAAAAGGCATGGGACGAAGTTGCGGAAGCTGCCAAGTGGGCTAAGAAGAACGAAAAAGTGCTGATCGATTCACACTGGGTAGGCGGAGACCCGCTCAAGCTCGGCGTCTATGGATGGGCATCTTGGACACCTGAGAAATCCATCATCACACTGAGAAATCCATCAGACAAACCTGGCGAACTCACCATAGACCTCAGCAAAACACTCGAGATTCCAGCAGGCATGGCGACTAGCTTCGAGGCTAAGAATGCCTATAAAGACCAGACATTTAAGGAAGCAAAACTCACAGGCAAAGTCACCTTCAAGCTTCAACCATTCGAAGTGCTTTGCTTGGAGCTCATTCCTACTAAATAATTGATTTCTGTATTCTCTCTACAGAGATTCCCTATTATCATTCCTAAACCTAAAGACAGATAGAGGCGACTGAGTATCGCCACCAACTAAATGAAGCCACTTCCAGATCCAGCTAGTAGCCAGCATCCTTCCGAGGATGAGGCTGCTGTGTTGTCTGAAGTGGACTTCGAACTCCAGATTAAACAAACTCAAAGCGCCCTCCGTGGCTACATCATCTCGATCTCTGGACAGAGCAGTGACGTTGATGACATCCTACAAGAAACCAACCTATTCCTCTGGGAGAATAGGCAAGTTTACAAAGCTGGAACTAACTTTAAAGCCTGGTCCTTTAAAATAGCCTACTTCAAGGCCATGACTAACCAACGCAGCCGCACCCGTAGAGGTGAAGTCGTGTT
>CAKZNV010000242.1 GCA_937132085.1 uncultured Rubritalea sp. | reverse complement strand
TCTTGGTCTTTTGCGTTTTGGCAGAGATTGCTTTCTTTGATCTCAGTGAGGACAGCGATGGAGGCTGCGCAGGCTAGTGGGTTTCCGCCGTAGGTGGAGCCGTGGGATTTAGCGCCTAGCACTGAGCTGAGCGTGGTGCCTGCGTCGTCGATAGCACGGTCTGATGTCCAGAATGATCCGATAGGGAATCCTCCGCCCATGCCTTTGGCCCATGAGATGGCGTCAGGCTCTATCTCGGGAGCTATGGCTCTCCAAGACATGTTTTCACCCATGCGTCCGAAGCCAGTCTGGACTTCGTCGAGCATGAGGAGAAGGTTGTGTTGATCACAGAGTTGCTTGAGTTCTGTTAGGAATTCTTTGGTGGCTTCGTTGACTCCGCCTTCGCCCTGGATAGGCTCTAACAGGATGGCACAGGTGTGCTCATTGATGAGGGCTTTGACGCTGTCGATGTCATTTAGATCTGCGTAGTGGAAGCCTGGTAGGATAGGGGAGAAGCCGGTCTGGATGCTGGCTTGACCTGTAGCCGATAGGCCTCCGAGAGTTCTGCCGTGAAACGATTCGTTCAAGGTGATGATCTCTGTTCTAGCGCTGCCATTTGCTGCTGGCTGTGCGTGGCCGAATCTGCGAGCTAGCTTGATGAGTCCGTCGTTGGCCTCTGCGCCTGAGTTGCCGAAAAATACTTTTCCTGGGATCTCTACGAAGTCTTCTACGATCATTTGCGCAAGCTGTGCCTGCTGTGGGATCTGGTAGAGATTAGAGCAATGCATTATAGTGGCTGCTTGCTCTTGGATAGCGGCTGTTAGACGTGGGTGGCAATGGCCGATGCTGCAGACGGCGATGCCTGTGCAGAAGTCGAGGTATTGCTTTCCTTGGTCGTCCCATAGGTAGGTGCCTGAGGCTTTGACTGGGATGATAGGGAAACGTCCGTAAGTAGGGAGGACGTAGTTTGAAAATTGTTCTGAAACGGTCATGATGATCGGGGTTTGTTGAAATTTATAGCATGTCTGGTGTGACGAGGTGCTTGGCTCCACAACGTGGGCAGGCGGCTTCGATGGCTGGGTCGCCTTGGAAGAGTTCTTCTTTCTTGTCCTTATAGGCAGCGAGAGCAGGGAGGATCTTATCCACACTACAGCCACAGTGGAAACGGAATCTACGTGTCTCTAAGGTTTTGGTTTCTTCTGTTTCTAAGATTTTTTCGACGTCTTCTTTGGTGAGTCCATTGAGCCACTCTAGGTCAGCGTCTGGCTGAGCTGCGAGGAGGACGTAGTTTTCGTCATCGAGTGCGAAGGCTCTGGCTGGGCGCTGCTCGCTCTGAGAGTAGTAGCTTTCGATCCATTTCTCTGGATCGGTGGTTTCTAGCTCGATAGTAGATTTTCTGCCTTCAGTGTTCTTTACGAGTGTCTGAGAGTAGAGAATATTGCGGTCTGGTTCCTTGATGTTTTCAGTGAACAGGTGACCAGTGATGTTCTCAAAGAGTGAACTTCCTGTGACGAATAGATTCACTCTTGGTGCTCTGAGTGTGATGGTCCATGCGATGGTTTCTGCCCATGGACGAGCTACTAGGTGGAGTGTGAGAAAAGCGAGTAGGTCCTTTAGCTTCTGGTCGAGATCTTCCTTGTGACGTAGCTTCTGCTCCATGAGGTGGAGGTAGTAGTCGGTATAAATAGGAGTGAACTGAGCCTTGACCATGAGGACATTGCGGTAACGCACGAAGGTGGATGTTACTTTCGTGAATTCCTCTACGCTGAATTCTTCTGCTGGCTGGTTCTCTGGAGATTCTGGTTGGTCGCTCATGGCTTTTGAAATTTGAAGTGTGATTTTAGTGGGGAGCTTTTTTACAGAATTAACATAATTTAGCAGAATTTACAGAATTTTGCTTGGGTTGTTGCTGTTTTGACTGTGGATTACTTTGATTTTTTTGATTGGTGGACGATGGAGCTTTTTTTGACAGAATTTACAGGATTAACAGAATTTTGCTTGGGTTGTTGTGTATTCTGTGGACGTTGTTCTAGAGCTTTGCTCGCTAACTACTAACTACTGAATACTAGCTACTGATGCGTAGCATCAATCAAGGGCTTAACGAATGTTCCGATGATAGTGGCTAGCTCTTGTGGTGACTTGTCGGCATTTTCAGCGATCTGGTTGACGATGGCTGAGCCTACGATGACGCCGTCTGAGACGCTGGCTACCATGGCCGCTTGATCCGGAGTGTTGATTCCAAAACCTACACAGACTGGGACGTCTGTGTGCTGCTTGATAGCATGGACAGTAGCGCCGATGGACTGTGACGGTGCTGCCTGAGCTCCGGTGACGCCTGTTCTAGAGAGTGCGTAGATGAAGCCTTGAGATTGCTTGGCCAGTGACTCGATGCGCTCCGCTGGTGAAGTGGGTGCGATGAGTGTGATGTTTTTGAGTTCGTGTTTTTCAGCGAACTCTTTGTTTAGCTTCGCTTCATCTGGTGGAAGGTCTAGGAGGAGGACTCCGTCTGCTCCAGCTTGCTTGGCATCGACTACAAATTTCTCATAACCGTAGGTGAAAATAGGGTTAAGGTAAGTGAATAGAACGATAGGAGTCTGGTGAGTGGTGCGGAAATCGCTGATGAGGTCGAGGACTTTAGCTAGTGTGCAGCCGGCCTTGAGGGCACGGTCAGCAGCGAGCTGGTTGACTGCTCCGTCTGCTAATGGGTCTGAAAATGGGACACCTAGCTCGATGACATCTGCTCCAGCATCTGCGATGGAGCGGATGATGGCTAGACATTTCTCTAGTGTAGGATCGCCAGCGCTGACGTAGGCTACGAATGCTGGGGTGCTGGATTCACTAAGCTTGCTGAAGGTGGTGTCGATACGGCAAGTGGTGCTGTGATTTGCTGTGCTCATGGGGATGAGTTAGCGTATTTTATGGGAGGAGGAAATGATTATCTAATGAAATTATCGGCATGTATTTTTCACAGGGGAATTTTGGGGACAGAATTAACAGAAATTACAAAATTGGATGTTCAGATCGTTTGTGATAATGACTGAGAAATGCGACTCTTTTTGGCTCTGGAACTAGGAGTTTCATTGTCGTGGCGTAAATTCTGTTACATTTTGTTAATTCTGTCAGAAATGAAAAACATCAAGCTATCGAACCTCGATGGTGTCTATTTACTGAAATTCTTATAGATTTCTTTTTCCGTGTTGAAATCTGTCGCAATGCAGTGATAGTAGCGGCATGAAATTACTTAGCCTTTCGTTGCTGTGCTGCCTGCTGACTTGCCTAACTGGTGGTGCTGCTGATAAGAAATTTAACTATAAGAAGGTGGTAGCTCCGCCGATCGCTGCGATGCCTACACCTAAGATGTGGAAGGGGATGGGTGAGTTAAATTTATCGATTTCTTCTTCTGATGAGAAGGTGCGAGATCATGTGAAACAAGGCTTTGCGCTACTACATGCACAGTGGGATGTGGAGGCATACAGGCATTTCGCGGCAGCGCTGAAGCTAGATGATCATTGTCTGATGGCATATAGCGGAGTGGTGATGTCACTGCTAAATCCTGAGCACGAGTGGAAGAAGTATAGAAGCGTGGCGATCAACCGAATGCAGACTCTGATCGAGCACAAGAATGCTGATGGTGAGTTTAGTTATCCAGATATTGAGCGTGGATATGCGATTGCCGTGATTACTCTGAATACGATAAATTTCAGAAAAGGTGTGGAGGAGTTCTCTCAACTGGCGGATAAATATCCTAATGATCTGCAACTACAGTTACTGAAGCCATTTTTGAATCGTGGTAAATATAACAGTTTTGGCAATGCTGACCTCAAGCAGGAGAGGGCTGTGAAGTCTATTAAGGCTGTGTTGGACAAGAATCTGAATAATCCATTGGCGCTGAATTTCTATGTGATGATGAAGATAGAGGCTCCATATAATGCGGTGAATCAAAAAACGGAGGTTCTGCCGTATGTGGATAAACTTCTGTTAATCAGTGATGAAATTCCAAGCTGGCAAACTCTATTAGGCTATGCTGCATGGCGCACTGGTGATCTTGAGCAAGCCAAAGTGTCATTTGAGAATGCGGTAAGGCTGTATGAAGGCTGGAGGAAAGAATCAAAGGCTAAAAATTCTGAATGTGATGGGCTATACAGAACGTATGCATTTCTTGCTGTCGTGTATTATCAGTTAGGCGACAAGAAAAGTCTTCAAGCGGTGATGAGTAAGCTGAAGGGGGCTAAGTATTCTAGAAGAAGCTCGCCTGTTTACGGTCTGTATGAATGGAGCTACCAGTTGATAGATGCGAAGATGTTGTTCGCTGAAAATACAGTGGGATCGATCAAGAAGGGGCTAGCAGCATTGCCTAAAATAGACTCTAAAGATACTGGGAAATCAGCTCAGAATAAGGTGATCAAGGGTTATCAAGCATACGGTCTAAGTTTACTCTCACTGAAACAAGGTGATAAGAAGAAGGCTGAAAAGATGATTCGTGAACTAGCGAGAGTGATCCATGAACTCAAAGTTCTTTCTACTAAAGTCCAGAAGAAATCATATTACCCTCACTACCTCATTTCACAGAGAACGCTGCGAATTTATCATAATGAGGTAGTGGCAATGCTAGAAGAGAAGAGCGGTGCAGGCTCTCTAAACTGGTATAACGAGGCAATCGATTTACAGCTGGGACCATCAAGACTATTTGCTGCTAATTCACTCTATCCGATGGAGTATAAGCTGGCTCGTTATTATGAGAGTCAGGAGAAGATGGAGTTAGCTAGGGATACATATACTAAAGCGTATCAACGTATGCCGAGTCACCCAGAGACGAAGAAGGCATATGAGACGATTGATTATAAAATCGGTGTTTTCTACGAGAAGAAGGGAGATTTGAAGAAAGCTAGAGAGAGTTATGCCGCTGCGTTTAAGAAATATCCTCGTGATGAGAAGGTGAAGGCAGCCTATGATCGTCTGATGAAGATGATTGAGTAATAGCAGTCTTTATAATATCTAAGGAACTTGATCATGTAGATTTCTGTTATATACAGGTTTATGTGAAAAAGGTTGACGTATACAGTAAGGTTTTGTAAAAGAGCTGTTCACCCCTCAATTTTATGAATATGAAAACATCCCCCTTTAAATCACTCCTTTTGGCTGGAATAGCCATGACCACAGGCTCGCTGTCTGCTCAAACATTCTCTTATGATTTTGATACAGCTAACACACTGAATCCTTTTGGAGATACTGGCTGGGACGCTGGTTGGAACACCAATGAGCAAGCTATTTCAGGTGGTGATGCTAGATGGAATCAAGCTCAAGGGCATGGTATCTTTACTAGCTTTGGTGAAGAAAGTGTTGCAGGAGTTATTGTAGGTCTTGCTGGAAATAACTTTCAAGCTACTGGAGTTCACGCTGGTTCATCTTATGATCTTTCGACTATAGGTTCTTCGTTGACTATTACACAGTTTTGGGGGCCAACTACTTTTCAAACTGGTGTAAGTGGAACGCCAAATGGTATTAATGAATTGATGCAAATTGGCTTGATTAGTAATACTTCAGCTACTTTCAGAGATGCTAGTAATCATTCATTGTATGTAGGAGGATTAGAGCAATCTTATGACAAGAATGCTAACACACGTAATATCAGCCACAGTGTTATTGATGAGACAGGTGCTAGCACGATAGCGATAGCTTCAACTGCATTAGCCTCTACAGACTCACTTTACGAATACGCAATCACGTTCACTAATTCAGGTGCAAACGTTTTTGATATCAAAATAGGTGTCGATCATTGGAGCTCTACTGGTAGTGGTTTTCCTTATACTTTACAAACAGCGAATATTATCAGCTCATCGCTAAATAATGTTTCTCATAATTTTACTAAATCAGAACTTTCTGATTTGCATGTTGGACTTGGTCTAAGAATTACTGATTCTACTCAGATTTCTGGATCAGGAACTAACTATGACGCGTCTAAAACTGATTTTAATGCAGTTCCTGAGCCTTCTAGCACAGCGTTGTTAGGACTAGGAACTCTTGGTCTGCTAGTTCGCCGCAAGCGATAGATTTTCAGATAGATAGAAATTCTTTTTTTATTACCCACCACGATTTATTTTGTGGTGGGTATTTTTTTACCTATTGGGTGATGCCTAAAACAGTCTGTCTTGTTAGAATTAGGTAATTAACTTGATTACGACCTTGCCAAAGGAGAGGGTTATGGCTTGGATTCTATGCAGATGACGACTGTTAAAAAATCCAAGAAACAAGTATTTGCCGAGAGGCTATTTAGCACAGTGCTCCTGTGGGCAGCGGTGACTGCTACCTTTATGAGTGGCTCTCCGTGGGCGTTCGTCGGATTGATTACGGTGTTAGGGGTTGCGGCTAGTAGAGAGTTCTTCTCGATGACTAGAAAAGCAGATTTTTCCTGTCAACACTGTTGGGGATTATTCCTTAGCGTGGTCTATCTGTTAGGCGTCGGTTATTTACTGGCGAAGGATGGTAAGGCTGCATTGCCAGAGCTTGGTGCTATTGATGGTGCTGCTATTGCGTTCACTGCACTGAGCGCCTTTATTTTACAGTTGAGACATCCTATTGATGGTGAGAAGGCCTTGGTGAGCGTGGCTTCTACGGTGTTAGGTTTTCTCTACATTGCATTTTTATTCAGCTTCATGAGTAGGTTGCTATTCGTCCCGGATGGTGACGGAGTGACTGGAGCTTGGCTGATCATCTGGTGTGTGGCGGTGACTAAATTTACCGATATGGGAGCTTACATTACTGGTTCATTGATCGGTAAGAATAAGATGATTCCACATATTAGCCCAGGTAAAACTTGGGAAGGATTTGTAGGAGCATTGTTCTGGGCTCAGTTAGCTGGTTGCGGACTGTATGCTTTGTTACCTGAGGCTCTTTCTGTTCTCGGTGGCTGGCATCATGTGATTATTTTAGGTGTGCTTCTATCGCTGCTGGCAGTGGTGGGGGACTTGGCGGAGAGTATCGTGAAACGTTGTCTCAATGCGAAAGATAGTGGTCAGACATTACCAGGTATTGGTGGTGCTCTAGATCTCATTGATAG
>CAKZNV010000241.1 GCA_937132085.1 uncultured Rubritalea sp. | reverse complement strand
TCATCATCCGTAGCTGGACGAGTTCCAGTATCCCAGTTTGCACCAGTTTGCCAAGAGGTGCCTGCTCCACCATTATCAAATGCTACTGATACTGCCTGCGCAGAAACAGCTCCAAGGCCTGATACAGCCAAGATTGTTGTTATTTTTAAGTTCATATATTTTATTTAGTTTTTGTTTGTGTGTGTCCTAAAGTAGGAAACCCGCTACTTCAAAAAATTGGCTTATCTAAGACTGTCAGATAAAATTAGGTAAGTCCTCTTCGATGAGAATAAACTCATCAAATTAGCAACCTAAAAAACAACTACCTCCTAATCGAAATGAGCCGTGTAATCTTAATGATTAGTATCAATTATCGGTGTAGATTATTCCTTAGTATTTAGGTCGATCGGATCAACTTTACGATAAAGGATAGATACCGTAAAGCTCATTTTTATCTGAGCATCGATTCCATAGACATACCTACAAGCAGAATGGTTTAAAATCATCGATTACTTAAAAGTCTAATTTTGAGCTCCAAATAGCCCCTAACTATTAGAGAAACACTCGAGAGAGAAATAGCAGTGGATGATGGCTCATGTTAGCTGAAAACTTCAATAACGAGTTTCATAGATTCACTAAAATGACGGTTTTCCATCATAATTTCTCTTAAGAAAAAGTTAAGTTAATAAATCAAAAATATGATCATAATCTTGGCAGGATAGAGCTTGCAGAGAAGCATTCACACTGCCACAATCGGCATAATTAATTCGCTCATCCAGATCCACTCAACTATCCAAAGGTTAAACCGTTACATTCAATACACGCACTACAAAAAACATCCCCCAACGGGGTAAACACTTTAATACCTTAGCTACAAGACAACATGGACATATCTACTATTCAGAAAATCACTAAAAAGCGGCAGAAAGCGGCAGAACTTCGCAGGGATGGTAAAACTAACAAAGCCATAGAACTTTTGAGAAGCGCCTGCCTAAAATGGCCTAATAACCCCGCTTTTATTGCAGATTTAGCCTCGGCATATAGCGAAGTATCAGATTTCAAACAATCAGAGAAATGCCTCCATAAAATGCTAGAACTATCCCCCGGCGATCCTGAGACGCTTAGATTTGTAGCAGACATGAGATACTCCATGCGCCGCATAGACAGCGCATTAAGCAATTATAAAGAACTTACTGCCGCTCTTCCCTCTACTAAGGCTTTGGGATCTCAGTTAAAAACTGTAGAAATTCTAGAAAGACAAGGACGACTAGACGAAGCTCAAGAGACGCTCGAAAGAGCTCTAAAACTTGATCCCAAGTCTGAGCATGGCCGCTTTCTCCACGCTGTATTAAAATTCAGATCAGCCAAATTTGAAGATGCTGAACAGGAGCTGTGCGACTTGCTAGGAAGTGGACTACAAGACCGTGAAATTCATTGGAAAGCTGGCCACCAACTAGCAACGGTATTAGATAAAAAAGGCGAACACCAAGATGCCGCTCTAGTGCTACAGGCATCTAAAGCTGGCATGGAAAACGACTACGCCAAGGAAATCAAAATGAGCCGTGATGCATTCCGTCTAAAGTCACAATCCATTAAACAACTCACCAGCCAGCTGACTCGTGCTGACATCGAAAGGTGGCGAGCCGAAAATGAAGATACTTTTCCCGCAGCAGTGCTGGCAGGTCATCCGCGTAGTGGCACTACTTTATTAGAAAGTATACTAGATCGCCATAGTGGAGTAGTTAGTGTGGAGGAGACCACTTGTATGGAGGATGAGATATTTCGCTCAGTATTCGGAGTAGCAGCAGCGAAGCCAGAGCTGTTTGATATAGATTTCTTAAATCAAGTGCCCAAATCCTCACGTATGCAGGCAAGAAAATCTTACTTAAAGTCAGCACGTCAATTTCTAGTAAATCCACCTGATTCTAATCAGCTCATTTTGGATAAGAACCCCATGTTGACACACTTCCTTGCAGTAGGATTACGGTTTTTCCCTCAGATGAAATCAATTGTGGCTCTCAGAGATCCTCGTGATATCTGCTTAAGCTGTTATCAACAACCAGTAGGTGTGATGACATCGAACGTATCTTGGCTCAGAGTCGAGGACACGATGAACGCCTATAATGACATTATGGGAGTCTGGTTACGTTTAAAAGAAATTCTGCCTGATGGCTGGATCGAAGTCCGATATGAAGATCTAGTAACTAATACAGAAACTGTAGCTAAGCAGGTAGTCGATTTCCTAGAACTTCCTTGGGAAGAGGATATCTTAGTCGTCCCAGACCGTGGGCGAACGATTTTTTCACCAACTTATGCTGATGCAGCAAAGCCTGTTTATCGTAGTGCTATGAGAAGATGGGAATCTTATGAGGAATTACTAGCTCCTCACCTCTCCATTCTACAGCCCTCAATTGATGCTCTTGGCTACTAACTAGTTTACTAGTATCTAAGAGCCTCAGTCGCATAAACGTTTGAGAAAAAAATCCCATTCAGCAAATGCTGAATGGGATGAATACATTAAGATGTAAATTAATTTCCCTTACTTACGACGGCGTAGGATAAGAGCAAGTCCACCAAGTCCAAGAAGGGCAGTTGATGATGGCTCAGGAACAGTCACTGTTGTGTAGTCTAGAGCAGGGTGATTTGCTGCAGTTCCATTGTTAGCTGAATCTACATTGTAACCTTGAAAGCTACCTACTCCAGCAGTGCCTTCAGCATCTACTTTAATGAACACGAAGTTCCCAGCATTAGCTCCACCAGCATACTGGGTGTTAAGCCATCCAGTGAAATCATTTGAAGTGCTTGATCCTGTAGCGCTTGCTGATGTGAAGAAATTGTCATGAAGCATTGTGCCTGCGCCTGCAAAGTCTGCGCCAATGACTGCCGATGATGCACTAGTTCTAGTAAGACCTACAATATCACCATTAAACGCAGGAGTGCCGCTGATACCGTTTAGGAATAGCGTGATAGTCGCTGTGCTAAATGTCTCACCAGCGCCCAAAGTAGGGAGTTGGAATGCGAAAACTGGCACAACACCTGGGCCAGCACCGTAGTAAGCACCCGCTAGGATACTCCCATTTCCCAAAGCTCCTACTCCAGCTGTCGAAGTCGCTTCTGCATCAGATACATTACTGATCACTGTAACTGCTGGAGCTACACCTGTGGCTGCACCAAGTGCGATGAGTGATAGTAGATTTTTGTTTAGTTTCATATTTTGTATTTAGTTTTTGTTTATGTTTATGTTTTCAGGAGCAGAAACATACTACTCCAAGAAATTGGTTTGTTTAAGGTGGAGGATCTCTTCCTTAGAAAGAGATCCCTCGATGATGAAAAGTTCATCCATTTTGCCTTCTAGAAAGGAATCATCCCTGATTAGGCGATTTCGGTCGACTGAAAGGTTAGCTCCGAGGGTCAGTGGCGTTTGATCCTTCGTTGCTACTCTAATCGGATCCCGATTAGTGAGTGTGAAAGGCGCTCTATCGCTTCTCTTTATCTGTGTATCTATTCCATCAAGGTAAAGTCTAGTAATCGGTAAACCCTTGTCATCCAGTTTACCTTCATAGACTACCGCTAAGTGGTGCCATCGGTTATCATCAAGCACAGTTCCAGGACTGTAATACCAGAAACCTCCAAAACTAATGTTTAACATAGGGTAACGCTCAAGACTGTGATCCAAATGAATCGTGAACTTGTTATTTAAAGTATGATCATTCTGCTCACCCCATGCCACAATCGAAGTAACTTCTTCGTTTCGAGATCTTGGCATTTTCATCCAGAATGTCACCGTCCTAGGCGCATCGCCGAGTATGCCTTCCCAGTTCGTCATCAGATGCTCTCTCCCATTGAGAGAAAGCGCAGAACCAAATACTCCAGCAGACAGTCTGCTTGATGGTCTAGTATCTACTTTAACATTTGGCCTACCGATGAGGGTATTACTCGCAATTAATTGATCTTCTTTATCGAATGAAAAATGGATGTGAGGTAGCGCTGTAGGCAATTCTGAAAGGAAAAGCTTAGAATGAGAAGGTATCTCTATCAGACGGCCGATTGAGTCGACACGTCGTGATTCACCAGCCGAGAGGTCCGCAGATTCTTTACGTGCTCTCACAGCGGCGGCATTGATTTTCCCTTGTAGGCAATGCACTTCATCGTAGCCTTTCGGTTTAACAACGACTCCAAATTCTGTGCCGAGATCGATGACATTCAGATCCGAGCTATACACTCTGAATCCTTCCGCACCTGAAGGGACATTAAACCATGCAGAACCTTCCTGCATATGAAGCAAATCATCATCCTTCAGAGCAATTGTAGCTGGAGCCTGAATAATAGATTGCACACCAGATTTAAAGGTGAGCTCTACCGTTCCTTGAGAAATAACCAGTTTAGAACCTTTCAATAAAATATTACCTTCCGGCTTCTCATCAGTAGGCTGATGAGTGACGGCAAACTGAGTTCCCGGTGCTGATTTGATCGTCAATTCAGAGCCGTTAGCCTTGGACTCGAAAAGACTCATCACACCAAGACTCACCATCAGTAGAGCAACGGCTGCCACAGCTGCGAACTTAAGAACTTTCCTCTTCTGCCTCCTTACAACACGCTCCATTGGAATGACATTTGTAGCAAGCGAACTGACTGCCTGACTGTGCTGCTGAAGAGCGCTGTGGAGGAAAATGGCCTCACGGTAGACAGCTCTCGCCTCTGGATCATGCGTAAGAAGCTCTTGGAGAATTTCCAGCTCTTGTTGCGATATGATTCCGTCCAGATAGTCGTGGACTAGATTTTCTTTTTGTTCAATATTCACGCTCGTGGAAGGGAGTTAAGTTGTGAATCGATACATCCACGTAGTGCGGTGCGGATGCGGTGGAGAGTGACGCGGAGTGAACCTACTGGTCTACCTACCGATTGAGAATAGCTCATCAGAGACTCATTTGAATGATACCGATGTTTAATAAGGTTATACTCTTTGACGTTTAGCTTACTGAGACAATGCTCCAGAGCAATGATACGAGAGTCACTTTCTTGTGGAGTGAATATGCAGGTTGCACTGAGCTCAGCCACTAGTTCTTCATTGAGAACTCTATGTGATTCCGTTTTCTGAACCTTCCTTTTATGATTTTGCACCTCAAATCGTGCAATACTAAATGACCAAGCGATAAAATTGCTTCCTGCTTCAAATTTACCACGTTTCTCCCAGAGGATCAGGTTGGTCTCTTGGAGCACATCTGCGGCTCCAGGCAGCCCCGGCATGAGTGAAATGATGTAAGCACGCAAAGAGGCCTGATGTTGAGTAATCAGTCCTATAAATTCCCGTTGATGTTCTAGTGATGTCGGCATTGCGTGTTAGCATACGTCAGCAGCAGTTAAAACGTTAACAACAAAAGTAATTTGGCTCTTCGCACACAAAACATGACGATTAAGAGTGATATACCCTAAGAATCCTGCTTCAAAGGGTGTGTGAAAA
>CAKZNV010000240.1 GCA_937132085.1 uncultured Rubritalea sp. | reverse complement strand
AACTAGAAACAAAATTTGCAGCTTAAAGAAATGAAGTATTCTGTTAGAAATTATTCTTTAGAACTTTGAATTTGCCAAAGCTTATGGGAAGATAATCAGGGAACTAAATCTATGGGATTTGGTGCTACGGAAATGATTGAATCTAATACCATGGATTTAAAGGATTCAATGCAGCCTGAACTCCTAAAACGCTTTCGTGATGAGGTCATATACCTTCAGAAAATGACTAAAGATGAATACTCAACTCTCATTCCACAAATAGCCTCAAAGCTACCACAGAGGATAGCAGAGAGCTTTAAACATAAAGCTATGGAAAACATTGAGTCAGCAGTCGATCAAGACCTTGGAATGAGATATTTTGAATCTATTATTACTAATGTTTTAATTGAAAATAAGAATTCTACTCAACTGAATATGGATATTTAATTATTTATTTGTTCTTAATTCTAACATGAATACACTTTCTTCAATGTCTTTCTTACGTGTCTTTTTATTACTTCTAACAGCTTGCTTATTCAGCAGCTGCAGAGAAAAGACGATTACTACATACCAGGACCCAATTCAAAAAGAATCCAATCCTAAAAAAGAAGTAGTAGTTAAGAAGACACTAGAACAGTCTACAAAGCCGATATCGGCTCTACTTGATCCTTTAAAATTAGCTACGCTACGAAGCGACAGAGCAGCTAATTCGAGATTCAATAAAATAATGTATCATATCAATAGACTTACTCTAGAGTATGATTGCAAAGCATCGAAAGTCATCGATTCTATATACTCTCACCTTCCTCAGAATGCCTGTTACAACGGAACGCAGGTCTATTGTCCATCAATAGCTAAAACGAACCTCACAGCCCAACACCGATACGCCACGGCTCTAGGACTATTCGATACTGAATATAATTTAATGAAGTTGAAAAAAGGAGGTTCACCCATTATCCAGAAAGGAAAATATATTGGAAAAATCACTCATGTAGATCACCTGATACCAAGAGACGTTGCACCAGAGCTTGAAAATTCCTTTATGAATTTAACTTTTCTATCCTCGACAGAAAATTTAAAGAAAAGTAATAAGCTCACAAACGGTGGACTACGAAGAATACAATCACTTATGAAAGCAGGTATAGGCTGGAAACCTAGCCAAGAACTACAAGCTAGGATTGATGCAACTAAGGTGAAGTAACATCCCATTCCTTCCAAACGAATCCCCATGCACCTTGGCTGACTATCGGGATTTATTTGCCTTTGTTACTAAATAAATATGACTATAAATTCAAGTAAACCATTATTTATTATAGGTGATGTTCACGAATCATACGATCAGATCGAACTTCCAATAGATCCATCCAATTTACTATTTGTTGGAGATTTGGGGGGAAATTGGACTTGGTATGAATCATTGATTGAACAAGGTCATGAAGTCTATCTATTACGTGGTAATCACGATGATGCTGAGATGTTCAAAGACCACATGAGAGCACACATAGGCATAGTCACAGGACTTTATCTACTCGATGATGTAGAACTACTATCTTACAAAAATAAAGGAATTCTATGTATCTCAGGAGCAATTTCTATAGATCGAATCATAGCACCAGAACGCAACAAGACTGGTATTGCATTTAATGCCCTAACCTTAGTCCAGGAACTACTTAATGGTGATCTAGACGTAGATCTTATGGTTTCTCATACATGCCCGACACGTGGACATGGAGGGAAGCAATCGAAGTTCTATGATTCATTCTGCTACGAAGACGAATCACTCGATCAAGACGTAAAAAAAGAAATGCTAATACTACAAAAATGCTTTGATATTAGTAAATCTACTAAAAGCATATTTGGTCATTTCCACCGCAGCTATCAAACTAAAGACAAGCAAGATCGAATATACACTTGTCTCGATATTAGTGAAGTATTCGAAGTAATTTAATTAAATCACTTCTCTAACAAATAAAGCCAACTCGATTTGAGTTGGCTTTATTATTTATCTAAAAAACTCACAGACTTTGACTCAGTTCTAGGTTGAGTGCCGAGTCTTTTTCCAGGTTTTTGATCAAAAATTTACTAACTTAATTAGTAAGAAAATCCTATATTTTATAAGGTTTGACAGCTGTGGTATAAAATGAGGTTCGCTGTCTTTTCACATCTAGATCAGCAAAATAACGAATAACAAATAATGAAAAAACACTATTACAAAATTACCGATGGTTCCAATATCGAAGGAATCAATAAAACAGGGCTTCTTGGCTCAGGCAAAGACCTCCACGGGTGGTATGATACCAAGATTGAAGGAATCCTAGACATTTACAATAAAGGCTACCCAGTAGGCTCTATTGAGCCAATACACGACCCTAAAGAAATAGAACTATATAATCAACAATGCCCAAAACCCATAGATCCAGTTTCACTTATCCCGAGGATAAATTGGAGTGTCATTGAACGAGTTAAGGAATCAACTGAAATCAAAGAGATTGATTTTGATTGTCTAGATACCCCCGAAGAATCAATACAACACATACTTACTGGTCTTGAACGTGGTGAAGTAGGTAGTCTAGTATCGTCAGGAGGAACTGGTAAATCATACCTAGCTCTACACAATTCAATGCTCATGTCACTTGGCTTGCCTAGTCACCTATCAAGATCACAAATCCCTCGTAAAGTTTTATACCTATCTTTAGAAGATAAAATAAAAGGTATCAGAAACCGTGCTAGAAGAATCTTTAAATCTGAGCAATGGGGTGAAAATGAAAAAAAGGTAATTAAAAAGAACTTTAGAGCAATACCTACTAGATTATGTCTCTATGACGAAAACAAAGATCCTAATTGGGTGAAAATTAATGACCTATTTAAAGATAAACCTCATCCTGATTTACTCATCATTGATACAGCAAGAAGAGCACACAACCTAGATGAAAACTCATCAGGTGATATGAACGCATACATGTCTCTTCTAGAAGCCATCGGAGAGCGATACCAGTGTGCCGTTCTTATACTTCATCATACAAGCAAAGCAGCAACTTGGGGTAAAGCACGTGGTGAAGACGTAGGTGCAGGTGCAGCTAGAGGTTCATCAGCAGTAGTAGACAATGGGCGTGGAACTTGGGTCATGGTCAAACTACCTAAAGACTATGCTAAAGGATTAACAGACGAAGAACGTTCTAGATGTGTTTTATTAGAACATGAAAAATGCAATGCAGAACGTGCACTTGATCCAGCTATTCTTGAAAGAACCCCAGAAGGTATATTGAAGCCATTAAGTGATGAATTAAAAAATAAAATAAATGGTGAAAAAGAGAAATCTAAAGAATCACCTTCTAAGAAAGAAAATGGAGGGTTTTTATCATGATCAAAACTTCCAAAGAAGAACAAAGAGTAGCTATGCAACATCATCAAATGACTTCTAACTCACTCTTTACAGTAGGACGAGCAGGATTAAAACGTATTGTAGAATCTAAGTGGACAGGTTCATACACTACAGATGACGGCGACAAAGTCACTTATACTATCGAAGCCGAGGGAACTCGGACAATGAATGCTAGTGATCAAGATGTATTTCTAAACTTGCTTTATTTACACCGCATCACTGATTCTAGAAAATTAATAAAAAAGGATAAATTAGAACTTAAAACAAAAGGTGTAGCGTCAATGGGTGCTCACCTAAATTTAAGTATTTCAGGTTACCAATTGATTAAAATGCTAGGATGGTCTGATGGAGGTAAATCTTATCAAAGACTACTCAATATTCTTGATCGAATAGGACGTGTTTATCTTATCTGTAACTACGAAGATAATGAGACAAAACAAGTATGGAGTAGTCATCTCCTGCATCACAACTACTCATTAAATAAAAAAACAAATAAAGAAAAAATACAAATTAGCTTATGCCCAATATTTGCATTAGCTGCACATAAACAAGGTGCTAGTCTTCATTCCAGCCATTGTTTATGGGAAAGAAAATCTTTAAGTAATTGTGCTAAAGTTCTTCACGGTGCTATTTGTAGCAGACTAAGACCAGGTAACAAACAACGGTTCAAAACTGACAAAATCATCGAATATATGTATGGTGAAATGAAAGAAGACCGTAGAATTAAATCTAAGGTTAAAACAATAATAAAAGAACTAAAGGATTTAACAGGTTGGGAAATTAACTACCAACAAGATAGCCAAAATTGGTTAATTCAAAGACCAAAGATAACATTATAAGTGTTCCTCTGAATATAACGTGCATTTTAAGGACAACTAACGTGCATTTTAGGGACAACTAACGTGCATTTTAAGGACAACTAACGTGCATTTTAAGGACAAATCAAAAATCAACAAATCACGTCCACCCCATACCAAGTAACGATTACAGACGTTTTTTACAGGTGAATTTGCGTCCCGCCTAATAGTATTAAATACTCTTTAATAATACTAGGGTAGGGCTTGCCCCTAGCCTGATGGCTAAACCAAACCCAACCCACACACACTTAACTGCACTCGCTACCGCTCCTGCAGATGGTTCAATTTCACTAACGTAAAATATGAACAAGTAAAAATACAAAACAAAGCAATCGCCTATCGGCTCCTGCAGATGTTCTCACTAACGTTCAAACAATCAAATAAACTGCAATCGCTAAAAGCTCCTGCTGATATCTATTCCCTTTCCCCATCGGCAACCCCTAGGGAGTTGCCCGTGAGAGGGAAAGTAAAAGATACCAAACTCAACACATTAGTAATCCCCCAAAGGGGGTTACGATTAAAGAACCTAGATTTACATAGTAAATCCTCCCCCAACGGGGGAATTGGTCCCCAAAAACCATGTTTACAGAATCTCACTACGTTCGATTGAATAAACATATTTTTATAGAACAAAGAAAAACTCACTACATTCGTTATTTCAAATAAAAGCTCAATACATTCACTTTTGGAAGCATCCCCTTATATGTCCCCTTCATTATTGTGCTGAGATAAGGATGGTTGGCTCATATTTAGCCGTGACGAGCTTTGAATGAGAATTTGAGGTAAGTGGTGGCAAATATAATTCAAACGTTAAATTTTAAATATAGGTAATAAATTTAAATCTTTACATATATAATAAAATATATTATATATAAGAATATGAAGAAATTAATAATTACATTTGCACTATTAAATTTATTTAACTTAGTGCAAGCAGATGAAGCAGATGAAGGTGGTGAAAAATTTGGGTTTTTACCTTATGAATCAAAATATGACGATCCAAACGTAACAACCTATCCACCTATTATTGCAAAGGATGGAACAAGAGGTGTTATCTATAAGGGTGAATTTTATGTAGAAGAGAGACCTGGATTATGGAATAATATTCTACCAACAGATGCTCAGTATTTAAATGCGAAATTTGACAGACAAGCATCACCAAGAAACAAAAGTGAGTTTCATTATAATATAAAAGGTGTAATATATAAAATTGTTAATCTACGGGGAACAAGTTGGTTAAGCACCTTTAAACAAACAGGTATAAAAATACCACTACAAAAAAATAAGATACTTTCTTTTGCACCAATGCAAGGAAAAATTACAATACCAACAAATTTACTTACAGGCTATAATCCTACAGTAAAAATAGAAGTAAATTTCACAAAATCAGGATCTAAAGGAATTATTCAATTAGAAGACGAAGAAGTTCCTTTAGATAAATAATTAAAATAAAAATATATAACAAATAAAGCCAACTCAATTGAGTTGGCTTTTTTATTTAATTTAATAAATATTATTTATTAACGCATTTTTGGGTCAGAATCGACTTTCAAGAGGCTCTTCAGCTTCGTTACGACAGACTGCATATAGTTAGGTAACTTAGCTTTGGATGACCACTTCAATAGCTTGATTACACCTCCCTTAATTTTATCGAATGTTCTAGCTTTTTCAATCACCACGTCCAATTCCTTCAGAGCATTCTTAGGCTCAATTGTCCGTTTAGGAGTGGATAACCTACGAGCTACTTCACCTAGTGCAGCTTTAGCAAGCTTCTCAACACGTGCACGTTTCTTATCATCTTCGAGATCAGGACCAGCTTGCCCAGACGCATACGTATGAACCAAATGATCTTTGTATTCTTTCTTACCTTCTTTAAGATCAGAAGGTGGAACTAATTCAGCTACCGCTTCATCAAGAAAGCTATGCATTCTAATGTCACGATTTGAGTCATTACCTCGACCCAAACCTTGTGCTCGAACTTCTTTACTCTTCATGGCATTACTCACCTCCAAAACGGTAGCAGGAGCTACGCTAATGGCATCATCACCCAACACCTTTAAATGACGTTGCCAGGCTACTATACCTTGACCAGACCCATAGTGACAAAGTGCTCCATGATCACGTGTGCGGATCATTTGTTTCTTCTGCTTTTTACCTATGACCACTTCCTTATCATAGAAATCGTGTGCCCATAAATCAACATGAAGTTGCCCTGATAGCACGTGCCAACCCGCACCTACAACCTTGGAACCTTTGTGCAGATTCTCAAATTCTTTAGTTATAGAAGGGATGAGATCAGAGAGCTTATCCTTCATAGATTCAACTGCATCACTTCCTACTGAAATGGCATGCTCAATTCCCCTCGAAATATCAGGTGAAACTTCCATCGTAAAACGTTCTAAATAACTTTGACCAGCTCCCTTTTTTCTAGTTTGCTTATACTCAATTCCACCTCGTTTACTTGTATCCTCGTATGAGGATAGTTCCTTACGATGTTCTTGAAGATTTTCAGAGAACTCACTTGCGGTAGCTACCCCCAACTCTCCGTAAATCTCAGGTGCTACATAATAGCCCCAATCAAAATCTTTACCCTTACTATCTACAGGTCGAAGATGAGATGTATCAGACTTGAAGATCTGATGCTTGTCTACTTCTACAGGAATATATTTAATTCCAGACTCCCGACTCTTCTTACTGATGATGGTCTGATCTTCCTTCCATTTATCACTACCTTCTACCCCATGCTCGATACTCCCATGCTGTGCTTTTCCTTTCTTTGCCATAATATAAAATAACTCTTGTTTTGTTACTATATAATATAACTATAAATACGCAATATAAAATTACATATGTTTTTCAAGACCTCCGTTGTGTAATTTTTTCAAAATGACACAACGGCACATTCTACTAACGTAGAATTGGTCTCGCAATATACCCCCAGTGCGGGGTAATTGATAGGTTTTTTACTACTCTCGGACCTCTTTCAGAGGCGTGCGACCCGTATTAAACACCTATGTATCACAATTATACCACTATCGTTCATAATTGTTCTATAATTGCACCATAATTGTATCACAATCATACATAATTGCACTATGGTGGTTAATAATTACTCCATAATTGTAAATAAATATAACATAATTACACATAATTGTAATATTTATTTGATTTATATAATATTTAATGTATATATAAAAATCATGAACGAACATCCACTACATGGACCATTCCAAGAATACATCGCTAAGTCGCTATGTAGCTACCAAGATTTTAGACCAATCTTGGCATGGAGTATTCTAAATCACAAAAACTGTAATTACATTTACAAGTTTATTAAAGAGCTTGGGAAGAAAGAGATTTCTCTTTCCTCAGTTCGAAGGTGGAGACGAGACACCATAACTTGGTTAGCTCTACCTGTATCCAGTTCAGGACCCATTAATGAACTTAAATTAGAAGAGTCCTGGCAGGAGTGGAGAGCCAAATATGGCTATCCTACACTAGAAGACCTATGCTCAGGATGGAGTCCTGATAAAGTTGATAATAATGACCCTATTGTATCTCCTGAACCTATGCCTAGACCCCGCATAGAACCAGAAATACAAGTAGCTGAAAAGACTGCCAATCTTGTGCAGAAAGTCGAATCCAAACAACCTACAAAAAGAGCATCAAAAAGGACTAGAAGAAAAATCCTACCCAAAGTGCCTAAGATCGTTTTACCAGAACCAACTGGCTTTGTGTCAGATCAACCTAAAGAAGAAACAGATAAATTTTTAACCTAAAATAATATGAAAAATGAAACAAAAAATAATAATAAAGTAAATGGCTTACATGTCATCATGCCTGCAAATCAGAAGGGTGGAGCTAGTAAATCCACAACTATAGCAGAAATTGCAGCAGCACTTAAATCACTCGATCAAACATGCTTAATAGTAAATTTGGAGGTCACTAAAGAAAATGCAGATACAGCTAATACACGACTAAGGACTATGCTACGAGGATCTAAAATCATGGACTTAGACTGCTCTAACCCATCTACCGTAATAGAAAGATTTGGTGAGATCCTAGATGTTGCAGAGAAAAATCATGCAATTATCTTACTCGATATACCAGGTGCAATGATGACAGCAGGTAATGCTATTTGGGAGAACTTGGTATCATCTGACTACTTCCAAGACCTAGATACCTTTACTCTTGTAGGGACGGTCTCTAACGAAAGCGACCACTTCTCTACAGCAGTGCATATAACTAATCTTGTAGATCACGAAGGAAAGCTAGTTCTATACCGTGGGTGGAATAACCCTGCTCACAATATCAAACTTGAAAATATGCCAGAGTGGAAAGCGATATCCAAATCTTATCCCGCAATCATTATGGATACTAGGCATGATATTGTTGAAGATCTTATGTTCGGTAGAGGTAAGTTTAAATCAGTTCCAGGACTAGTTAAGCTTAGAGAATGGTATGAAACAGAAGGTGTAAACTTAGCAAGAAGTGAAAGAAAGCCAGCGGAGCTACTATTAGGTAGTATCGACAAGATGGCTGATTTCTTATCTGAGCATTATTTACCAAAATTATAATATGTCTGAAAAGTCCAACTTACAAAAAATCTTCGATAAAGTTGCAAATGCAGCTTTACTCGAAGGTGCAGATTACAAGAAGTATCCAGGCATCAGAAGAGATCTACGCCTAGATGCGACTATTGCAGCTATGATCGTTGATATCATTATACGTGAGTTGGAAAAGAAGGATTCTAATAAAAACATTCCATTCTCTCCGACTAAGGCAGAATGGGATGAAATGATGCTAAAAATAAAAGATGTCTATAAAATTATTAGACCTGCAGTGCAGCAAAAAAATGATCATCAAAAAAGAGTAGAAAACAATAAAGAAAAAGGTTTACAATACTTAAGTGAATTAAAACCTGAAATCGATTTAGTTAAGAGACAAAACCAAGAAATACAAGCTCAGCAAAAAGTCCAAGCTCAGCAAAACTCTGAGATACTTGATCTACTCAAGAAACTACAAGCTCCACCACCTAAGCCTAAAAAGAAGTCACTCTGGACTCGGTTACAGACTTGGTATAATCAATTAACCAAATAACACCCAAACACTCACTTTATAAAGTGGGTGTTTTTATTTATGTAAAAATATATTTATTTACAAAATTATAATTTTATATTTAATGGTTTCTATGGCAGGAAAAAAAGGAGTAGAAAGACCTAGTTACACAGACCAGGATAAAGAAAAAGCAGTTCAAGATCTAGAAAATGATTTCTCAGGAGCTAACTTTGATGCAGTTGCTAAGAAGCATGGATGTTCACCAGTGAGTCTAAGGAACTGGGCACAAGCTCAAGGCGTTTATAGTCCGAAGAGCACTAAGTCTGAGATCATTTCTCCTGATGCTTACATTAAAATTGGTGAAGCATTAAAGACACTTGAACCAGACTTAGCCAATATCACTAAATTGGAAAAAGAATATAAAGATTTAGCTGATAAAATTAAAACAGCAAAATTAGAGTATAAGAAAAAGCAGGATAAAATCATTAGAGATAATAGCTAATAATAAATAAAATACTTTCTGAATAATGAATGACTAAGTTTAATTACTTAGTCATTTTTTATTACACAGATAAGACATAAGTAGAGAGCTAAGGCACAGAGATAGAAAATAGATCATATGATGTGACATAGAGTAGAAAATGACTTGATACATGAGATAGAATACACAGGTAATACATTTAAAATAATAAGTTAAATATATAATAAAAAATATATAAAAATATCTTTACCAGTTTTATTTTGTTTGTTACTTACTAATCACGCTGATTTGTATTGTCTGAGTCCAATTCGTTTATAGTCTCGACCAAATCGCAGCATCCACTTAAACCTATAACCAAATTATGAGTAAACATTTAGTAACTATTCCCTCCATCGCTGAGAAACTCGATTCCGTAGAACAGGGATTATCAGGAACAGAGTTCTTGTGGTCATTCCTAGAGTGTTTCCAAGGAAAAGGATCAGAGATAGCCAAAGCTACTTTGACACGTCTAAAAAAGGGAACAGGCAACATTGCTAGTGATCCTGAGAATGATTGCCTTGTTAAGTTAAAACTATTCTTCACATGGTGCTCAGATCCTCAGAAAGCTATTCTTGAAACAAGAGCAGATAGCAAGCTCATGGGGAATAAACCAAAGTGGATTATTGCTACCAATGGTGACAGAATCTGTGCTTTTGACGTTGTCACGCAAGAACCCCTAGATGTTTTAATTTCCGAGAGTATGGAAATAGCAGAATTCTTTTTACCCCTAGCGGGTCTCAAAAAACTTAGAGTAGATAAAGCCATCGAAGTCGATGTTAAAGCTACTCGTAACATGGGTAAGTTATTTGACGAAATTCGTAAACATAACAAAGAGACTACTTCCCACCAACTTAATGTATTCCTAGCAAGATTATTATTCTGCTACTATGCTGAAGACACAGGAATATTCAAAAAAGATATATTCACTAATTCCATTGGATCTCATACCAAAGAGGATGGTTCAGACCTACAAGGCTACCTAGAAAAACTATTCACTCGATTAGATCAAAGAGGTGATGGTAGCTATCCTGAATTAAAAGATTTTCCATATGTAAACGGTTCTCTATTTAGTGAACAGTCAGCAATACCTTTCTTCTCAAAGAAAGCACGTAGGCTACTTATTGAAAATGGAGAACAAGATTGGCAGAATATCAATCCTGATATCTTTGGTTCAATGTTCCAGGTCGTCATTGACCCTGCATTACGTCATGAACTTGGAGCACACTATACTAGCCGTGAGAATATCATGAAGGTAATCAATCCTTTATTCCTAGATGAACTTGCAGAAGAACTTGAAAAATCTAGATCTAGTGAAAAGAAATTAAAAGCATTACATCAACGTATCAGAGAAATCCGTATATTCGATCCTGCTTGTGGATCAGGTAATTTCCTTATCCTTGCATACGGTGAGCTTAGAGACCTTGAAATGGAGATCTATGAAGCAATGGAGGCAGTTACTGGTCATCGTGAAGCATTACCTATGATTTCTCTTAATAACTTCTATGGAATAGAGATCGAAGACTTTGCAAGAGAACTAGCAGTTCTATCAATGTGGATTAAAGAACACCAATGTAACCTTCAATTCCAAGAACACTTTGGAGCGTTACCGCCTACACTTCCCCTTAAAGCAGGTGCTCAAGTTGCATTAGGAAACTCCACTACTAAACCATGGATCGAAGCTTGCCCTAAACTAGACTCTAAAGGTAATGAATTAGAAATATACATTCTAGGGAACCCTCCATATTTGGGATCTAGTATGCAGAATAAAGAACAAAAGGCAGACCTAGAGACAGTAGCTAAAAGATATGGAATAGGCAAATATAAGAACCTAGACTATATTTCATGCTGGTTCTTCAATGCATCACATTATCTCAATGGAGCCACCAAAGTTAAAGCTGCGTTCGTATCTACTAATTCAATCAGTCAAGGCGATCACGCCAGCCTACTCTGGGGACCGATATTAGATGAAGGTATTGCAGAGATAGAATTTGTTCACCCTTCATTTAAATGGAAAAATTCAGCACTCAATAATGCAGGAGTAACTTGTGTAGTAGTAGGACTCTCTAATTGTGGAGCCACCAAAGTAAAAACAATATATGCTGATGAAGGAGTTCAAAAAGTCGCTACTATAAACGAGTATTTATACTCAGGACCATACTTAGGAGTAGGTAGACGTAATGGTTCTGTTTCAGGCTTACCATCTATGATGTTTGGTAATAAACCCACAGATGGAGGTTACCTAAATATGACTATTGATGAAGCAAATGAAATTATTTCGGATTACCCTGAAGCAAATAAATTTATTAGGTATTATGTAGGAGCTAAAGACTTCATAGATAAGAACCCTAGAAAATGCCTATGGATTGAAGATCACGAAGTAACTGAAGCTAGAGCTATTTCACCTATCAATGATAGACTAAACAAAATAAATCTATACCGTGCAGGAGAAGGACCTGATAAAAAGGGAAAACCTACCAAAACGGTAAGTGACATAAGTAAAGAATTCGCAAGTAAACCACATAGGTTTTTACAGAGACCTCATCAAGCAGGAGAAAGCCTCATATTTCCTTCTACAACTTCAGAAAAGAGAGATTATATACCACTAGGTTTCTTAGATGATTCAACTGTCATCTCTAACGCAGCCCAAGTAGTCTATAACGCAGAAGCTTGGACATTTGGTGTTCTTACTTCAAAAATGCATATGTGTTGGATCAAACTTGTTGCGGGTAGATTAGAAGAACGAATTAGATACTCTTCATTTGTTTACAACAACTTCCCATGCCCTCCTATTTCAGATGAGGTTAAGGAAGAGCTTGAAGATGCTGTATTTGAGATCATCGATGCTAGAGAAGCATATCCTGAAAAAACATATGGAGAATTATATGATCCTGATAAAATGCCAGCAGAACTACTTGCTGCACATCAAAAGGTAGATGCAGTAGTAGAAAGAATATACAGAAAGAAACCATTCGTTGATGACCAAGAAAGAACTCAGCACCTAGTTGACCTCTACCTTAAAATGACAGCAAACGAATAACTTTACCTTAAACAACTTAATATACAGCCCACCTCATCCGAGGTGGGCTTAAATCATAATAAAATGTGAACTAATTACATAAAAATAATTTAAAAATATAAAATATAAAACCCATGTCGAATTTATTAGATATTACCTACGAACGAAACGGAAACAGCACCAATACTAATCAGTATGGAATGCGTGAAATGCAAGCAAGAGCATACGATGCTAAGGACGAACAATACATCTTGCTTAAAGCTCCTCCTGCTTCTGGTAAGTCACGTGCATTGATGTTCCTTGCACTTGATAAGCTCCATAACCAAGGTATCAAAAAGGCTATTGTAGCCGTTCCTGAACAATCTATTGGTGGTTCATTCAAAACAACTGATTTAAAATCTCATGGTTATATGTATGATTGGGAAATTGAGCCAAAATACAACCTTTGTTCCTCAAGTGGATCTAAGGCTAAAGGAAAGGCATTCAAAGCGTTCCTAGACGATCCTGATGCTAAGACATTAGTATGCACTCACTCTACCTTCAGGGAAGCATTCAAGACCATAGACAACGACAAATTTAATGATGTTCTTATTGGTATTGATGAATTTCACCATGTTACCCAAGGAGCACAAAATGTAATTGGTGAAACTTTAGATATTATAATAGATAAAACAAATGCTCACATCATAGCAATGACAGGTTCCTATTTCCGTGGTGATGGAATGGCTATTTTAAAACCAGCACATGAAAACATATTTCACCAAGTTACTTATAATTATTACGAACAACTAAATGGTTACACTTATTTAAAGTCTCTAGGTATTGGTTACCACTTCTATTCAGGTCAGTATATTGACGGACTCAGAGAGGTTCTAGATCCTAATTTAAAAACTATAATTCATATTCCTAATGTTAATTCACGTGAAGCATATACGGATAAACACACTCAAGTTGACCACATTCTAGATATACTCGGTGATGAAACAGAATACGATCAAGAAACAGGTCTCATCCTAGTAACTACTCCAAATGGTGATACTTTAAGAGTAGCGAACTTGGTTCAGGATGATGAAAAGCTACGAGGTAAAGTGAAAGATTACCTAGCTGCAGTAGAAGACGTTGATGACATTGATATTATTATTGCTTTAGGTATGGCAAAAGAAGGTTTTGATTGGTCATTCTGTGAACACGCATTAACGATTGGTTACCGTGGATCATTAACAGAAATAGTTCAAATTATCGGACGTTGCACAAGAGACAGTGCAAACAAAACTCATGCACAATTTACCAACCTAGTAGCTGAACCTGATGCATCTAGGGATGACGTAGGAGGAGCAGTCAACGACATGCTTAAAGCTATTACATGTTCATTATTGATGGAGCAAATATTAGCACCTCAATTCAAATTTAAAATGAAAGTAGATCCTGATGAACCTGATACCAAAACAACTACTATACTGGTCAAAGGTTTAGCAGTGCCTCCTACACCTAAAGCAAAAGATATTATTGAAAATAAATTACAGGAATTAAAAGAAAAACTAATTAGTAATCCTGAAATACAAAAAGCGACTATTGCTAAAGAAGATCCTTCTGTAATTAATAATCAATTGATTCCTAAAGTAATTCAAGAAACCTTCCCTGACCTTAAACTAGATGAATTAAAGTCAGTGCGTGATCATGTCGTTCTCGATACCTTATTCTCAGGTAATGAAGTAAATACCAAAGATGTAGCAGGGCGGATTCAATATGTTATCGAATAATTGTTAGACAGAGATGCTGATCATTTCTTAAAGTTGTTTTTTACCACAAAA
>CAKZNV010000239.1 GCA_937132085.1 uncultured Rubritalea sp. | reverse complement strand
TGCCATCTGTGAAGAACTTGGGACTCAAGCCTCAAGACGTAGCAGACCTTCTAGAATACCTCAGAAAGAACTAAACCGCTTTTTTACATCCATAGAGGGTTCCCAAATAATTTTAATTAAAGTTATTAGGAGCCCTCTATTCTTATACACGAAGTGCAATAAAAATACCAACACACACAAACGACTCACAAACTTATGAAGCTAATCATCCTATTCTTAAACCTCACCGTAATCATGGCACAAGCTCTAGAACTACCGCTTATGATCTCAGACAACATGATCCTTCAACGCGACAAGCCAGTGCGAATCTGGGGTTGGAGTTCCGAGAAAAAAGTAACCGTAAAGTTTAACGGACAAACCGTGGACACCGATGTGACAGACGGAAAGTGGATGGTGAATCTAAAACCAATGCAACACCATTCTAAACCATTAGTAATGGATATCACGGATGGTAAAGACACGAAAGCGCTACAAAACATCCTCATCGGAGACGTTTTCTTCTGTGCAGGTCAGTCAAACATGGAAATGCGTGTCACCCACAGCAACGACTGCAAAGAAATAGTGAAAACATCACAGAACGCTCAAATAAGAGTTTGCTCATCTATCATCACCACAGCGAAAACGCCACAGCTCAAACTAAAAGGATTTTCAGGCTGGCATGAAGCATCACCGGCATCACTCGCTGTTAGCGGAGTCCTACCTAAACGCGGATTCTCAGGCACTGCTTATAGCTTCGCAAGAGCTCTGCATGAGCAAACTAATATCCCAGTTGGTGTTATGGTCTCAGCATGGGGCGGCACTACCATCGAAGCATTTACAGATAAAGAGACACTAGCTAAATACACCAACCGTCCGACGATTCTCAGAGGGGCTAAAAACGTTCCTAGCGAGGTCTATAACGCACTCGTGCATCCGTTTACCAACTTCGAAGTAGCTGGCTTCGTCTGGTATCAGGGCGAGAGCAACGTTTCCAACACTGACTACGACCACAAAGTAACACTATTACGTGATCGTTGGAGAACACTCTGGAACGACAACAAAAAGCCATTCTACATGGTTCAGATCTGTCCATTTAACTACGGCAAAAAAGTTAACATTGAAGCCTTTTGGAAACAGCAAATCGCAGTGGCCGAGAGCGACCCACTCACGCACATTGCAAGAACAGAAGACATTGGAAACCTCAAGGACATCCACCCACACAACAAAAAAGAAGTAGGTAGCAGGCTAGCAGCACTTGCTGCGAAACAACTTAAGAAGATCAAAAAATAGCCGCACACTAGCATGAAAAAAGTAGCTTGCAGTATCATATTAGTATTACTCACTATAACCACGGCTTCATCTGCCCCTCCCAAGCCAAACGTCATTTACATCTTAGCAGATGATTTAGGCTACGGAGACTTAGGCTGCTACGGCCAGAAAACACTGACCACTCCTAGCCTCGATAAGCTAGCAGCAGAAGGCATGCGCTTCACTCGTAGCTACAGCGGCTCCACGGTCTGCGCACCATCTCGCTGCACACTCATGACAGGAAAGCATACGGGGAACTCATCCGTGCGTGGTAATAGAGTAGCTCAGCTTGATGCCTCAGACGTGACAGTCGCTGAGCTATTCAAAAAAGGTGGTTACATCACTGGTTGCTTTGGCAAATGGGGAGTTGGCCACCCACTCAAGGACAACGACCCTAACCAAAAAGGCTTTGATGATTTCTACGGATACGTTGATACCTATCACGCTCATAATTTCTACCCAGAATATCTAGTGCATAATGGCAAGCGCGTGAAGCTCAACAACGTGACAATGGACAAATACAAGAAAGACAAAGTTAAGTATTCACGTGGAGCTGGAGTCTCGATCGAGAAGAACGAATACGCTCCTGACCTGATACGCAAGCAGATGTTTGAGTTTATTGATAAGAATCACAGTAAACCATTCTTCCTCTACTATACGCCTAACACCCCTCACGCGAACAACGAAGGAAGACGTGAAAACAGAGGCATGGAAGTGCCTGATTTTGGTCCATACGCAGATAAAAAGTGGCCTATCCAAGAAAAAGGTTTCGCCAAGATGATTCTAGATATCGACAACGACATCAAGAACATCAGAGAGTCACTCGACAAGCATGGTATCGCCAACAACACACTCATCATCTTCAGCTCAGACAACGGACCACACAATGAAGGTGGACATAGTGTGAAGTTCTTTAATTCTAACGGTGAAAAGCGCGGACTAAAAAGAGACCTCTACGAAGGTGGAGTCCGCGTTCCTATGATCGCTTATTGGGCAGACAAGATCCCGGCAGGATCAGTCAACAATAGTATCGTAGCCTTCCAGGACTTGTTGCCTACGGTCGCCGAAATAGCGAAAGTAGAATGCCCTCAGACCGACGGCACATCCATGACTCCTGCGCTGCTCGGTAAAGTAATGAACAATACACAAAGAACCCTCTACTGGGAGTTCCCTGAACGAGGTGACTCCAGAGCGCTCTTAAGAGACAACATCAAGCTCATTCACTACAAACGCGGAAATCTCTACCAGCTATTCGACATCGTCAAAGACCCCACAGAGTCTAAGAACATTATCAAAGACTTCCCTAAATTAGCACAAGAACTGAAAAAAATCATGCAAGAAACCCCAGACGAGCGCTCTATTTTTAAGAAGTAATACAGCTCTCTTTAATTTTCTTTAAGACGATAATTCGACTTACCAAGACTGAGCATTAGCGATGAGTCATCGTGTCTGTGGCTTGCTCAAAAGCAGGAGTCACATGGCATAAACCATGTAATACCATCCCCATAGTGGCTCTTACAAACTGCTGCTCGGTCAGTAGCTTCAAATTACAGTCACATCGTAAGATACAAATTGCCGATTAATCGTGTAAATCGGCAATTTGTTGCAGTTTGGGGCTGAACCAGCTCTACTTTGCAATATAGCTGCGAATCACAGTGCTTTTTCCGCCGGAAAGCTCTGAGGGACGCTCAAAAAATGTTATCTCTGAATTGTGAGGCACCTTCTGTAGAGTTTGTTTTTTCCCCGATGGCCATTGCACCGTAACTTCCTTGAGCATCTCCGCATCACCAAGCCCAAAGAGGATGGTCGAACTGTTTTGAGCGGCAAAACCTTCGCCACAACGGAGTTCACGAGATTGCTTCTTACCTGCTTCCGTTTCAATGGTAACCACAGCACCGTAGCCATCTCGATTACTCCAAGCATTGCTAGGAGAGGAGGTAGCACCTCCATGAAGACGGACCGCAATTACTCTAGCTGGCTTTTTCAACACTTTCCCAAAGTCATTCTGCAAAAGGACTGTTTGAGGGCTATTGGAGTTAACGATCAAGACATCTCTCCAGCCGTCCCGATTGAAATCCAGTAATGCCATCGCTCTGCCATCTGCGATATGGTCAAGCCCAGAGACCGAGGATAAGTCCTCAAAACTTTTGCCTGCTGAATTGAGGAAAAAGCTGTTGCGTTCATAGCCGCTAAACGAGTGCATACGTGCACGTGTCATGCTGCCATCTGCACCTGTCTCCAGTGTTTCTAACATAGAGGGCATTAAGCCGAATTCCTTCTCCCCCCATGCTTTGGAACCAAAGACATCTGTTGGAATATTTTCATCTGAGCGTGCGACCGCACGCCAATGGTCACTTCACAAGTCCTTCTCTGATGCCACCTCCTTGGGTGCCGTGTAATATCCATTAAGAACGTATAGGTCCAGATCCCCATCATTATCCATGTCCGCGAACTGCCCCCCCCACGACCAGCCTGTTGCTGAAACTTGGAGCTTTGGTGGCTTTGCCCCAGATGCCAATTCGTAGGCCTTACCATCGAATCGGAACAACTTATTACCTCGGGCGCTCTCTATGGTGCGGCGATCGAGTTTGGGAAACTGCTTGGTAATCCGGGAACCAGCCTTGCTATACATATAAGTCATGAATAGATCTCGCCGACCATCGTTATCATAGTCTCCAAAGCTTATCCCCATACCGAAACCATGCATCTCATCTCCTACCAAACTATGGGTAACATCAACAAACCGGCGCTTATCTCCGCTAGTTTTATCGTTCCTTAAAATGAGATCGGGTCCGTAATCATTAGCGATAAATAGATCGGGATCTCCGTCACCATCGTAGTCGCTCCATGAGCTCTGCAAGGTGCAAAGCCAGAGAGCTACATCCTCTTGCTCGGGAGCCAACTCAAATCTTCCGCCTTTGTTAATCAGCAACATGTTTGGCATCGAAGTGAGGTGGAATGTAGGATGATCCCCCTTCCTTCTCTCTTTCCACTCGGCAACTTGTTCCGGTGTTAAAAAGTCCTTGGTCCAGATTTCCTGTGGCACTTTTGAATAGGGAAAAATATATGTTGATATGTAAATATCCAGCAGACCGTCACCATTGTAGTCCGCTGCACACACAGAAGAACATAGATAGGGCAAGTCCTCACTTACCAGCGCGGAGGTCTGATCACTGAACCTGCCATTGTCATTTCGGTAATAGGCACATCGTTCGAGGCTTCTGCCAACAAATAAGTCGGTATCCCCGTCATTATCAAAATCTGCAAAAACAGCCGAGGTGCACATGCCGTCGATATTTAGCCCTATATCGCGACCTATTTCCTCATACGTTCCGTCACCGCGGTTACGCCATAGCTGGTTCTCTCCCCAGCGCGCCATCACATAAAAATCATCCCAGCCATCGCGGTCAATATCCACCACTGACACGCCTACATGCTGCTCAAGCGAATCAAACATTATCAAGTATGGGTTCTTTTTCTTCCCGTAAGGAAAAGGCACAGCCTTCCCCTGAAGAAGAAGTGATATCCACTTATCATGTAGAGAAGTCGTTGCCTTCTCACTCCCTCCAGTAGCCTGAGAAGTTACATCACGAAAGAACGTCGCGGGTGTCCCTAGAGTTACTAATTTTTTAGTGTTCCAGTCAGTCAGCTTCCATGTCTCTCCAACTTTTTTCCAACTGAGTAAAACAACGCCTTTAAGTCCGACAGTGCGACCACCTTGATCAGTAGCTTTGGCTGTAAATTTAGCCTTCAGTTCAAAGTCATTACGTGTTTCTCCAAAACGCCCAGAATAAACTCCCAGCTTAGCCTCACTAATATCTGCCAATTGCGCAAAGAGAGCATTCCAATTCGCTCCTCCCAGCTTCCAAGTCTTTTTAGCAACGGGGACGCCTTCCAGAAGTTCAGCAGAATCCCCCTCAATAACCCCTGTGATATGAACGTCAGCTGGCAGTTTCTTGGATTTGACTCCGCGGCCCAGTTGATTCAGTTGTGTCGTTAATTCTGAAATAACTTCTTCCGAGGCAACTATTTCTTCGATCAGTTCAGCGGTCACCTCCTCGGTGTTCGCTGTAGAGTTCACCTCATTGTTACTCTTATCCCTACAGGCTTGCGTTGCTAAAAACATTGAGACGCAAGACAAGATTATGTAATAATTGTATTTTGGCATGAAATTCTTCTTTCTAAAATTAAACTTGGAATTAGGTGGTCATTTACTGGCAAAGAGATTGTGAGCCATTGACCCCAAAAAGACAACCTAACAAGTAACACCTTTCGACGCGACCGTAGTAGCTCTAGCCCCATCAAACAGCTTGATCGCATTTAGATAGTTTAGCTGATGCGTTAGATTCACCAGGTTATGAATAACTATGTCAGTATAAGCTCGACCATAAGTAGTATCCACACCGTGGTTAGCATCATATTTACGCAAGGGCTCAAGAATAGGATCTGTGTGCTTAAAGACCTCTACGATCGCATACTCTAAGCACCCTACTTCAGCAAACACCTTAAGCAATGGAGCTATCCATCCATTATCCGAGCTTAGACAACCACGTGTGGTATGAACTGAAGCGTGAAAAACAGATAATTCACCTGATTCAGCTAATTGACGAATACACTCCGCATTCTCCTCCACAGACATCTCACCATCACCGCAATGAGCTGCGTCTACAAGAATCTTAAAGAAAGACTTACCAATGCGCTTATTAAGAACAGAAACTACTGGCTGAATTTTACTGATACTAGTGAAAGTATTCATTTCACCTGGTCTCAAATACTCTAGGCTCCAACTTTCAATACACGATTCCTCCAGATTAGCTTCCTGATAAACCCTATGGTGCAGCTGAACGATTTGAGCGACACGCTCTCTATATTCCTCTTTATTTTTTGGAGCAGGTGTATCCATCCAGGCCTCAGCAGAAGTCGATCCTACATTACGGATTCCATGTCTCTTCGCCACTTTTAAAGGAGCTAACAATAACTCAACAGCCGCATCTTCATCTAAAGCATCCATAGGATTCACGCCCCCTATCATCAAAATCAACTGTGGCTCGATTCCTAAATTTTTAATCCCGTTGATAAGCTCATCTAGATCCTTATCCACCACACCAGGAAATGTCATCACCTGAATAACATCGATAGCCACTGGAGCTTGCTTACAAGTTTGTTCGATACCGTCTAACAAGATCAAGCTACCCTGCGGGCTTCTTGCTAAGTTACCCTGATCATCAGGAATATGAGCTTTAGCTAAACCTATGTGTGAAGGAACGAACCCTATCTTGACAGGGGAATGGTTAATGATGGCGTTAGATTTCATAATCATATCTTTTGGGCGATTTTAGTCAAAATGAGAGCAGGCATCGCGAATTACAAACACTATAAACTAGGCTCGAAGCACCATGATTGGTCATTTTAGACGTCTTTTAGTGCTTTCCAGCCATCAGCCGCTTTCTAATAAAAAATGTCTAAACGACCAAGCCATTCAGAAAAAAAAGACTCAGGTTTCGCCCAGCAGACGTTGTAGTCGGCGCTGACGGTGCTATCTACGTAGCTGACTGGTATGATCCAGGCGATCAAAAGCCCAGCTGTGAACGCAAGATCACTCGAATTCATTGGACTCAAGGATGCTGGTGCAAAAGCAATCTCTGCACTTAAGAAACTCCTCACTGATAACAACGGGACACTACCACCTATCGGCAAGCTACTTAAGCTCAAAGGTGATGCCGCTAAAGGTAAGCCACTCTTCCACGGCAGAGCAATTTGCTCAAGCTGCCACGTCATTGAATGCAAGGGCTAGAACCTAGCTGGCTACGACCACGCTATCGCCAAGAGAAGCAAACCTAACGTCAAAGCTATCTCGATTATAGTGCCCCCCTAGGACGCTACCGTCTAAAAGACTTAGCCAGCGTAGCCCTAGATTAGCAACTGCTGAGTGAAGGTCTCTAGATCACCTCCTCAGAGACAACAGACAACATTACGCTCATTCAATTACAAACCTTTCAATCGATACAAACTCTTGGACATGGTCAAAGATCCATCCGAATCTAACAACGTCATCAAAGATTCCCCAGGATTTAGGAAGAATTGAAGAAAATCACGCAAGCGACTCCAGACAAACTCTCTAGCTTTTCATCTCAAATCTCTGAAATATTTCCATCACTTGGTAATCAGTGAGACATCTTAGCAACCACTCATTCTAAGGGTTTACTTCCACTCGGTAAAACAAGTTTTGATTGAGGGTTGAAGACTCTGTATCGGTAAACGATGTCCTGTCCCCTTGGATCTGGATAGCTCCAGATATTGGAGTCCAAGTCACCAGATCAACTGAACGATGCACTATGAATTCCACACCTGGAGTAAAACCTGCTGTATTCCAGCTAATGACCATATCTTGAGATACGCTATTCTTCACCACTGGATCTACTTGGACTAGACTAGAGCCGTCTGCCGGATTTGTTCCTATGCGTATTTCAAAGGCATCACTTTGCCCATCACTGTCAAAATCAGTAATATCAGTAACATCGTCTAGGGTTTCTATTTCATCTGTAGCACTATTGTTAATGACTACATACTCATCTATATCAGGAAGCCCGTCATTGTCGTGATCTCTAGGAGCCGGAGTAGCATCAGCTCCATTCGTGTAGTGCTGAGCCACCTCACTAGTAGTCAAAACGCCCTGCCATAATCTCAGTTCATCAAATGAGCCCACAAAGCTCGTGTCCGCTGACCAACGTGAGCGACCAATATAATTAGTAACATCAGTCATATCTGTGAGATCAAAATGAGGGTTATTATCACGTGATACCAGCACCCCATTCACATATAGACTTACCATACTATTCGTTCCATCCCAAGTCACAACAAGGTGAGTAGGTGCGGTCAATGATGCCACTAATGGAGGGTCTCCGACTAAGTGACGCTCAACATTATCCGTTGCCTTCCTATAGCCAACATCAATATCACCACCATTATTATGAGTCGAAGACATTAGGTAATAATCATTATTACCACTACCATCGCTCCCTTCTCCAAAATCAAACAATCGCTGCCAATTACCAGCGGCAGTAACGTTCGCCCATATTTCCACACTTGCGTCATTACCTAAATTAGAAATAATACCAGCAGGAAGAACCACGTGATCTCCACTCGCTCCAGTTTGCGTTCCAGTGTTACCTAAAACCAACTGCCCTGCAGAATAGGCACTATTGCCTGTAGGATTAATCAATGTTCCATCCTTAGCTCCTATCGAATCATTAGCATTCCCACTGAAATTATATCTATGCTTCATCACAGCTGGCTCACCCACCGGAACTGGCGGAAAAAATATAGCTTCAAACTCAGTAGTGGGCATTGTAAACATCGTGCCGTGACGAATACCAGAAGGCATCGTCAGACTACTAGTTTGTTCTGTCCAGTTCACCAAGTCCGTCGATGTGGCTACGCCATAGATCCCCTCAGTGTAGTAGTCCCAGTATAGATACCAAATCCCTCCTAACTTAATAGCACTAGGGCCCTCTGCCCAGTTTCCTCCAGCGGCTCCACCAAAGAGAGCAGGACCTGCAGGAATCTCATAAGGTCCTGATTCGTTAAGCGAAGTTGTGTAATGTAGCGATTTACCAGGGTTACGTTCATCTTTCACAAACATCCCAAATGTTCCATCACCCACTTCAATAATAGTAGCGTCGATCACATCCCAGCCCGGCTCATAAAATAGTTCAGCCTGAGTGAATGTCACAAAATCCTTTGTCGTTGTCTGATACTGACGACCTACACCACCAAATGTTCCAGTCACTCTAGATGACCAGAATATGGTATAGTGATCATTCGCTTCATCATAGATCATTTCTGGAGCCCAGACATTTTCAGCATTTGGAATACTACCCATCACATCCAGTATCTGAGGCGCACTCCAGTTGATCAAGTCATCTGAAAAAGCATAACCCATATCTGTTCCAGACCAGTTAGTGGTCCATACCATGTGAAATTTACCATCCTTGCCTCGGGTAATATGAGGATCACGGGTCAACGTGCCAGCAGGTGGTGTTAACACCACATTGCCACCGTTAAGCTCAGACCAGTTTAGCCCATCTCGTGAATAGGCAAGATAAACTCCATTTTGACCATTCCCACGGAAAAAGCTAAATACAGCAACCTCTTGCAGACTAGCTGGTTTACTAGATCCATCGTTCGGATCCGAGCCAAATGCTATTTCTAAATTATCTTTACTTCCATCACCATCCGAATCATCAGATATTGGAGATGTAGGATCACCAGCGGGATCAGTCTCTGAATCAAATGGCGTCCTGAGCATTCCATTTAGAAACGGGTTAGCACTACCTGATGCCTCTACACCATCTTCAAGACCGTCACCATCAGTGTCCTTATCATTAGGCTTTGATCCTGCCTGATACTCCTCTAAATCTGTTAATCCATCCCCATCAAAATCGCCCGAACCCGCACCTTCTCCCGTCCCTGGAGCTGTTCCATCTAGATCTGTTAATGCCGTAACACCATCAAACTGGAGCTCCCAAACATCACTAAGCCCATCATTGTCACCATCGAAACTTTGTAAAAATTGGCTCTCTACCAGAGCTACATTACTTATTCTAACATCATCAATAAAACCAATCATTTGATCAGAATTAACGTTGTTAAACAAGCCTCGGCCCACCGATACAGCCCAAGGATTAGAGCCTGATGTGCCGTCAACAAAAGCAGGAATAGTTCTAGCTGTAGTGCTAGCGACCTTCAAGCCGTTAATATACAAATCCATCGTATTACTAGCAGAGTTATTAACTACGACCACATGATACCAAGTGTCCACCGCTAGTGCATTCGGTGATATCACACTAGTATTCCCTACTGAGTCATTTATGACCACCCTGATTTGATCAGAATTCGTTTTTTGTAAATAAACAGCAGCTAAAGCGCCGTATGCTCCATCTATCCCAAATACAGTCTTGTATACCCCCATACTACCACTTGAAAATTTAGCTCTAACTTCAATCGTCCAATCGGCTAAAGCCCCGACAGCAACTCCATTAAGCTCTAGTCCACCATCCGTCATCATTCCTTCCGAGGCGTTAGCACCCACACTCGCAATACTACGTGTTGAGCCCGTAGTATTAGTAGCTGAGACATCATTACTGTGATTCACTCCAGACGCTCCAGTAGTCCAGGTAGATAAATGGTTTCCATTACCTGACAGATCTTGTGCCGCGGCCTGAAACACCCCTTGCCCTGAGGTATGACCATACGCAGCACCAGAGCTAACATCTGCATCTACTAGATCTTGCTCAAAATCCCAATGAGCGACCGTTGCCGCCTGGCTAACGAAGACTACAGCTAGGGAACAGCATAGCATTAGAAATTTAATCATATTACACTTATTATAAATTATTTAGAATAGCTTTGACTCTCTCGTAAGAAATTTGCCAAAAAGTTTTTTTGTAAAAAACGCTCCCTCTTAAGCACAATGAAGATAGAAGAAAAAACATACACCCCAGCTAAGTAAAATAGCGAGTCTGTATTGGACTGTTAATTTGCAAGGCCCAACTACATCCTCAGCTTGACTTCTTGCTAGAACAGGAGGTTGAGCACGTGTTCATTAACTAGTGAAAAAGAAAGCTGTGTGCTGCAACTAGTGAAAATATTCTACACAATACTATCAGTCCATTTAGAACTGATAGCAAGTGTAAGAATATTGATAATTAGATTACTTGCGACGGCGAAGAATCAGAGCGAGTCCTCCCAATCCGAGTAGCGCTGTGCTGCTTGGCTCAGGAACTGCGTCAGCACCTAAAGCGAAGCTTGATGCGACCTCTGCACCACTTAGAGCATTGTTATAGATACGGAACTCGTCGATAGAGCCGTTGAGGTTGTTTGTATCTGCGTTCCAAGATGACTTACCGAGATATGCATGAGCATTGCTCAAACCACCAAGAGTATTGGTTACTCCTGTATTCTGCGCCACCTGCACTCCGTCGACATAGAGCGTCATGGTGTTTGCGGCATCGTCAAAAGTCATCGCCATGTGATAAGAACCGTTTGCCAATCTTGGGTTAAGCTGGACACCTTGCTCAGAAGTCCCTCCATTTGCTATGGCAGCATATTGATCAGGAGCACCTCCTGGGTTACCTACAGGGCTATAGAACATGTAGTTCTGACCAGCACCTGCTCCATTAGTATCACCAAAGTCGAAAACTCTCTGCCAGACATCCTGTGTGTCATGTGACCACCAGGCTTCAATTGTGACATCAGTAAAACCGTTAATGGCAATCGCAGTAGCATCTAAAGCAACATGATCACCTGTTCCATCCAACTGAACTGCTCCACTTAAAACATTAGCATCTCCTTGTAGGGTTCCATGTGCACCGCCAATAGAATCAGTAGCATCTGTATCAAAGCTGTAGCGATGAACTAGAGCCGCGTTTGACACTGCCGCAAGACCGAGGCTAGCAGCTAATGTCGTTAGTGTTTTTTTATTATTCATCATTTTTTTCGTTTTATTTTAATTTAATGAGCATTCCCCGTCATAAGATCAGGTCGCTCTACTAGACTAATATCTTCCCACACAACACATCGACCCGTATTGTATTGAATGGTCTTTTTTTAGCAGATAAAAGACAACCCACCTAAACCCAAGAATCAAACCCTCGCACAAGTCACGACCTTTCAACAGAACTTTGACACTGAAGACTATTCAGCTGATTAGCCAGATAGCCTAAATTATCACACACAACATCAATATAGCCTCTACCTTCAGACGTATCCACACCATGCCTTGGATCGTATTCTCTCAACGCCTCCAAAATGGGGTCAGAATGCTGGAACACCTCTATAAAGACGTATTCAAGTCGACCTGCATCAACAGCGACTTTAAGCAAAGGCGCCACCCAACCACGATCTGAGGCGTGACAACCACGAGTCGTAGGCACAGATGCATGGAAGACATTAAATTCTCCTCTAGAAGCAGATTCAGCAATCAGCAACTCATTAGCCCCTATTGACAGCTCTCCATCACCACAATGCGCAGCATCAATTAGTATCTTAAAGAATGAGCCCCCTACGATCTCATTAAGGCCAGAAACAACAGGTTGGATTTTAGGGATACTGGTAAAAGTATTCATTTCACCAGGTCTTAGGAACTCTAGGCTCCAGCTTTCGATAGATGAATTTTCGAGTTCAGCCTCCTTATAGACTCTACTGTGCACCTGTATCACTTGATCTACACGAGCCAG
>CAKZNV010000238.1 GCA_937132085.1 uncultured Rubritalea sp. | reverse complement strand
ACTCCTTCTCGTGAGTGTGTCGATGCTATCTCTATCATCGGTCTCGACTAGAACATCAGCAACAGATTTTCATAAAACCGCAGCAGAGGCAAATGCTAGAATGGCAGCAATCATGGCAATTGCCCACCTGCAAGAACAGGTAGGTCAAGATCAGCGAGTGACTTATTCAGCTAGTGTGTTTGACACCACTCCTGAGACGGAAGAAATAACAGGAGTAGTCCATCCTCATTGGGTAGCTGTATCTCGCACAGATGGCCTTAAAGGTGAGCCAGCTAACACACCAATTATCAAAGCTGAAGACGGTGGTTTTCTAGATAGAAGATCTAGTAGTTTTGACCGCCAGAGCAACGTTCTCTCATGGCTAGTCAGTGGTTCAAATTTAGATCCAACAGTAACCAATTCTTCACAAGTAATGATACTAAAAGGACGTCAGCCTACTGAAGATGTGTATGCTCCTCTAGTGGATATTAACATTAATGATAAAAAGGGTGGCTATGCATACTGGATCAGCGATGAAAGTTCTAAAGCTAATATAGCAATATACGATGCGAAAAGAAATTTGACCACAAGCATCTCTAACCCAGAGACTCTATCTGGCCTGATGCAATCTCAGACGCTACACCTTCAAGAACTGTTTCCGAATCTGTCAGTAGCAGACCGTGAGGAAATAGCAAAAATGATCACTTACAATCAAGTAGATCTCTCATCCTTTGGCCATGGTAGTGCATATGGTTCACTCTCTGAACAAACTAGCTCACTAGTGCATGACATCACCCCGTATTCCTACTCTCTCCTCACTGACTCACTCAATGGAGGTCTGAAGAAAAACCTCACAGCCTATCTAGACAGTAGTGGAAGCGTAGCTGCACTAGGCTCTATGCAGGGAGTCAATGACAACACCCCTATTATCCCAAGAGACAACCGTGAGAGCATTGGCCCTAAACTAGGCTCACTCAGAAACTGGTATAATCTTAAAGATATCACATCAGGTAGCTTAGGGAATCGCGAGCTAGAGATGCAGCTCCCTAACTCTATCAATCAAGCTGGTGTTGATCCTGCAAATTTTACTAAACAGCCTATTCATCCGGTTCTCTCTAGTGCGCATTATTATGCTAACTATACATATGATCGAACATCTCGCGATATCATCGAGCTTGTTTACCCAAGAGTTGTATTATGGAACCCATACAACATTAAAATTCACTCAAAGGCAATGTATGTCGAACTCGATTTTAAGATGAATAAGAAGTGTAGATTAAGCTATCAAAAAACAGATGGCACATCTGCCACTTTTGATGCGTCTATGAATTACAACTGGGGATATAACAGAGAAAGAGATTTTATGTTTTATATTCCACCAACGACCTTTGAACCTGGAGAAGCCTTAACATTCACAGCTCCGAGCGCAGGTGCTTCTTACAAAGGAAAAGCAAGGTTCATGGAGGAAAGACAGCCTGAGAAAAACCCTCTGAGCGCAACGACAGATCCTTCAGAACTGCATTGTTATTATAGAAATAGATTTGGTGGATGGGCTATTAGGAAGATACCTAATGATGCTAAGCTAAACACAATCACGGCTGCATACGATGGAGTAGTCTGGGATGGAAACAGAGAGACTCAAACGGTCAAATTATTCGCAGCCTCAGGCGGAGCATCCAATCCAACCTATGACCAATTAGGTAACAACAACTTCCCTAAAATCCAACAGATGCATATGGATAACTTTTCCCGTGGAAATAATGGCCGCTGGATGCCCTACTACCCAATGGGTTCATTCCAAGACTCAGATCAGGTTTTAGGTGGAGGCGTTCCTCCTAAATCATTAATCGGCTTTGGCTTTAGATTTAAGCACTTCTATGAAAGTTTTTCTAACAGAACATACGGTGGTCCTCTAAAGGAGCCATGGTATTACGCTCCGATTGTTCAGAGTAATGTCAGAGCAGGAAGAAGCCACCGCTGGCCTACAGATAATATGTTCGGAGTCAGATACAATGGCACTGCTGGAACGTCTGGAGCAAGAGCTCACCTCTACACATACGGACCGTATGCCCAAGAGCGCCAATTTAAAGAATGGAATGACAGTGCTACAGTGCCAGTTCTCTCCAGTAATGGTAAGTATATATCTTCTGTTTTTCAGGATAACAGCAACACCTCACCAACTGAGCGCACTACGCTATTTGATATCCCAACTAAAGGAGTTCCTCTCTTCTCAATCGCCAATTTCCAACATGTGCAACTCACACCTTATGTCTGGGATCCTTCCTACATCATTGGATCTGGTTACGCTAGTCCACACATACCACTAGACAAATCTGCTTTATCAGTCGCTGATAATAGTAGCTCTTGGGCTACTAAGCTACAACAATTTGAAGGCGGTCAAAATGAAAATGTTCACCTCCAAGCTAGGGCGAATTCCAACCCTCTCATTTATGATATTGTCTATGAAACCAACCTAGGTCTTTGGGATAAATACTTCCTATCAGCATTGCCTAAAGACACTAGCTTCTGGCCATCTGGTAAGTGGAACAGCAGTGAGGAGCTTCCTAACAGTCGTTACGTTTTCAACCCAGCAGTGAAAGAAAGTGATTCTAAAGCCAAGCTTGGTGACTACCACAAGGCGGCCGAGTGCTTACTTTATCAAGGTGGCTTCAACGCCAATAGCACCAGCATTACAGCCTGGAAGGCGATGCTAAGTTCGTTCTACGGAATGGATCAACCTAACAGAGAGAATAACACCAATGCCACAAGCGGGCTCAATCACCCTTATTCTAGATTCCTCTTACCAAATGATGAAGGTGTCGAATCACCAGATATCTCAGACAGTAAGCTCTGGAGTAGCTACAGAAAACTCTCTGATGATGAGATCGATAAATTAGCTAGAGAGATCGTAGTCCAAGTCAAGAAACGAGCTCCATTCATCGGTCTAAGTGATTTCGTAAACAGAAGATTAGCTAGCCCAGGCGTGTCTGACAAAGAATTAGCTGTCTATGGTTCTCTCCAAGCAGCTATCAACAAAGCTCAGCTCAATAACAACCTTGATAATTCATCAAACTTGAACTCAGCTCTACCTAGCACACTAGAGGCTGATAATGATTTCCAATATGGAGCTTCCTATTGGGGTGGTCCGGCAAATGTGCCTCTCCCTCAGAACTATGAGACATTTGAAGTAGAAACTAATAGAACGATGTCCGAAGCAGCGGCAGCGGCAAGTTATGTTACTCAAGCTGATCTACTCACAAAACTGGGAGCTAACCTAACTGTAAGAGGTGACACGTTTGTGATCAGATCTTACGGTGAATCTAAGGATCAAAATGGCATCGTTAGAGCGAGAGCGAGATGTGAACTCGTCGTTCAGAGATCTATCACACCAATGGATCCTGACCCTAGTAAAGAAAAACTTGATCCTTTGGATTCACCTAATTCACTAGGTAGAAAGTTCACGATAATCAGCTTCCGCTGGATTAACGGCAAAGAATTAAACAACTAACTATAACAGATATGTTACTCCGTAAACTCACAGCTTGTGCTTTATTCCTTTCTCTCTTCGCTCTGCTTCCTAGTCATGCACAAGGCCAGAGACCAGAGGACAAAGAATATTTTCTCAACGTCAACTTCGTCCCACTTGGCCCAGTGCCTTTAGCGAGATTTTCCACTAGCAAGAAATCGGCTGGATCGATCGAAGAAGAAGTAGAATCATCCAGTGCAGACGCGGCTAAAAATGGAAAAAAAGAAAGCGCAGGACCTCCTGTCCAAGGGGGCCAAACTGTCGTGCTCGAAGAACCAAAAGATCAAAAGCCACCAACCGCTATCTACTATAAAGTAGGTAGAGAATACATCAGGTTAAACTGTAATCTTAATGCACTAGGCAAGCCTACCCGCATCCCCGTGAAATCAGCTGTTCTTAAGTTCTACACGAGAGGTGAGAATAATGCAGATGGAAAACCTACCTATAAGCTCCTCCATAGCCACGACTGGACAGAGAACCAAGAAGACGTATTGTTCACGCTTACCAAACCTCTGAGCACAAAAAAATGGACCAGGCCAGCAGTAAAAACATACGATCTTTCTACTCGTAAGTTAGGGACTAACCAATTCGTCGTTCTTAATGCCAACCAAGAAGAATCGATTAAGTTAGCCACTAAAAAAGGCAGCAAAAACCTCGCACCTCATGGTATTATTCCACTATCTGGAGATAAATTAATAGGACTCGAACTCACTGCCATACATAAGGGCAAAGCAATGAAACCTTATATACGTTATTTCCAAGTGAAGCCTTCTCAACTAAAGCTTCTACTAGTCTACCCTGTTACCCATGCTGAGGACTATCATAGGATCAAATTCGTCCAAGGCAACATGACTCGTGGAGTTTATAAAGAACCCCAATTTGTTAGAGACAATTAATTCCAACTAGCAGTTTTAAAAAATCATAAAAAAGGGAGACTCTAGGTGAGTCTCCCTTTTTTGATTATATAGTGAAGTCAGTTTCCTAGAGGTCGTTGAACATCTGGAAGCCTTCTGCTGGTGTGAGGCCGTCATGGACGACACCCTTTACAGCTTTCATCA
>CAKZNV010000237.1 GCA_937132085.1 uncultured Rubritalea sp. | reverse complement strand
CGTGAATCTGTCTTCTTAGTCAGTTCTATTCTCAGTGATAACTCGGCTAGATCGTCAGCATTTGGCAGCGATTCTAACCTACGACTCCCCTTTCCCTGTGCGGTGAAGACTGGCACATCGACAGACTTCCGAGACAACTGGTGTATCGGCTACACCAAGAAATTCACCGTAGCTGTCTGGGTAGGCAATCTAGACAACACACCGATGAAAGGAATATCCGGAGTGACTGGAGCTGGACCTGTCTTCAACTCCATCATGCTCAAGTTACATAAAAACCAATCGCCTGAGTGGATAGAACAACCCGCTAAAATCGTATCTGTCCAAGTCCATCCACACACAGGGAAATTGTTACGCCCTTCGCATCTTCATTCTTCAACAGCGATTCATACCTTCGCCCCGATGGATCATTTACCACTCATCGCCAATTCAGACGACACAGATACTGAAGGAAAAATCTATCTCGACAGCCGCTACAAAGATTGGCTTAGCATTAACAAAAGTGCGCACTACTCAATCTCTCTCCAACAACAAGACTCTGACAATCTACGCATAGTCTCACCAGCGCATCACTCGACCTACGTGTTAGATCCAGATCTACCAAGCCAAGGTAAATTTTTAGAACTAAAATCCAGCTCTAACAACAAAACGACTTGGTCATCTAGCTCATTAGAAATTCAAATGCGTGATGGAAAAGCAATCGCCATACTCCAACCAGGCACCCACACCATCAGTGTAAAAGACAGCTTCACCCAACATCAAGAAACCATCACCTTCCACGTTAAGAAACTGTAACTTGTTCCATATGTGTATTTTGTCACATTTATTTATTGTCTTCACTTAGTATCTATGACTAAATGTTAACACATCTTAAATAAATGTAACTATGATGAAAACTGACAAAAAAGGAAGAATTCATGATCATTGTGTTCTTGTTCTCAATAGAAATTGGCAAGCGATCTCTATCATAAGCCCAGCGGATGCATTCTCACACATGGCTAGCGGTAATGCAGACGGCTTAGATATCCACGGTGAAGAAAAGCTCACCCCAGTAGGTTGGCCTAAGTGGCTAGAGCTAGAAGTGCGTGATGAAGATTTAGCGATAGGAACAGCTAGAGGCCAAGTCAGAGCACCAACGGTGATCATTCTCAAGCGTTACGCCAAAGTCCCAGTCTTCAAACCTAAACTAGGTCTCAAGTCATTATGGTTACGTGATAAAGGCATCTGCCAATACTCAGGGAAACAACTTAAATTCTCAGAAGCCAGCGTAGATCATGTGATCCCTTCCTCTCGTGGCGGAGAAACTTCCTGGGAAAACTGTGTGTTAGCAGACAGACTGCTTAATTCCCAAAAGAGCGATCGCACCCCTGCCGAAGCTGGACTCAAACTCAGAAGACCACCCTATGAGCCTAAAGCTATCCCAGTCACTCTCACCCTGAGAAACACTCTAGGCATTAAGGAATGGAACTTTTTCCTTGTGAAAATCGCCGCGTAACGATAACTCACTCCTAGTATTTAGGAGGTGTATCCCCCTAAATACTAACAACTAAAAAAACAGAACAACACACAACATTATGCTAAAACAATTCAAAGAATTCGCCTTCAAAGGCAATCTCGTAGACATGGCAGTAGGTTTCATCCTCGGTGGAGCATTCGCTACAGTAGTTAAGTCACTCGTTGCAAACATTGTCATGCCTCCTCTCGGTGCATTACTCGGCGACGTCGATTTCACTAAAATGAAGCACGTTCTCACTCCTGCTGTAGAAGCAGTTAAAGAAGGCGACAAAGTCATTAAGCCAGCTATCGAAGAAGTATCCATTAAATATGGACAGTTCATCACTGACACTATTTCTTTCATTCTCCTAGCGTTTGCAGTGTTCATCATCGTTAAGAAGTTGATGGCAGGCAAAAAGAAGGAAGAAGAAAAAGCACCTCCTGCTCCTCCTAAACAAGAAGTGCTTCTCGAAGAGATCCGTGATGCTCTTAAGAAGTAATTCTCTATAAGTATTTCTAAACACTGAGCATGGCGGATCATTATTTGGTTCGCCATGCTTTTTTGTGTCGTCACATTTAGAGACGAGAAATGATTAAGATGCTTCATGCTTGTGAAATGTTTCACAAGCGTCTTGACCTAGGGGCATAAATTTGTCTCACTGTGCGTGGAAAGTTGAATCCTAATTTTCCACTGATCCTATCATTCACCTATGAAGACGACTACTGACTACCAAGCGCCTGATAATGCAGCAAAAGCAGCTGATTTAGCTGACCATTACCAAGCAGAAACTACTGATCTCATCGGTGACAAAATGGTTCTCAATATGGGTCCATCACACCCAGCTACTCACGGAGTTCTACGCCTTATACTAGAGCTTGATGGTGAAGTAATTACAAAAGCTGATCCAGACATCGGATTCCTTCACCGCGGTGATGAGAAGATAGCTGAGAACATGCATTACAATCAGTTTATCCCCTACACTGACCGCCTCGACTACCTAGCTCCACTTGCTAATAACGTGGCTTACGCCTGCGCTGTAGAGAAGCTTATGGGCTGGGAACTTCCACCTCGTGGCCAAGCAGTTCGAGTCCTCGCTTGCGAACTCGCACGTATCTCATCACACATGCTCGGAGTCGGCGTTTGCGCCATGGACGTCGGAGCAATGACAGTTTTCCTTTATACTTTCACTGAAAGAGAGAAGATCTACAACCTCTGTGAGCAACTCACTGGAGCTAGATTCACAACCTCTTACACAAGAATCGGTGGTCAGATCCGTGACTTACCAGAAGGCTTTGACAAGAGCGTCAGAGTATTCCTTAAAGAATGCTCAGAGCAGATCGATGAAATCGCAGCTCTACTAGATAAGAACAAGATCTTCATGAAGCGTATGTGCGACGTGGGTGTCATCAAGCTAGACGACGCTATCTCATACGGCATGACTGGTCCTAACCTAAGAGCATCTGGCGGAGAGCGTGACCTAAGAAAAGACTCACCATACCTCGGCTATGAGAAATACGACTTCGACGTCCCTACTGCTGAAGAAGGCGATTGTTACGCTCGTTATCAGGTCCGCATGGAAGAAATGCGACAGTCCATCCGCATCATCGAACAAGTTCTCGACACCTTACCAGAAGGCCCAGTCAACATCGTAGACCCTAAGAGCACACTGCCAGATAAAGAGCGTGTCCTCATGTCAATGGAAGAGCTTATCCACCACTTTATCGTTTCTACACAGGGCATCGACGCTCCTGCTGGCGAAGTTTACTTTGGCCACGAAAACCCGAAAGGCGAACTCGGTTTCTATATTCACTCTAAAGGTGGAGGCGTCCCGCACCGTCTCAAGATCCGTAGTCCATCGTTCGTAAACCTATCCATCTGCTCCGAGCTACTCGTGGGCACCATGGTATCCGACGTCCCAGCCATCCTAGGCTCACTCGACTTCGTCATGGGCGAATGTGACCGATAGAAAACAGTAGAGAGTATTTAGTAGCCAGTAGTAAAGCACCAGCACATGAATAAGATTCAGACATACGAAGACTTGATAGCCTGGCAGAAGGCTCATCAACTTGTGCTCGCAACTTACAGAGCTACCAGAAGTTTTCCGAAAGAAGAACTTTTTGGACTCACCTCTCAAATTAGACGAGCAGCAGTATCCGTCAGCTCAAATATAGTTGAAGGTTTCACTAGAAAATCCAATCCTGAAAAACTAAGATTTTATAACATTGCTGAAGCTTCTTGTGAAGAGGTTCACTACCAACTTTTATTAGCCCAAGATTTAGATTACACCAATACAGAGACAATACGAAATGATAGCCGGGAAGTTAAGCGCATCCTCGGAGGACTTATGAAATCCATAAGCTAATCCCGCTTTCCTACTATCTACTATCTACTTTCCTACTTAAAATGAATATTCTAGAAAACAACGTGGCTTCAGAAGCTACTCCTGGTGAGCAGCATTTTCCGCCGTTCGCAATCACAGAAGACATCATCGCGTTAGCGGATGAGCGTATTTCACATTACCCAGAGAGCAAGCTATCAGCTGTTCTTCCACTCATCCACATCGTCCAGCACAAGCATGGATTCATCTGTAAAGAAGCAGTCGCATGGATTGCCGAGAAACTAGAGATTGAGCCGATGAAGGTTGTCTCTGTAGTGACATTCTACCCTGGCTTCCGTCAGTCAGCTCCGGGTAAATTCCACTACCGCGTCTGCCGCACACTTTCTTGTGCTATGGAAGGCTCCTATGAACTAATGGATCAGATCTGTGAAATCACAGGGATCGACCGCTCTAAGCTTTCGCACCATCACCCTATCGTAGTTTCACCATGTGGCAACTACTCAGTAGAATTCGCCGAGTGTCTTGCATCATGCGGATCCGCTCCAGTCTGTCTTGTAAACGACGACTTCCACGAGAACATCAAACCTGAAAACGCTCAGGATCTCATCAACAAATACCAGCCATAATCCACTATTTTAAGCCATGAGCGAAATCAAATATCTACCTGGTAAAGAGCCTCACGAACGTGAGTATCGACTAATTTTCAAAAACATCGACCGTGAAGGTTGGGATCCAACTATTGACACCTACATGTCAGATGGCGGCTACGATCAGCTTAAGAAAGCGATCACTTGGGAGCCAGGCGACATCACGACTGAAGTCAAGAAATCTGGACTCCGCGGACGTGGTGGTGCAGGTTTCCCTACTGGTGTGAAATGGGGATTCATTCCACCTAAGAATACCAAACCAGTTTATCTCATCTGTAATGCAGACGAATCTGAGCCTGGAACATTTAAGGACAGATACATTCTTCACCAAGACCCGCATCAACTGATCGAAGGCATGGTCATCTCAGCATTCGCTGTTGGAGCACACACTGCATACATTTACATGCGTGAGGAGTTTCCTGAAGCGGCGCTAACAGTGGAAAAAGCTATCGAAGAAGCACGTGCGAAAGGTTTCGTTGGTAAAAATATCCTCGGATCAGGTTTCGACCTAGAGATCTGGGTGCACCGTGGAGCTGCTGCTTATATCTGTGGTGAAGAGACTGGTCTCATCGAGTCACTCGAAGGCAAACGCCCTTACCCACGAATCAAGCCACCTTACTTCCCTGCTGCGCTCGGACTTTACATGGCTCCTACTATTGTAAATAACGTAGAATCACTCTGCCACGTCAAACACATCATGGAGATGGGCGGCGAAGAATACGCTAAGCTCGGAGTAGATCGCAACACAGGAACTCGTATACTCTGTGTCTCTGGAGATGTCAAAAACCCTGGTTACTACGAAGTAGAAGTTGGCAAGCTCAACATGCGTGAGCTACTCAATGACATCTGTGGCGGACCAAAAGACGGCAGATCATTCAAAGCAGTGATTCCTGGAGGTTCATCCTCTAAGATCCTTCGTTGTGACGAAACTTTCAAGATTGGCCGTGGCGAAGACGCTACTGACCTCAACTTCTGGGACATCCAGCTCGACTTCGACACCCTAGCAGCCTGTGGTTCTATGGCTGGATCAGGTGGAGTCATCGTTCTCGACGACTCACGTAAAATGTCTTGGGTTCTCAATAACATCAACCACTTCTATGCTCACGAATCATGTGGTCAGTGCACTCCATGTCGTGAAGGATCTACTTGGATGAAGAAGATTTCAGACAGAATCGTAGATGGCAAAGCAACTCCAGAAGACGTGCAAACGCTCGAAGACGTAGCTTACCAGATCGATGGAAAAACAGTCTGTGCCTTCGGTGAAGCATCATCATGGCCAGTAGAAGCAATCATTTCTAAGTTCAGAGACGAGCTAGTAGC
>CAKZNV010000236.1 GCA_937132085.1 uncultured Rubritalea sp. | reverse complement strand
CATGCCGACATCTCCACCACCCAGATCTACACCCACGTAGACCAAAAAGGCCTAAAGAAAGTCCATAAGAATTTCCACCCTAGAAGGTGAGTGATTCTCTGCCGAGGCTAGTTTTAAAGAAACTCAGTTTTTAACGATCACTTTTTATTATCGAACTTTAGTTTTGGGAGGTATCCAGTAAGTGCGTGTGAGCTTATCTAGGCTAGTAGCGCTGCTGTAGGTGACTCTGATGTGAGATGGTCTCTTAAGCTTAGAGCTCCATGTTGGATGCCACTCTTTGTCTGTAGTGGAGTATATGTTCCACTCGAACGAAGTCATTTGATCGACAAGAGTTATACTTTGGCTTGAGTAGGTCGAATTGGTGTCTGATGATAGAGAGCTGCTCCATGTCGTTTTCAGATCTAACAAGCCATCTCTGTTTTTGAAGATAGAGGCGATCAATTGTTTAGCATGTCTGTCTCCTTCCATGCTCGGGAAATATGTTCCTGGGTTATCTATGGTGAGAATTTGTTGGCCATTTTCTCCATCTCGTAAGTCTAATGAGGCATCGGCAGGGAGGTTAAGAAATAGTGTTTCTAGGTATGTTTCCAATGCTACTTGATGTCTGTGATCTGATTGGTTTTCAACTACGCTTTGGCTCAATAATATTGATGAGTTTGTGATCGTGAAAATTGACCCGATGAGTATTGACATGATGGCCACAGCCAATATTACCTCAAGCAGAGTAAAGCCATTCTTTGAGGGGCTCCTTGGAGTTAGCTGTGAGCCTGTTCTGTTCCGAGGTATACAACGTTTCATCTTTTTTGATGTAATGGGTAATAATGAACAGTGCTGGCGGATTTTTCTCTATCTACTCCATCTTCTTCCCAGAAAAGGGTGATGGTAACAGAATACATCTTTTTCAGTGGCTGGTTATTGAAATTATCAACATTTGCGGTCTGTTCTATAGGTGTAACTTGTATACGTGCTCTAGCGTCTGGAAGGTCTCGTTCTATATCTCTTTCAAAATCTTGTTCTGATACAGGAATAGTGAGTGTTTCGGTAAGGAGATTTTTCAAGTGTGCTTGTGCCCAAGATTCTCGATTAATCTCATAACTAATCTTTGCTGTCTGATGTAGGGCTACTACGATACTAGTGACGGCAATCCCAAATATGGCGAACGCCATTAAAGCCTCCATTAATAGGAATCCTTTTCTAGTATTACGACGTAGCTGATTACTGGGATTAACAATCATTGTTGTATGATTGCTGCTGTTAAAGGATGAAAACTAATTTCAGCTGATGATTGACCGTGTTCGATATTGAATGACATTTCTTCACATATTCCAGCGATGGAGAATGACCATATTCCTTTGTCTTTATCAGTTTTGACCCATGTCCATTTAACTGCATCACTTCGTTTATAGGCTATCAAAGTTTCTTCAGGTAAAGTAAGCTGATCCTTATTGCCTAGCAGAGGTTTCTTTTCGTCAGAGTTAGAGCTAATCCAGATGTGAGTGGGTGAAATTAGAAGGTAGTGAGTTTGCTTTTTTGCCTTTGATAGTTGAAGGGCGTTTTTTGCCAATTTTTCAATCTGAGCAGGAATGATGTGAACTTTGTCTGAAGGTGCACTGGATAACAAAAACATAGAGCTACCAACAACGATCGAGACAACTAGCATCACCATAATTATTTCGACCAAAGTGAAACCTGATCGAACTGAGGGCTGATGACGAATGTTCAAGTTCAAATTTTCAAATGGAGTTGGGTTGTCTAAATGAAGGCCTCAATTATGAATGGGTAGAACTTACTTATCTTGTGAGCTAATGTCGTGCTCGGTGCCGAGTTTGCCGTCTTTACCCATAGAGATAATCTCATAGGTAGAAGGATCTTTTGTTCCTGGCATTTTGTAGATATAGTCATTACCCCAAGGGTCTTTAGCTAGACCTTTGATTGGAGCGTGGCGACGTGGAATAGGAGCAGTCGTGGGTTTAGTTACTAGCGCTTGTAAGCCTTGTTGCTCAGTTGGGTATCTACCACCTAAGATTTTATATTGAAGAAGAGTCGCACTCAGAGCTCGCATTTCATTTTCAGCTTTCTGGATTTTAGGTCCCTCGTCGAAATCACCTAGGAGGGCGATGAGGCCTCCAGCCAAAACTGCAATGAGCCCCATGACGATCATCATTTCCATCAGGGTGAATCCCTTTGTTTGCCTTAATACTGAATTTTTCATGTTGGAGAGATACTTAATTTAGTGGTTAGGTGTCAAAACTAATTCGGTGTAGAATGCATTCAATCCCCAAAGTAGTTCTGAAATCGAATCAAAAGAAATTATTAGGATTGATGAAGAACGAGTGTTCCTATAATAATTAATTTAGTTGATGAGTAGGCACCCTCAGTCTATTCCAGTTTTGACTTATACGAGATTAGAAATTGTGATGCCTGTGATAATAAATGAAAAAACAGCCCCGCTGTATGAAACTATATTTGAGAAGGCCGCATTGTTTGCAAGTTGCACCGACCTTGAAGCCGTCTACGCTTTAATTGAAGAGTCGAAGAAGCTGAAGCTGTCTTCGATAGATAGTATACTTAATGCAGGTATTCTTAATGAAGAATTGTTCCTTGATCATTTAGCAGATTCCTTAGGATTAGAGTGGTTAGGCGGAGATTTAGAAATCGAGAATGTAGCTGAGCTGAAGCTAATTTGTCGTGCCGCTCTTGCAATTCGATTTCAAGTGGTTCCTATAACTTTGAATGATGGTGTATTAACTTTAGCCTGCTTTGATCCTTTAAATTTAGATATGAGGCAGATGGTAACTCGATCTATTTCCGCTAAAATCAAATTCGTGATGGCTAGCAGAAGAAGTATTCGGATCCAGCTAGGTGAAATGTATGGAGTGGGAGCGGATACTTTTGAGCAAATTTTAGAAGGTCGAGATCTAGAAGTAGAAGGGTTACTAGATAGTGATGAGGCTTCTGTAATTGACCATGATGACTCGGAAGAGGCAAGTGTTCTACGGTTTGTGAACCAGATTATTCGAGAGGCGCTTGTCCAGAAGGCGACAGATATTCATGTCGAACCACAGAAAGGTGGAATGTGTATTCGTTACCGTGTAGACGGTCAGTTGTTAGATGTCCCTGTCCCTGAAAATATTAATGCTCTGCAAGATTCCGTTATTGCTCGATTGAAAATCATGTCTCGGCTAGATGTCGCAGAACGTAGAGCCCCACAAGATGGTCGAATTCATTTGAGTCACGAAGGTCAATCAGTAGATGTGCGTGTAGCAACGATTCCATCTGTTGAAGGAGAAACTGTGAGCTTGAGACTCTTAAATCAAGATAAGTTTAATCTAACGAAATTAGATCTAGAAGACAAGGTGCAGGCGGGGATCAGTGAAGTCTTAAAATTATCTAATGGTGTTATTCTAGCGACGGGGCCTACAGGCTCAGGTAAATCTACTAGCCTATATTGCTTTTTAGATCATCTAAACGATCGCGAAACAAGAATCGTTACAATTGAAGATCCAGTAGAGAATAAACTACCAGGTGTTGTTCAGATTGCAGTCCGTCCCGAAGTCGGTCTTAGCTTTGCTCAGGGGTTGAGATCTATTCTTCGTGCTGATCCGAACATTGTCATGGTAGGTGAGATACGTGATACCGAAACAGCAGAGATAGCAATTAGAGCGTCTCTTACTGGTCATTTAGTCTTTAGCACGCTGCACACGAATGATGCGATTGGTGGAATAAGTCGTTTGTTGGATATGGGAGTTGAGCCATTCTTAGTATCTGCCTCAGTGCGAGCATTTATGGCTCAAAGATTACTGCGTAAGCTGTGTGTGTCTTGTAAGCAACCCAACGAAGCATTTACTCAAGAAGATAGAAGGAAGCTTAACATTCCCGTCGACATTACTGGTGTCCCATACAGAGCAGTAGGCTGTAATGAATGTAGAAATACTGGCTATAGCGGAAGAGTAGGTATTTACGAACTCTGTAAGGTAACACAACCAATGCAGGAAATGATCGCAAGAGGTGCAGATATTTCCGAGATAGAGCAACAGGCTTATGATGATGGTTTCGAACCAATGAGAATATATGGCTGGAGAAAAGTGATGAAAGGGATAACGAGTGTGGAAGAAGTCTTGTCATCTACTCATGGAACGATAGAGCACTAACAAATAATGGCATTTTCCTATAAATACACAGCTTTGGATAGTTCTGGTAATACAGTTTCTGGTGAACTTGTCAGTGCTTCTAAAGCCAATGCAATGCGGCAATTGTTAGGCGACGGATACCAGCCCATTACTGTTTCTCAAGTGAACGATGGGGTGAAGAAGTCTACTAGGATTGATCAGAACCAGCCTATTCCATTGGCGGCTAGGGATGTTGTCGCTTTTACAGAAGAGCTAGCAGAGCTACTTGGTGCCGGATTGCCTCTTGAGCCAGCTCTAGCATCTATGGCTCAGAGAGATGAAAGCGGACGGCTGAAAGAAGTATCTAGTCGCTTAAGAAAATGGATTACTGAAGGAAATCCGATGCATACCTCTTTGCCTAAAATTTCGAAGCAATTTGATCCGCTCTATTGTAATTTAGTCAAGGCGGGTGAAGCTAGCGGTAGTTTACAAACGATTCTCCACCAACACGGCCTTTACCTAAAAGCTCAGATGGAGTTGAAGGCAAAATTAACTTCAGCGATGATCTACCCAGCCTTTTTGATGTTGGCCTGTGTCGGTGTAGTATGTGTATTTATTTTTTACCTTCTTCCCCAGATTACGACCTTGTTAGAAGGTATGTCAGGAGGGAAGCCATTTGGAGTTAAGGTCGCTTTAATGTTAGGTGATTTATTGAGAAATCACTGGCTTACTATTTTATTGGCTATTGTTGCGATCGCTATTTTGGTGAAATTTTGGCACAGAACATCGGCCAATAAGCAGATATGGGATAAATATAAGTTTAAAATCCCTCTCTATGGTAAAGTAATTACCTACGGGTTCTATGTGCAATGGCTCAAGACTTTAGGTAACTTAGTAGGTAATGGAGTTCCTCTAGTTCATGCTCTGGAGCTCACACAAGAGACGGTATCTAATCGTCATGCAAAGGCTCATTTAAATGGTCTACTTTTAAAGGTGAAAGATGGTTTTAAACTAACCAGGTCTATGCGTTCTTCTGGGTTGTTCACTCCGAATATGGTTGATCTAATTGGAATTGGTGAAAGCACGGGGAAGCTATCTAATGCCCTCACTCGTGCGGCAAGCTATTTTGATAAAAAGCTGAATGTTATCTTAACTAATTTAGTGGGTATCATCACTCCTGCAATTCTCATAGGAATGGCTCTCTTAGTTGGGGCTCTCTCTTGGACTATGATTCAGGCTATCTATGAATCCATTGGCAACCTCCGTTCAAAATGAGAATTGTTCATGCTAGACGAAGCAAGCAGAGACGAGGTCTTGCTCTCATTGCAGTGATGTGGGTAGTCGCTTTTTTAGCCATGATTTTGACAGTCACATTGCTACTAGTGAAAGTTGAGGCTGAAACAATTATTTCTGAAGAACATTCATTTAGAGCCTGGCAGCTGGCTCACACTGGTCTGAGCTATGCGTCGCATCCTGATGTTAGTAGAGGAGATGATATTCTTAATCATGCTCCTACAGATGTGGATGAAGCTTATGTGGTGAGTGTTAAGTCAGAAGCGTCAAAGATTAATCTGAATTTCGTTTTAAAGTCAGGTGATAAAGCTCTTCTAAGAAACCTACTGAATGAGTGGCTAGATGATGAAGATCAAGCAAACTCATTGGCAGATGCTTTAGTCGATTGGGTCGATGAAAATGATTTGGAAAGTCTCAATGGAGCGGAGTCTGAGTGGTATAAAAGTAGGGGCTTTGAAAATAGGCCATTTAACCGAAGCTTTCAGTCACTTGATGAAGTTAGATTAGTAAAAGGATTTAGAGAAGTTGAGTTGGCAATGCCAAAGTGGCGGGACTGGGTCACGTTATGGAGTGAGGGGCCTATTGATATCCACGATGCCAGCCCAGAGATACTCAGTGTTGTTGCAGAATGTGATATAGAAAATGCTCAACAATTTGTTTCTGATTTGGCAGGTGAGGATGGTATTTCAGGCACTGAAGATGATCGAAAATATACAGATTTAAACGCTGTTTTAGATGTTTTGAATTCAGAGTTAGCGAATAGAGAAAGCATAGTTAAGAGATTTATCTTGCAAGGACAGACCTTAAGAGTTGAAAGTGTAGGCCGTTCGGGTGTTTATCGAACAAGAATCCAAGCGATTCTTAGAAAAAGAGGAGTGATTCCTTATGTGCTTTATTATCAAGAAACTAACCTAGAGAGTGAGTAAACAGCCTAAACATTTATTATTACCAGCTGAAGAGCAGGGGTGGGCATTGTGGCAAATCCGTAAGGATGGGCTTCAGCGTATGAAAAACATTGGTGATCTTGAGAAATCTGGACCTTTACCTAAGGAAACTAGGATAGCTTTTCCCACCAGTTCTGTAGCGATTAAGCCGATGTTAGTTCAGAGCGACGATGTTGATGTTCGTAAAGGTATTGCTCGACTACAGTTAGAACAATCCAATATGCTTTCAACAGACGCTCAGAGCTGGGATGTATACACTGTTGGCCTCGAGACGTCTTTATCTGCTGGAGTAGTGCTAATGCAGCCAGAACCTTTAACCCCTGAAATACTGGTTGATCAATCATTCGATATGGCAGCTCGTTTCTATGAAAGTGGTGATTTAGATGCGATTCTATGTGTGAAAGAACAGGGCTCTTGGTCTCTTCTCTTCTACAAAGAAGCTCAGCCTTTTTATACGGAAACCATAGATTCTCTGGATTCACTGAGTTCGTATTTGAGATCTATACTCATAAAGTTCAGCCTAGATAATATCGAATTTACTCCAGAGATTATTCGAATCAGAGATGAGAATTGGCTGAGCAGCAACGGAAGGTTATTGGAGCAAGATCTTAAAATACCAGTCGAGTATGAAGGCTCAAGATCGCCAGTGTTTAATGGACAAAAGGAACTTCTAATCATACCCAAAGAAGTTCTTGAAGCCCGTATTAAGAAGAAAGGGGGTGAAAAGATAAAGCTGATAGCGCTTGTCGTTTTATGCCTCTATGTGATTGGTTTCATATTTGTTATGAAGCAGCACAAACAGCTAGATAATAAAATAGAAATAGCTCAGCAAGAAGCTGTTGAGCTTGAGCCAAAGTGGATGGAGTATCAGCAAGATATGATGAAGCTTAATGAACTTGATAAGGTTCTCACTAATAATTGGCCGTTAGCATCATTTGAGAGGATTGTGTCCCATATTCCGGGGAGGCAGGAACTTAGATTTCAAACTGTGGAGATACAAAATGAAACAATCCTAATCAAAGGAATTTCACCTAATATAAATTTGATCAACAAACTTTATCCTCAGCTAAAAAAAGAGCCATATTTTAAGGAATATGAGTGGAGTATGCTAGCACCTGTAGAAAATCAAAAAACGAAACTCTTGAGCTTTAGGATGGAAGCAATCAAGAAGGGAGGGGCTTCAAAATGAATATGACTAAAAGAGAGAAAACCCTCATTAGTGTCCTTTTGGTCGCTGTCATTATTATGGTGCACTTCTACTTCGGCTATAAGTATAAACAAAGCCGTGCGTTACACCTATCTGAGTTAGAAGAGCTTCAGACTAAAATTGAAACTTACCGTATGATAGATGCCAACGCTGAACTTACTAAAGACGAGATAGAGTGGGTAAACCAGTATTCGCCTGCAGTGGAAAGTTTCCAGAATACTCAAACGAATCTACTCAACTTCCTAGCTTCATCTAGTAAAACTTTAGGTTTCACCGCAAGCGTTAAGAAGCTTACACCAGAGTCTGATATGGATTATTCTGAGAGCTACTATCGGACAGTGAAAGTTCAGCTTTCAGCGAGAGCAACTGAAAAGGAAATATATCAATGGCTAGTTCAGATTCATCAGCCTGAGAAGATGCGAGTCTTGGCTTATCTAAAATTAAGTCCTCCAACAAACGATTCAAATTTAATCAACTGCCAAATTAGTGTTGAGCAATACTTTGTGCCAGAATAATTTTGATTGTGAGCTTTTGATCATTCTGTTACTGAATTGATATGTTTTTGCGTAAATCAGCTTTTATTTCGGGATTCTCTATTTTAGTGAGCACTTCAGTGATGGCTGAAATTCCGCAAACCCCGCATTATAACCAGTTTTCCCATTTGCTGAAAAATTCACCATTTGAAATCAAACTGAACGAAATGGTAAAGGTTGTCGATAAGCCACAAGTTCGTATGGACTATTTCCTCCGTGGTGTGACTAAATTACAGAGTGGTTGGATGATTGTGTTAGTTGATCGTAAAAAACCAAAAGAAAATATCATCCTAAAACAAGGGCTTCACCACAGCTCAAAGATTTTACTAGTCGACGTCATTCAAAACAATGACGACTATAAGCTAACGACGGCTAGATTAAAGCTAGGCACTCAGCAAATGACAGTAGGTTACAATACCTCAGAGCTTAAAATGCCAAAGAGTTCTCCGCCTCCTGCTGGCCCCTCTTTAAAAGCTAATGAACAAGCCCAGAAGCCATCTAACAAAGTTAAAAATCAACCAGCTCTCAACCAGACTTCAGGTGAAGCTAAAAGAACTCGACCGACTTTTAAATAAACAGACCTAATATGAAAATTTCTTTCAAATCAACCATGCTGTTCTCAGCAATAATTACTTCAATTTGTTTTGCCCAGCAACCTGAGCTACCAGATTTACCACCAATAGCCCTTGAAGAAAAAGCGAATGTCTTGCCGAAGTTTGATGGAGGTAAGATAATAGACGCCACCATTGAACAGCCAGTGATGACAGGAGACATTATGGCGGCACTTTACCGCGAATGGACTGGAAAAAGAGTTCTAGTGAGTCGTGCGGCTATGGAGAAACAAATAAGCTTTATCCAGCCTGGAGGATTAACCTATCGAGAAGCTGCGGATCTACTAGAGCAGGCTGCTTTACTAGAGGAGCTAGTGTTCTTACCTAGCATCAATAACGCCAATGTGGTGAAGCTAGTTTTAGCGAGAGATTCACGTAAGAACGGTGTGCCTGTCATCAGGGATGGTGGCGCCCTGCCTCAGGGTGATAAGGTTGTTACCTACGTCATGGTGTTCGATCATATTCAACCAGACGAAGCCATGAAGGTGTTTAACTCTGTAGTGAGCCAGCTTAGCCCACAAGGCTCAATCGTATCTGTTCCTAACACTTTTTCACTCATTGTCACGGAGAACACATCACTAATTAGAACCTTGATAGCCTTGAAGAAGAAGATTGATGTTCCTCAAGAGCTTTCTACCAAAAAGATGATTGAGTTAGAGCATGCTGATGCCGAAGAAGTCGCCGTGCAGATTCAAGAGATCATGGACTTCAGTGCCGAGCAGAATTCCCTAGTGAGTAATATTCCAGCTGCGCCAGTTCCAGCAGGGGCAAAGCCTGCAGCCACTGGAGCTCAGACATTCAGCAATGTTAAAATATTACCTATTTCCAGAACCAATAGTCTATGGATCATGGGCCGACCTATTGATATTAAGTTTGCAGAAACGATTATTGCGGATTTTGATAAACCTATTCAAAAAAGAAGTTATTATAGGCATAAGTTAAATTTCCTATCAGTTTCAGAATTCCTACCCGTTGCTCAAAATGCGATTAAGCGCAAAGAGGGAGGAGTCGATAATCAATCAGGCTCTTCTTCAGGTGGAGGTAATAGATCATCTAGTGGCGCATCCGCTAATGGAGGTTTGGCTGAAAGTGAACGCCTAGAGTATCCAGAATCAATTCTTGTAGGAAAAACTCTCCTAGTCGCGGATAATGCTAATAATAGCCTCATTGTCCAAGGGCCGCCTCAGAGCATTTCTTTGATTAGAGATCTTATCAAGGAAATGGACATCGCATCTGAGCAAGTGCAAATCACCGCTATCTTTGGAAGATATAATCTTAATAACAACTCTGATTTTGGAGTGGACTTTGCTCGTTTGGCTAAATTTCCTAGGGGCGACAGTGGCTTCGCGGTGAGAAATGCTACAGGCTATCCAATTCTAGTAGATCCTTCTACCATTGACTCTACTACTAATCTTCCGACAGTAGCCGCTGGGCTATCAATCTATGGGAAAATTGGTAAAAGTTTTTTCCCTACTTTACGTGCGTTAGAGTCATCAGGGAAATTCAAGTTACTGGCTAGACCAACTATCTTCACCACAAATAATAAAAAAGGCTCTTCGCACACAAAACATGACGATTAAGAGTGATATACCCTAAGAATCCTGCTTCAAAGGGTGTGTGAAAAC
>CAKZNV010000235.1 GCA_937132085.1 uncultured Rubritalea sp. | reverse complement strand
CGGTATTCCACTCAGCGAGTTGCTTGGTGAAGACGTGGCGCTTGTTCTGCTGGAGCACAAAGTCACCAGCCTCGAATGCTCCGAGTGGTGATGGATTGATGGTCAGCTGCGCCATCGGGTCAGAGGTGATGTGGATGATCGCTGCGTCCGAGCTAGGTAGTTCTTTCTCACTATCGATCGAGATAATCAGATCGTTTTCGGTGATGAAATCAGCAACGCTTCCAGACTCGGATGGTTCTGTTAGAGAGAGGCTGACTGATTTTATTTTATTGGTAGAGCTTTGCGTATTGAGGTCGAATTCACGGATAGAATCTACATCGGTATCGAAGAATTCGATTCGCACTGGCTGTGGCGCTTGCCAAGTATAGACATCGAGTATGCCGCCACGGAGAGCGTATTGTCCACGGTTGTGAATGTGCGCTACTTTTTCGTAGCCAGCGGTTTCTAACGAGGCTATGAGTTCGTTAGGTTCTAGCTCGTCACCAACATCGATTTTACGGCCGTGTTGGTTGATCTCATCAGGTGCAGGGCAGGAAGATTCTAGTTCACCAGTGATGATGATTTCTAGATTTTCGGGTGGTTTCGCTGCGATGGATAGGGTGTGTAGTCGGTCAGCATTGGCTTCTGGATCGTCTAATTCCGTGGCGGCGGTATCGACATTCTTTTCCAGTAATAAGTATGACTGAATACTCCAGAAGGGGAGCTCGGAGCAGAGCGCTTGGTTGAGCCGTGGCTGGTCTGAGACTAGCCAGATTCTAGGTTTTGTAGCTCCAGAGTTCTGGAAATGAAGGTGTGCGGCCGCTGCTATAGTGAAGGACAGGCCAGAGTGTCTGTCCGTATCCGCTAGGCAAATAGAGTCCTGCCCAGGGAGTAATGGCTGGCAGAACTCTGGGTCTAGGAGTGCGTGCTGGAGAGCACTATGAGCTTGTGATTTGGTGTTCTTGATCACCATAGGATTGTTACAAATATCGCACTAGCTCATCAGCTGTGGATTGATCGATACGTTTGACGAGAGCGACGGCTAGCTCGACCATGCAGAGATAGTCTTCGATGTTGATGATCGCATTATGAGAGTGAATATATCTGGATGAGACACCGAGGACAACGCAGGGGATGCCTGTGTTTGCCATGCTGAATGAGCCTGCATCTGTGCCTCCACTGGAGCGCACGGTGACTTGGTGATTGATGCCTTCTGCCTCGGCAGTTTCTATGGCTAGATCGGCAAGACGAGGATTCATGATAGCGCTAGGATCGTGTAATCTGATCTGCACACCACCACCGAGTTTGCCTTGGCTTTCGCTAGGGTTAAAGCCTGGAGTGTCGTCAGCTGGTGGGCCTTCGAGAATGATGGCGATGTCTGGCTTCGCCTTGTTAGCAAGTGATTTAGCTCCGCGGAGGCCTACTTCTTCCTGCACAGTTCCTGCTGCAATGAGAGTGTTAGGGTGACCGGCTTCACGGACGAGGATCTGTGCAGCTTGGATAGCGCATGCCATGCCTACACGGTTATCAAATGCCTTTGCCATGTAGTGACCATCCTTGTTCATGGCAGTAAATTCTGTCGATGGAGCGATCGGGTCGCCGAGGCGGATTCCGAATACTTTTTTCACTTCAGTATCGCTCTCAGCACCGATATCGATGAAGAGCTCAGAGAGACCGAGCACTCTGTTGCGTTTTTCTGGGGAGAGGAAGTGTGGTGGTGTGCTGGAAATAACACCGAGGATTTTCTCACCAGATTTAGTGAGAACTGTGACTCTCTGGGAGAGGAGATTGTGCGTCCACCATCCTCCAACAGCGACAAATTTTAGAAAGCCATTGGGAGTGATATGCTGGACGCGGAATCCGACTTCATCCATGTGACCTGCGATCATCACACGTGGGCCAGATCCGTGTTCGAGATAGACGCTTCCTTGGTTATCTGAATCAAGATCGCCACCTACATTTTCCAGCTCATCAGCGAAAATAGCTCTGACTTCATCTTCATATCCTGGGACACTGTGAGCATCGGTAAGCTCCTTGAGTAGAGCGATTGCTTTATCTTTCATGGCGACAGTCTAATGCCAGGTCTCGCTCATGCAATAGTTTTTGCGGAGATGAAGTGAGTAGCTACTTTTTAGATGGAGAAGGGAGGCCATTTTCTTTCATCCATTGACCAAATCGAGATCCAAGAGCTTTCATTAAATCATATCGATCTAGATTTGTCCCTGTCTCTTTTGAAAGAGTGCTGGCCATACGATCCATGGTATTTCTATGTTGTGTTAGTAGATCAAGATCTTCTGGATCCATTTTGTGATCATACCATGCTTCAAAGACTGGGTTAAGAATAGTCTTATCCACTAGTCTGTAAATAAAGCGTTGATTAGATTAGAGCGGCCTTCGTTTTTTTTGCCATGCCTAGTTTCCCAGCTATCACGTAAAGATTCCATCATAGAATAGTGCGATTTTTTACAGAATCCAGAGTATTCTAATGCGTCGTTCTCAATGTGAGTAGAAATACTTTCTAGCATGTTCCCAAGAGAAATAAGCATTGTAACGAAGGTCTCATGGCTGCGGATATTTTCTTTTTTAGGGACTTCAGTTTGGTGGAAGCTGAGATCCATTAAATTTAGCATACCTACTATTTCTTTCCAGCGAATCCAGCCTTGGACGAAGTGTTTAGAAAGATTATCCTCTTTTGCTATATCACGATTAACTTCTTGAATCACTCTTTCAGCCCACATCCAATGTTCGTAGCTAACTCCTTGTCCACGAGAGTCGATATCGCTTTTTAATGTGTCTTCAAAAAGATCTTTGTCCATGAGTTCAATTTACTTTTAATTATACAAAAGTCAACTGTGTCGACTCTAAATTAGGTTCTTTTTGAGATTGCAGATCGGGAACCAGCGTTTGGTGCGGCGTTTTCCTAGCGTGACGACGCCTGCGGAGAGGATGACTATTTTTAGGTCTAGTCGGAATTTTTGGTGAAGCAGGTAGTGGCGTTCAAGCTCAAGAGAATGCTCGGCGCTAGTGCCTCCATAGATCTGCACTAGGCCAGTGAGCCCTGGGATGACGTCCCAGCG
>CAKZNV010000234.1 GCA_937132085.1 uncultured Rubritalea sp. | reverse complement strand
TCAACGTTCGCTCTCTCCGTGGAGTCGTCTATGCTATGACGTGTGCTTAAAAATTTACTAAATTTTTACACTGGAATCCCAATTTCCTGCTATCTTAGTTAATATGAAATACCTAATCATACTTTTTATCTTAAGTTCATTAAATTCATCCGCTGACCCGGCTACTCAACTAAAAGCAGGAACAGACATCAATCCAACAGAATTTAAGGTAGGTAGCAAATATAATGACTTTGTGGTATCTATGCATAAAGCAAAGTATAAAGAATTAGCCACAACAGGAGAAAAAAAGGAATTCAAAGATATTACTTTTACTGCGAGCTGGCTGGTTGGTGGAGGACAATTACTTGTCTCCTACAAAAGTATAGAAGGGGTTTTAATTATCAAAAGAATGTATTACTCATTTGTGGGACTTGACGACAACGCAATCAATAAGTCTTTCTCACATAAGATTGAGAGTTTCGACAGTATTACTGGAAAGATGTTAATCGAAATAAAATCATCGGACAAGATACTGCGCTGAATTGTTAACGATAATTCTGTTTGTTTATGCACTAGGTCTTAAAGGTTTTTGGTTGTTTTGGAATTCTCCTTTTTCTGGGTTATAAGGCTCTCCAGATTTGAGTATTCCGTAAATTTGATGCAGTTATTTTGATACACCATTATCTGATATTCTAGATTAACAGGATGTTTCATCATGCTGAGAACAGTTTAAAATCAGTATAATCAGTGGTTACAAAATCGGTGCTCCTGAATGTCGTTGAATGAGGAAATAGGTTGAAGTAATTCTTCACAGGTTCATTGGTAGATAGCCTCTGAGCGAAAACCTGATTTAATAGATGCTATAGCAATTGATGAACTCTCCCGTGTTCATCCTTCGGGCTACTTTTAGTCGTCTATGTTGATCCTCCCCATTGTGTCCTTGTGCACGTCTAGCTCGATGTAGTATATTTCTTTCAAGATGAGTTTAGGTATTCTATATATGCTGTATACTACTCTCCGACCTCGTGTCAGAGAGTAGTCCCGCAACTGCGGGAAAAACCCTAAGCTAATCATACCCTTTAACCAAGGCGTGGCTCACAATGAGCTTCAGCCATAGAATCTCGCTAAAAAATGACACTCATCCAAATAACTCTACTAACCTTTCTCCTGAGTATTGTTGCCTGTAAGAAAAACACCCCTGTTGGCAATGGACATTTGGTGATCGAAGAAGGGTTCAATTGCAGTCTAGGATACCAACAAGGCAAAGTTGAATTTGTTTTTGTATCGACATTTCCTCTCGACAGTAAGAAGTCAGGTGATTTCAAAATGGGTTCGCTTACTAAAACAGGCAATACCTATTGGACAAAAAAGTATCAATGTAACAATGGTTCTCCAATTCTATACTCAGTGGGAGTTGGTGTAGCCGAGGTTGCTGGTCACAAATTCAATCTTGATCAAGGCGAACTCTTTATTCTTAAGAAAGATTTCACTGTGAAACAGATTGATGTCCAGTTTGAAGATTATGATAAAGATGCACTCTCAACAGAAGTCAACTCAATCTACAAATCTTGGCGGAACGAACAACAGTGAATTCAAACCGAAGAAAATAGCTTCAATCAATATGAAACCTAACAAAAACAGCGAACGAGGCGCAGTAGCTAACCTCATCGGCGCATGTTACCGCAAAATAATCATTCAGACGATTAAATGATGATGTTCGACTAAAAACACATATCTCCTATGACCACTCCTATAATCACAGATCACAACATTACTCTCAACCTTCCATATGATCTTTCTGATGATGACTGGAAGAAGGTCGTAACTGTTTACAAAAGCATCAATGGCTATATTGAACCAACTGAGAATAATGTTCCGTCGTGGTATGGCACTGAAAGTGATGCACAGTATATTTGTGTCTCAGTAGAGCCGAGTGGACTTCTGTGTGAGGGGAATATTGGAGCTGAGATTTGGACAGGATGGTTCACTCAGATTTGTGCACGTCTTTCCTTAGCCCTTAATAGAGAAGTATCTGATGCAGAGATGTAAAAAACAACAAGATGAAGGTCAATGAATCTTCACTCAAGTGAATAACAGTAAAAATGTCTAGTTTCTATCTCAAAGTGCAACACTAGTTAGCTTGTCTAACTTCTCTCATGAAGATTCGCTGACTAAGGCAGAAAAGGCTAAACTTAATTATTCTCGTAAGAAACAAAACGTATAGTAATTATGCCGTCATTTCATCGCACAAAAAGAGAGTCACGCGTTCTCGGATTCATCGCCTTAGCTGTTGCGTTTTTTCTAGCTATGATTTTCATGTTGTTAGGCTTTTACTCAACAATTGAAGAAGGACGGGCTTCGATAGAGTTGATTTTCGGGTTTGCTGGATTAGCTCTGTTTGTCATCTGCATACGAGGTGCCTGGATGATGACAGGAAGGGCGTTGATCCATGTCTTTAGCCTCGATCAACATAAAGTAGTTTGGGGATTTATGGGGAAGGAAAAGCAATTGGATATTCAGGACGTGACTCAGATTTACTGGGATGACTCAGATAGCTTCCAACTGCAGATGACCACTAAAGAGGGGGCTCAAGTTCGTTTCCCCTACATCGCAAATGTAGTAGGCTTTAAAAGTCGTCCTGAACTATTAAGATTTTTCAAAACAAACTTACCTGCTATACCACTCGGAGGGCACATCGATAAAGCAACAGAGGAAGCCGCATTAGCCAAGCTCTAAAGACGTCGATTCACTAAGCTTTCAACTAACTATAACCATTAAGGCATTCCACTTAAAACAATGACCGCAGAAAGAATTAATTGCATCAATCCCAATTGCGAACGTATGATTTTGCATCAAACAGCAGAACGATGCGAAGGGCGTTGTGCCATATGTGAACGTGACTGGGAACAAGCTAAATTTAGAAAAGAGCAAGACACTATAAAGAGGATTTATTTTGAATCGCCTCCTAAGAACAAAGAAGACATTAAACACATACTTAATAAACATGAAACGGAAGGTAATTGGTTTGAGATGTTTCTATTAGGTCTTCTACCTAAGCTTATAAACTATAATGATTTTACGGAAGCTGATTTTCAAATTGCGGTTAAGACTATAGCAAAAAGAAACCAGACAAACTTAGAAGAGCTGTCTGAGGATTTCTTATATTTATGCGAACCATTAATATTCAACTTTGATAGCCTTTATAAGGGTTTGAAGCTGATTCCTAGACCTTACAGAGAATTAAATGCTGCCTATCAATTCTGGGGCATAATGTCAGGTGATGGAATAAGTTCATATATAGAACAAGTGTCAAAGAAGTTTGATAAAGAAACAATAAAAGGATTCGAACTAATGGGGCTTCATGACTCTGCTCTAGTTGTCAAAGCATCCAGAAAATCATGGAACAAGAAAGAATATGATTTTGAAGAAGGAGTTGAAGATGCTTTAGAAGATAGGGTGTATACAGAGGCAGAAGATTTCGAAAAACAACTAGCTAAATTCCTAATCAAACTAACAAAAAACATTTAACAGGGAAGCCGCAACCAATCCTAGAAAACTGCTATTATCGCACCTTTTATATGACTAAACACTTAAACTACATATCACCATCGCTCTTCCATCTGGGGTCGTTTGTGATAGGACGTTAGCTATTATGAAATCGTTTCTATACTCTCTACCATGCTTCATCTTTCTCACGAGTTGTGGAGACAAACCTGTAGAGAAAGAACCATCCACTGAGCAATTAATAGGAACATGGGTTTGTAAAAAACTTCCTGATGGGTTCACGCGTAGAGAGGGGATTTCGGCAAACAAAGAACTACCAAAATTAATCATATCGGAAGACGGTTCATTCGTAGCCACCAATTTCCCTGGACATGTTCAAGATTTCACAAACACTTGGAGTCTTTCTAGACCAGGAATTACACCAAGTGGCACTTGGTCTATATATGCGCTTGGAAGCCATTTCCAATGCTTAAAATCTGGTGATGATATTAAACTCAGATATAATTTAGATGCAACTTACGGTTATGTTGCTGATTTCGAACGAATCCATAAACCAAAAAAATGAAAACACAACTAATTGCCCTATTACTAACCCTCAGTAGTTCTCTGTTGGCTCAAAGCCAAGACACGAACAAGATAGTCGAATTTGATATCTCAGGAGGCAAGAAAGTGAAATGTATGGTTTCGGATACTGGAGAGCCACTACCGGCAGAGAGTGGACCTTATAAGGTGAGTGTTGCAGGCATGATGCTCAATCGAGAAGAGGGAGCCAATGATGCCTTTTTGATTTTCACTTTTGGACTTAAACTATCTACTGATAAATTACCTACACGCATCACTGTTGAGGATGTCTCCGGAACTAAAGCGGTTACTTTGATAGATAGTAAAGCCCCTAAGGTCGCTAAAGGTTCTTGGAAAGATGATGCTAAACCACTGCTTATTTCAAAAGAAACCAGCCCATGGCTGTATACAGCTGAACCGACTCTTAAGATATTTAGAATTACAGTATCAGTGAAAGGTGCTAAAGATGTTATACTTTATCAGCCTACTAGATACGCAACTACTACTAAGAAAATGATTGTTGAGATTGCTGAATAGACCAGTCTAACAGCTCGCGTTACCCTAATTGCAACCACACATTAAGTCTAAATACTTACAATTCTACCACTAATCAATTTCAGTAACCGTTAGTATTCCTCTAATATTCGCTACTCTTTTGGTCGTTTGTCTTTTCATAAGAGAATCAAGATGCTTCAAATACTCGATTACGAATTAGATGATTACGGGAATTTAAATAAGCTATTTACGAAAAATAAGTAGAGGCCTTAAACTCTGTTAAGAAAAAAATGCATAAACTCTACGAAATATCAGAGCAGGTCTGTCGTAATCTGCCAGATGAATTACCTGACGGATCAGGAATCAAACTCGTTGGCACTGATCCTCTAAGACCAACTTCTAATCAAGTGACAACATCTGGGATCCATTTCGTTACAAGCAGAGGAAAGATTGTTCTACAAGGGATTGCTGCGACACCACAAAGAGATCTGCAACCTTGTCGAAAGATTCTTTATATAGTTGCTGATTGTAGAGAATCTCGCCCCTTTCCCTTCGATAGGGATGCAAAGCGCATTGATAGGTTTCTACTCGACTCTGGAGCTATTGCTTATGGAAAAACAAAAGCCGATCTGGACATAATTATTGCTCAGTGGCATATTGAAAACGGTGTAATAAATAGAATGATATCCCTTTAACAAAATTCTTAGTTCGCTTCGTCAGAGACGATTAAACTAGGACAACCCACTACAATTATGAAACTAATCTACTCGCTCCTCACTATCTCATTCCTCTTCACTTTTCTAGCTAGAGGTGATGAACCAAACAACACTAGGAAGTGGATAGAACTTTCTGCTAAATCGCAGAACCTACACCGTGAAATTTTAATTCTTGGTCCAGGTGTTGGGCTTGACCCTGCAACACATGAAGAAGATCTCAAAGCTGTAGATAAGGCACTTAATGATTTAGTCGCTGCAGGTGAGTTAGTATCCAAGAAGATAACACTCATTCCAGCAGGTGAAATAGATGTTGAAATTTTAAAGAGTCTTTTTAAGAGTATTGATCCTTTGAGAAAAACGTATGGTCACTTTGTCGCTGTAGAGATGTGTGATTTAGGTGCTAGATTGCGATTTGAAACCATTAAACCTTATGAGTCCGTTGTGTTGCACTTGCGTTTACCTAAGAAAGAAATGAAAGCATTCATCACTAGAGTCACAGCCCTCAAACTCATCGCAAAACCAAAGCAAGAGAAGTCGAAGTAAATTTTCTCGATCAACCCGTTAAATTTCTACTGTAAATAAGCTATGAATGAATCAATCAAAGAATCCGACTGGCAATTGTTTAGAACCATTAATCCTGCAGCACTCGATATGACTATCGTAGATCAACGGCAGAGTTTCAGCTAATAAGGATGGCTAGAGTGGGGGTTCTAGAAGAATCTGAAATCAACAGCCTGTCTGAGGAACTCAGAGACAAGATCAAGACTGTGCTTAGTCTTTAGGTCTAGGTTGATGATAAAATGTTGTGCTGAGGATTCTTTAGGATCGGGTGGTTGTATTCTTATGCTTTATCTTAAGTTCACAGTTTAATGAGAGAACTTGTAGAAACTACTGATTTCACTGATTTTGGACTGTTTGGTTTAAGGCCTTTAGATATGGTTAGTTTGTTTCAGCACTATCTGGCATTCTAGATTAACATGATGTTTCATCATGCTGAGGACAGTTTGAAATCAGTATAATCAGTGGTGACAAAATGGGTGTTCCTGAATGTCGTGCAGTTAAGCTGTTGTTATTCCCAGCTATAGACATCATCTTTTCCATTTGCTGCGCCATCGGCTCCTTTTGAAAGTAAAATGACAATCTTGCCTTGGACGATTTTCTCTGTGTCAGAGGAATGGTATTGTGCAAGTTCAGAGTCAAAGTCGTAATTAACTCTGATATAGTAACCGTTGCCCCAAGCATCAACGATACTTCTAGGGAGAGAGTCGGCGCTATAATAGGTAATGCCATTTTTTCCGCCTTTGGCATCTGGCATGTCGAGGTATCTTTTGGATTTGGTATTTCCTCCGCCTTTGCCAGTGTTTTGGTAATCGTTGCCTAGCAGAATACGAACGACTTGTCGCAGTTCTTCACCAGAAAGAGTGACGTCGCCGCTAGGGTGTGTGTCTCCCGAAAATGGTAGGCGTCCATTGTCCGCATAGAATTTCTGAAAAGCAGCTTCAAATTCTTTCATACGTAGTTTCGTCTCCACGGTTCTGGCTTTATCTCTTACTGACGTTAAAGTAGCGTATGAGATGCTAGCGAGCACTCCGATGATCGCTAGGACGACAAGGAGTTCTACCAATGTGAATCCTCGGCGAAGTTGTTTTGATGTAGTTTTCATGGTTTTATGTGTGTTTATTACTGGTTAAGTAGTGATTGCTGAGTGGATTTATCGTCCCATCCATCCGCCATCTACGACGAGAGTTTCTCCGTGCACATAGGAAGATGCTTCAGATGATAAGAAGATTGTAGGGCCGACGAAGTCTTCAGGTTTGCCCCATCTGCCTGCTGGTATGCGGCCGAGGATTTGCTCTGAGCGTGTTGCATCGCTGCGTAGGGCTTCTGTGTTATCGGTAGAGATGTAGCCAGGTGCGATGGCGTTGACGTTGACGCCTTTGCTTGCCCATTCGTTAGAGAGTGCTTTGGTGAGTTGGCCGATGGCTCCCTTGGAGGCTGCGTAGCCAGGGACTGTGATGCCGCCTTGGAAGGTGAGTAGGGAAGCGGTGAAGATGATTTTGCCACTACCTCGCTCAATCATTTTAGCTCCTAGGTCACGACTGATTACAAACTGAGCATTAAGATTCACTTCGATCACTTTATCCCAGTATTCATCTGAGTGCTCTGCTGCTGGTGCTCTGAGGATAGTGCCAGCGTTGTTGATAAGGATGTCAGGTGCTCCGTGCTCTTTGAGAATTGAGGCTGTGAATTGTTTGACTGCTGCTCGATCAGAGAAGTCACATTGATAAGAGGTGAATGTTCTACCGTGAGAAATTACTGCTTTTTCGACGTCAGACCCAGAGGCTTCTAGGCTTGCAGATACGCCGATGATGTTTGCTCCAGCCTTGGCTAGACCTTCTGCCATAGCCAGACCAATACCGCGTTTGCATCCTGTGACGAGTGCTGTCTTTCCTGATAGATTAAAGATATTCATGATTGTTTCGGTGTGTTGTTAGTTAGGGAGGAGTGCTGTAGATATGAGTGGGCAAAAAGTGATGAGTAAGAGGATGGCAATCATTGCGATATAGAAGGGCAACATGTGACGAGAAACTCCCGTGATGCGAGCCTTGCCCACACTACAACCAACGAACAGACAGGTGCCAACAGGAGGTGTGCAGAGGCCAATGGAGAGGTTGGCAATCAGCATGATACCAAAGTGATAGGGATCCATACCTAGCCCCATGGCGACAGGTAGGAAAATAGGGGTGAAGATGAGGATAGCAGGGGTGATATCCATGAAGGTGCCTACGAGTAGCAGAGCTAGGTTGATAATCAGAAGGATGATGATCGGGTTGTCTGAGAGAGCTAGAAGCACTTGACTGACTAGCTGTGGGATTTGCTGTTCTGTTAGAAGACGGCTTAATACGACACTGGTGGCTACTAAGAATAAGACAACCCCGGTGGTGCAAGCTGCTCTGGCAAAGACTTCAGGAAGCTTTTTTACGGGAAGTTCACGGTAGAACACTGTGGCTAACAGGAGCGCCCAGACTACGGCTACCGCTGAGGCCTCGGTAGGAGTGAACCAGCCAGCGAAGATTCCACCTAGCACAATGATGACTAGAAATAACGAAGGTCCAGCTGCTTTGATGGCAGGATAGAATGCTGTTTTGACGGTGGATGCCTGTCCATATCCTTTCTTTTTACAGAGGACAAAACATACGAGCATGAGGCTAAGTCCTAGTAAAATACCGGGAATGATACCTGCGATGAATAGTTTAGAAACAGAGATTGGCACTACTCCGGAGGCTACTACGCAGAAGACTATCATCACATTACTCGGGGGGATCAATAACCCGGTGATAGACCCTGATACCGTAGTAGCCACTGCAAAATCCTTATCGTAACCTTCCTTTTCCATTTCCGGAATAAGAGTGTTTCCGATGGACGATACAGCAGCGGCTGCTGATCCAGAGATAGCGCCAAAAAGCATACAAGTGAGTGTATTGATGAGGGAGAGTCCTCCTGGGACTCGACCTACTAGGGCCGAAGCAAAAGTGATGAGGCGCTTCGCTAATCCACCAGCTCCCATGACTTCTCCAGCTAGGATGAAAAAGGGAATAGCGAGGAGAGAGAAGGAATCGACTCCGTTTAGCATGTCACTAGCTACGTTTTCTAACACATTGATTTTACCAAGCGAGACGAGAGCAAGCAAACTTGCAACACCAACTGCAAATGCAACGGGGACCTCTAGTAATAGCAGGCAAGTAAAGGAGATGATGAGGATGGCAAGAAACATTAGTTCTTAGAGCTAGAGTTGTTGAAAATATGGGCGGTAGCGATGAGACCGATGAGGGTGCCAGCTAGTGGGAGACATAGGTAATACCAAGCTTTAGAGATACCTAGACCTGGGAGTAGCTGTTCCATTTCGTAGCGTTGGAATGTGATGCGGGCTCCTCCGTAGATCATCACTAAGCATGCAAAGGCTAGGATGATAATATGGCCAGTGGTTTTAGTTGCAGCCTGTGTGTCATTGTCGAACTTACTGACGAGGATATCTAAACCTAGATGAGCTTTCTGAGCATAGGCGAGTGAGCCACCTAGCATGACTGTCCAGCCTAGTAGGAAGGTGGATAGTTCACTGGCCCACGTGGCGCCTAGTTTTAGCTTAGCGTCGATGATGACGAGCAATACTGTGAGAAGTAATGCTGCCATGCAAAGGACGTTGGCTGCCTTTAGAAAGTTGGATATAGGTTTGAGCATTTACTTGATCTCTCGGATGGATTTCTTGAGTTGTTTCTGTTCTGCATTTAGTTCTTTTTCTGAACTAGATCCAGCCAGCGCTTCGAATGGTTTTGTGTCTGGATGATGGATCGTGACGCCATGAGCCTTCATCTTTTCAATCGCAGCCTTTGAGTCTTTTTCCCAGAGTTTGCGTTGCAGTTGACTGGCTTCTTTAGCGGCAGTCATGAACCATGATTTCTCCTGATCTGAGAGCTGATCCCATAAGGAATTAGAGATGTTGAGGATGTCAGGGATGCGTGAGTGGTGATCGAAGGTGAAATGTTTACACACTTCGTAGTGAGACTGCGCAATGAATGTTGGTGGGTTATTCTCAGCGCCATTAATCACGCCTTTTTCTAGAGCTCCGTAGATCTCTCCACCACCCATAGATTTAGGAGTAGCGTCAAAGGACTCAACCATCTTCATGGAAATGGAATCACCCATGACTCGGATGATCTTACCTTTCAGATCTTCAGGAGATTTCACAGGATCCATCGAGTAGAAATTTCTGCTTCCAGCGTCAAAGTAACAAAGGCCTCGGATGCCTGACGGCTTTCCATTTCCTCGATCACTGAGTTTTTCTAGTAGACCTTGGCCTATTTCACTATCGAGAGTCTGCCAATAATGCTCACGGTCTCTAAAGAGATAAGGGAGTGATAGAACCTTCATGCGAGGAACAAAATTGCCTATCGGAGCAGCACTAGTCTTCGCTATATCGAGGCTACCAGTTTGTAGTTTTTCTAGATATTCAGTCTCTTTTCCTAATTGGTTGTTAGGGAAGATATTGCAGGTGATAGCGCCGCCTGAAAGTTCCTCTAGTCTCTTTCTAAAGTGTTCTACGCCTTGGTGGACGGGATGGCTTGTTGGTAGTGAGTGAGCAATCTTAAGTTCTCTAACAGTAGAGCTTTGAGCATTTTGAGAGGTCGTCTTTTGCTGCAAGATAACAGCAAATACGCCACACGCGATGAGTGCTCCTAGGAGTAATCCGAAATATAGACTGCTTTTTTTCATAGTGAGAATAGTTTAACGAAGTTCAGAGATAGGGAAGCCGTCCATGTCATCGAAACGTTGGTTTTCACCGCCCATGCCCCAGATGAATGCGTATGACCCTGTGCCAACACCTGAGTGGATCGACCAAGATGGGGATAGAGCAATGTCTTTTTCACCCATCCATAGCGCTCTAGTTTCCTGAGGTTCACCCATGAAGTGAGCGACACGGTGGCCTTGTGCGATGTCGAAGTAACAGTAGACTTCAGAGCGGCGATCATGTGTGTGCGGTGGCATGGTGTTCCAGACGCTACCAGTTTGTAACACTGTGTATCCCATGACAAGTTGGCAAGATTGGATGCCGTTCTCGTGGATGTATTGATAGAGGTGGCGTTCGTTAGCTTCTTCAGACGATCCTAGCTCTAGTTTGTTCGCATCAGCGACTACTGCGTGAGTAGTAGGGTAGGTAGCGTGTGCTGGATAGCTAAGAAGGTAGAATTCAGCGCAGTTATCTGACTTGTTAGAGCTGAAACTAATGCTTTTAGATCCACGACCGACGTAGAGACATTCGCGGTTTTCTAATGCGTAGCTAGTGCCATCTACTGTGACGACTCCTGGTCCAGCTAGGTTAATGATTCCAAGCTCGCGGCGTTCGCAGAAGTAATCTGAGCGGAGTTGGTCACCAGCTTCAAGAGTTAGGTCAGTGTCAGTAGGGACAGCAGATCCGACTATTGCTCGGTCGAGATCAGTATAGACGAGGTCTAGTTGGCCTTTGTTGAAGAGTGACTGAAGTAAGTAAGAATCGCGCACCTTTTCTGTATTGAAAGTAGGGTATGCGTCGCTGCTAGATGTTCGGTGGTTATTCATAAATAGTGTTGTTTATATTGTTAAAAGTTATCGGGATTCCGAGAAGTGGGTTTGGTTTGTTAGAGCTAAGACGTCCTGTTTTGAGACTAGAACGGCATCTCCAGGTGTGCTCATGGTGAGAGCGGCTGTGGCGCAACCTTGCTGGGCTGCAAATTCAGTGGATTGCTGAGTGAGTATGGCTGCTATGTAACCTGCTGCGAATGCGTCGCCGCTACCAATTCGGTCTAAAACCTGAATATTTTGATAGCCTGTTACTGTGCTGATTTCACCTTGCTGGTAGAATGTGGATGCATAGTCGTGGACGCTGGCGGATTGGATCGTGCGTTGACCTACTACAATCGTTTCCACCTGTGGGAAGGCTTGTGCGGTTTCTAAAATGAGTTGTTCAAGCTGAGCCTGATCAGTAGGTGGAGCTACTGAATGGAGAAGGGGAGCTACGCCGAATAGAGTGTCTGCATATTGCGCTAAGGTGAAATTGGCTAGTCTTGCGGCCTCTGCGCCACCTTTGTCCTGCCATAAAGATGCTCTGTAGTTTGGGTCGTAAGAGACATAGACGCCATGTTTACGAGCAACTTTCATTGCATGCTCGGCTACTTTTAGTGTGGAGTCTGAAAGCCCTGCAAAGATGCCTCCTGTGTGAAACCATTTGACGGATGAGTCTGAAAAAATAGCATCCCAATCGAAGTCTTCAGTCTTGATCTGACTCGGTGCAGAGTGGCCACGATCCATAGTGGCTTTAGGTGCTCTGTGTCCTAACCCTCGTTCAGCAAAATAGAGTGGGTTACGCACTTCTTTACCGATACCATCAAAGTCTCTCCAGAGAATATGCTGAGTATTAACGTTAGTGCTTCTGACTAGCTGCTGCACCAAGTGTCCGATTTCGTTGTCTACTAATGACGTGATAATAGATGCGTCAATCTCGAAGCAACGGCTGAGAGCACGAGCGACATTGTATTCGCCTCCACCTTCAGAAAAGGTGAACTGCTGAGCAGCCCTAAGAGGAGTATCCCCAGGACAGAAGCGCAACATGATTTCTCCGAGACTGATGAACATAACAATTAGTTATTAAGAGGAGTTGAGAGTTGAACAGCCTCTTTGATGAGTCCTGCGATGGTATCGAAATCTTGAGCTTTTACTAAATCCTCAGGAACCATCCAAGAACCTCCGCAGGCTATCACACTATCGAGTGCTAAGTAGTCGAGCACATTTGATGGTGAAATACCACCGGTAGGCATGATCTTGATGTGGGGATAAACACTGGCGATTGCTTTGAGCAGCTTGATTCCTCCAAGAGCCTCTGCTGGGAAAAACTTGACTGTGTCTAGTCCTAGATCGATCGCTTTCGCCATTTCGCTAGGAGATGTGATTCCTGGGATGATGGGAATAGACTGAGACTGGGCGTATTCTATAACATCTTGATGAATCCCAGGGCTAACGAGAAACGTAGCACCAGATTCAATGGCTTGTCTGGCTTGCTCAACAGTAAGCACTGTCCCAGCTCCTACCTGTAAACCTTCTATCTGACTCATCGCTTGGATGGAGAGAAGTGCTGATTCGGTGCGAAGTGTCACTTCTGCGATTGGCAGACCATTGTCGACTAGTGTCTGCCCAAGAGCTGTCGCATGCTGAGCATTTTTAATAACTATGACTGGTATGATGGCTTGGGAAAACATGATGGATGATAGAGTCGTTTTTATTAGAGTTTAATTTATCTCTGACGTAAATTTAGCTTAAGTGGTGATAGTGAATCACGGAAGTTGATACTTGCACCGTGTTTCACATATGGACAAAATGAGTTAATAGATAGGTGATACAGTCTCTTCTCTAAGATGAATTTTAATACTCACCGCTCCACCTAAGTGAGTAGTGAGTTTAATTACTTTCTTATCGTGAGGCTGGAGTTAACAGACATTCGAGAGTGCGACCTCTTTTGGTAGTAAAGGTTAGCTCGGTCGTGTTGTTAGATTGCTTCAATCTTAGTCCTGGTGAATTACTTTGGTAGTTCCCTTTGAGGATGATCGTGAGTTTAGCTTCTTCTGGGATATCGCTAGGTGCTAGATGGATTTCTCCGTGTAGATCACCGCCATTATCACCCGGGAAACGAAGGTCCGGGTCTGTTAGATTGAGTTTGATTTGCTTGCCTACTTGTTTAGTGATGATGGCACATGGAGCAGAGACTGAGGCGATGAAATCATGTTTGATCGATTTCCCTGTGAACAAGCTAAAACACTCGGTGTCACCAGACTTCACGATGTGTGCGTCTGCATCATGCTGGATGATCTGGTAGCTTGGCTTCCAGTCTTTCACTTGGTCTGCTGATGGATAAACGATGACGGCATATTCGTAGCTAGCGCCGTTTGGCTGAATTCCATGATCTATCCAGGCACATGCGTAGTCTGCTTGTGTAGCAGGATTCTGTTTGGCTCTGGCAACCGATTTAGGTCGAGTCTTCATCGTCGGATAGTGGTATCTAGAATGCTGAGTAGATCTGCTGAGGTTTAAGTTCTGGCCCTTTTCTTTCTGAGGGACGTAGTAGTAATGACCCACTGCATCTTTCAGTAGAGCGGGGGAATTCAGTTGTTCTTTCCAGGGCAAAGCGGTGATTACTTTGTCATTGATCGCTGTTGGAGTATCGGCGGTTTTGAGGAATTGTTGGAAGAGGTTTGTCTGCACTGGATGGTCTGGGCTAGGTCCATGGATGTCGCTACCAAGACAGACGATGACATTATCAAAAAAGCTATAACTCTTCCTCGCTCTGAGTCCGAACTCAGTTCTGTTAGGTTCTGTTTTCTCGGCTAACTGAAGCGCAAATAGTCCATTCTCATTATCGCTGTGCACTGTAGCGGCATAGTTTGTGAGGGATGTAGACATCATGACCACGCTATCGAAGGGGATCTGCTCAGTAGGAAGATAGGTTACTGTTGATCCTGGAGGTCGGGACCAGTCCCAGCCTAGTTCATTGACCCCTGATGCAGCTAGTCCACCGTTAGGTAGAATTTCTAGTGTGCCGTGGCTCTGATATCTTCCGTAGAGATTGACAGCTCCGTAGATCTCAGAAGCCCAGACATTTTTACTGTGACCACGAGCTACTGCTAACCATTCGCTTCGTCTATGTGCGCTGGTCGCTGCGTAAGGGAATGACCAGTGTCCGGATGGAGTGGTTTCTGGAGTAATGCTGTTAGGGAATTTAGAAGCGGCATCAGGATAGAGTCTTAGTGCTGCTGCGGCTACCTTTTGGTTTAGCGTTTGTTTGCCATCTGCTGAGCCTGATAGAGCAAACTTTATAAAAGCGTCTTTGACTGCTGGAAGTCCGAATTGTCCGTCTCTTGGCATAGGATGGCGGCCACTGAGAGCACGAGGAAAATTATATTTATTACTCCAGATACGCATCCCGAGTAGTGAGTTTTCGTAGTTTCTATATGCTTCAGGTGTGAGCCTAAATGGGGTGTCATGAAAGTGATAAAACAACTTAGCAATAGAACTCATGGCGCCCACTTGATAAGCAGGATAGTGTCCCCAATGGTGGTATGCAGAGCCGTCTTCCTTGAAGCCACCCTCTATGCTATGAGTTTTTAGTGCGATGCTTTGGCTAAGAGTTTTAGTCCACTGCACCGTGGCTTGATAGCGCTGGCTATCGTCTTTAGTCATCAGGATCGCGAATAGCTGTTCTAGAGCGAGTGTGTTGTAGTAATCTAAATTTGCATAATGCTGAGGTGCTCCTTTTTCGTAACAATAGAGAGCGTCATTGAACCATTGTAATGCGGCGGCTACAGGTTCACGGAGTTGGTGGTTCTCTAGTAACTCTCTAGCGATAAAACTAGCTCTGTAATAGCCTCTGCTATTGTAGCCAAAGTGATGCATGGTGCCGTGGGCATGACCTTTGTTCCAGCCAGATTTGAGCAGAAGTTTATGCATCGAAATGATCATATCCTCTAGCGATGACTTCTCTTCTAGATCATCCGCATGATACCAAGCTTGCGTTAGTTTAAGCAGAAAATCACCCGTTGCTTTGATGTCAAATTTGAGTTGTTTCTTGATGCCTTTTTCTATCGAGAGTCCTTTGTAAAGATCGGTGGTATGCAGGAAAAAGATGTGCTTACCTCCTTGTTCGATATCGTAGGTATTAAACTGCTTAGTGAGAGCTTCTAAGTTGCTCTTCTTCTTAGAACCAACGATCGATCTCTGCATGGTTGCTTCCAGTGCCTTGATCGATTTTTTCTGTTCTTCTGTGATCGGCGTAGTAGCAATTTTGCGGAAACCTTGATGATAGATATCGATAGGTTCACCTTTACGAATTCTCGAATGCTCGTCGTCTTTAGTAAACTGATAGCTTTCATCTTCCGAAGCGTGTCTCCGATCATACTGCACAGAGGGAACTAGGAGATCCAGATAGGCTTCTCCTGCCTTGCCTTCAGGCGCTGTGATTCTTATCCAATTTAGTTTACCACCATGCTTTCCTTCCATCCGATTAAACGGATAGAAAACGGTTCTCCATCCCTGATGACCAAGTTGATAGATAAACGAACATTGAGGTTTAGTTTGCTTATCAACACCGAACTCAACGCTGAGTTTCTGTCCACTCAGTGCCGTATCTTGATAAATCCAAGTGGAGAACACGGCAGCATGTCTTCTGTTGTCAATGAGTTGGTTATCTGTGGTGATACTCACTGGGATAGTGACGCTTCCGCCTTCCTCTGACCATGCTAGGCGCAATGATTTTTTGCCTAACACAGCCTGCTTGTCAGAGACACTCACCGTCATTCCTAGTTTGACTTGAGCTTGGAAATCCTTGCTCAAAGCAGTTTCAAATGAATAGACGTCAGCTCCATACCCAACTCCAGACAAACTAGTGATGAGGGTGAGTGAGCAAAGAGCTTTTATGAGTGAGTGTTTCATGAGGATAGTGTTAGATGGATTAAAACTTCACTTCAATTGGTTGATTGATCGCCTTATGAATATGTTTAAACACTCGGCTTTGGAATTTCGTTTCATTTGGACAATCTACTTGTTCCCAAGAAGTGCCAACTTGCCACTCCACTGGCTTTTCCAGTGATGGAGCTAGTGGTAGATAGACATGCTTTTTGTCACGGTGAACGACGTAAGTATTTGGCTGATCTTTCTTGAACTCAGAGACGATGCCTCCCTGAGGGAAGACAATGGCTGTTCCTATGCTGCCAGCTTTATCTTTATCGTGACCTAACATTTCCCATAGAGCGATCGACTGTGAACTCTGCATGATCACTTGATCATCTTCAAATCCTTTGAGCTTGAGCTTTTTAGGATTGTGAACGTAGAGTCCAGTTGCTGGACGCACTCCGGTCACATCACCTTCGGTGCGGAACTCTGAACGTGTGCTGAAGAAATGGGAACCAGCATCCATTGAGATAGTGCGGGTCTCAGAAACCTTGCCTCCACTTTTACCTATTTCGATAGGTGCGTAGTTGAACTGAAAGCGCAAACGAAGTGGTCCTTTATCAATGATTTTCCAAGATTGGAACTGAGGACCAACGATGAGTTTGTTCTCAGCATCCATGAAGCCTAGTCCACCTGCACCGAGTGTAGGACCCACCTTGTAGACATCCATACCATTTCCACGGTCAGTGTGGTATTGAGTAGGTCCATCTTTATACCAGTCATCGATGACTAATCCACGAGTGCGTTTACTCCAGATATCAACACCGCTGCTAGCTCCTTCCTCTGCTAGGGCTGGACCATACATACGGAATGCCTGGCGATCATTTTCCCAAGCAAAGTCGTCCTTGCGCTCGGGGACGAATCTTAAGTGTAGGCGTGATGGCAGGAATGCAGGTTGCTTCTTGTTGAGCTTGTAGACTCGTAGAGTGTTGCTTTGATTTGGAGGTAGGTTTACCTGAGTGAGTAGTGTGTCAGATGTTCCATTATCAAACAATTGGACAGGAAGAAAATAGCCAGTTCTAGTGTCTTGAATAGCTACATTTTTAGCAGTAATCCCTGGTGATTTTTCTTTTAGTTGCTCCCAGTTTAGTTCGATGACGCTGTTCAGACGATGCGCTGAGCTAGGGTTTGTTATAGTTACATCAATACTGTTAGATCCTTCTGTTAGCTTGAGCTTGAATAGCTCATGAGCAGCTAGGAGGAATCCACCTACTCCGTAGACATCTGTTTCATCCATTGTGACAGCCTGAGGATCTTTACCAATCGCTTGGACATATCCTAGTTTTCCATCTGGGTGAACATTTGCTACCAAGCGAGTCCATGCTTTGTTGATGCTAGGCATGTATTCTTCCTTCTCTAGAAGACCGTGGTTGATGCCCCATGCAAATGCGTAGGCGAAGAATGCTGTGCCACTAGACTCTGGTGAAGTATATGTCTCAGAATCTAACAGAGCTGCATGCCAAGAACCGTCTTCACACTGGATCGACTTTAATTTGGCTGCTAATTCTTTAAAGAGTTTTTCATATTTAGGACGAGTAGGATAGTCAGCTGGCATGTTCTGCATGATGTCACAGAGTCCTGCGATGACCCAGCCGTTGCCTCGTGCCCAGAAGACCTTTTCGCCATTTTTTTCCTGGAGCTTAAAGTAATTAGAATCTCTCCATACGAGATTGCTTTCTTCATCGTATAGATAATCAGAGGTCTTCCACCAGAGCTTATCCATTGCATCGAGATATTCTTTGTTTCCTGTAGCCGTGTAGAGCTGCGCAAGAACGGGTGGGGACATGTAGAGTGAATCGCACCAAGCCCATTCTCTAAGGTGGATTTGATTCACCCAGAAGAGAGACTCCTCATGTGGTCGTGAAATAAATTCTTTCATAACCTGCTCAGTAGGGGCTAGCTGACTAGGAATTTCATCCTGCATGTATTGCCAAATATACGCTCTACCTACGATGTGGTCATCAGCGAATCCATGACGGGGGCCGAGTTGAAAGTTGTTTTTCTTAGACATCGCTCGGAGATAATCGCTATAGCGCTTGTTGCCTGTAGTGTGAGTGTGTGCGATTAATCCTGCCCAGAGTGTTCCGCTCGTCCAGTCGGTGTCTATATGCTTAGACGGATTAGCTAGCTGCCAGTCTGCGACTGCGTTACTCACTTTTAGGATGTCAGCAGTGGTGAGCTTAGCAGAGAATATAGACTCTTTAGTAGCTTCTTTAACTGTTGCTTCTTGAGCGTAAACAGTTGGTTGGGTGAGTAGGAATGTGCTAGTGAACGCACTCAGTAGTAATGTGGATTTATTCATCATATTAAGTAGTTTATTATTAGTGGATTATTGTTAGATTTTACCGAATTTCTTAGATAGTTTATTGGCTGCTAGTATGACTGCTTTAGCCATTTGTGGGATTTTAGATTTAGGGAAGCGAGAGGTGGCAGCGGTAGTGCCAATCGCACCAACGATCTGCCCAGATCTATTAAAAACAGGAGCAGCTAAACAACGAATATTCTCAGCGTATTCAATGTCATCAATAGCAAAGCCTTTACTTTTTACGCTAGGGAGTTCGGCTAGTAGTGATTCCTTGGATGTGTGTGTCTTCTCCGTCCTCTTAGTATAAGTAAGGCTGTCCATGAGTTCTTCTGCAGCAGTTGCTGGAGCGTATGCTAAGAAACATTTTCCTGATGCTGAACAGTGTATGTCGGCTAGCGATCCAGGACGACTAGCTACTTTAAGAGCGTGTGGACTATCACAAACTTCGATGAGCAACATATTGCGACCCGATAGAATGGCAAAGTGAGTTGACTCATTGATTTCTCTAGTGAGTTCCTGAAGAATAGGAACGCAAATTTGACGTTCTGGGACTTTTGAAATAACCTGGAGACCTAAGTTAATGAGGCGATGGCCCATGACGTAACCTTTACCTACTTTACGAACCATATTTTCTCCCTCTAGAGTTTTTAGAATGCGATACACTGAAGTTCTCGGCAGCTCTAGCTCCTTGGCTATTTCACTCGCATTCATGATCTTCTTGGTTTTGGTGAGAAGTTGAAAGATGTGACAGGTGTTTGCTATATTAGGAATTTTGTAATCACTCATAGTTGAAAATGGTTTTTTCGTTGATTACAAAGGTATGTTTTTTGTGAGCAAGTGAAAGACGGGAATTGAACTTTGTTTCATATATGGACGACTGAGTTCTACGTGTGGAATGGAAAGTGGTTATTTTCTCTCTTCTTCATAAATATGAAAATTGGATCAATGTCATAGAGACATAAATTAAATGGAGGACTATCTTGTGTGAAATGTTAGACTCTTCTAGGTTTCTAGAAGAGTAGGCGATGAAGCTATTTAGTTTGTCCTGGGTGGATCATTAGGTTTAAACGGCGTCTTAAAAAATCTGTTGTTACAAGTTTTACACAGAATATTGTTTTTTTTGGGGGGGGTAGCGTATTTTCTGTAGCATGACGGTTTGCATAGACTTGAGGGAGAAGCTAACTACGAACATAATAAAAAAGAGCCCTATTACACATGTAGTGTAATAGGGCTCTGTAAAATACTGAGGTGAATTCTATTTTCTACGACGAAGAATCAGGGCTAGACCACCGAGGCCGAGAAGGGCTGTGGAGGATGGCTCAGGAACTACAGATGTGACACTGAAATTGTCCACATAAACGTCACGAGCAGTGCTGTTGTGATCCTCAATAAAGCGGATTTGCAGAACATCTCCTTCATCGCTGTTTTGTGCGATATAAACCAATGAGTCATCAATATTCTCCGGAGTTGGCTGACCACCTGTGCCATCAATTGTATGTGCAGCAGAAGTCATCAAGATGGTATTGTCTGTAAGGTTAAATAGCTGGGCCGTGGCTCTGTTGAAGCTACCATTGTCATTGTAGAGGCCGTAGCTGAAGGTGATGATGTTTCCTTCTTCCATCGTGCCACCAATGTTGAGCCCCATTGCCTCATCGCCAGCAGTGGAGTTGGTTGTGTCCAAACGAAGACCTCCGTCATCATCGAGCATATCACCGCCGGTGAGTCCTCCGTCAAATGTAGATGTGCCGTCGTGAAGAATGTTCGTAGCCACAGAGCCCACACTAAGCCAAGTGCCGCCGATAGCTGTGTCGAAGTCATCACTGGTTGCCGTGATGGCAGCGGATGCTGTTAGAGTGCTTGCTGTAAGGATACATGCTGTTGTTATTTTTCTATTCATATTGTTAGTTGTAGTTTTTTTATTATGAAATTTCTCAGCAATTTTTAATGCCAGAGAAAGGTTCACCCACTCCATGAGTAGGATTTGTTTTTCAACTTACAGGGGGCTTATAGCTTGTCACTATCCATCTAAGGCCGCGTTCCGCATTTGAAACGGAACTAGTATAAAGTGGTGTTTAGGGTGAATTATTGAAGCCGTTTTAACTATTGGCATGGATAGGGTATGCGAACTGTTATTGTGTTCACTGCTCTGGGTTTGATTAAATCCAGAGCAAAACTTTAGGAATTATAGCTTATGGAGCGAGTGTCAGTCTAAGGTTTATAGATTGGCCTCTATTAGATGGTGTGCGAATGCGTGTAGTGTTGTTCTCGTGAATGATTTGCACTGATGGCTTGGTAGGTTTATCTAGTAGCCATTTACCATTCAATATAACTGTCGATTCTAACTTATCATTACGTTTACCTAGATCAGGGAGATCAATGTCTGTGATACTCAAGAGTAGGCTGGATGGAGTTTCCTTTTTGAACAATACGATGCATGAACGATCTGTCGAATTTAAGAGAACAGTGTTGTCCTCGTTAGAAAATGGAGCGAACAGGCAATATGCAGTGATTTGATTTGATGGATCATGTATAGCGTGAGCTGTTTCGTCCTGTTGAATGATTTGTATTTTTTGTGCTGAGTTTTGTTGCTTATGCCATTGTTCAAGCTTATCAGCTGAAGCATTTAATAGCATGTGGTATTGGTAACGAGCATTGCTTGGAGTAATACCATGATTTATCCATGCGGTGGAGAATTCGCCCTGAGTCTTAGCTCTAGTTTTGTTATGTTTGGAGACCTGTTCTCCGCTGCTATACTGAATGTCGTTAACTTTTTCAGGGAGGTAATACCCTGTTTCGAAGTTGTCGACTAACCATGGCTGGTTTTCAGATGGAGCTAAACTATCTCTGAGTTGATCAATATGTGAGGTTTGAAAAAGAGTGGTGATTGTTTCAAACTTGTTATGCTGGTTAGTGATGTTACTGCCTAGACAGATGAGCTTGTCATCAATGAAAAATACAGATTTGCGAACTTTGAGTGACTGATCATCTGAAGTTGGGTTTAGCTGGAAAAGGAAGGCGCCAAACTTATTATTTAATGAGCCTGCTCCTGATGGACTGGTGTTCTGCTTTGGACCCGAACCATAGAAACTTTTACTGCCTTCAAGAGTATCTAGTGGGAGCAGGAGAGAGGTTGTCCCTGGGTTTTTGCTCCAATTCCATCCCGCTTGCTTAACCCCACTTGTGTGGCTGGTTGTGTTCTTGAACACTTGGATCGAACCATGACTATTGTATCTACCGTAGCGGTTATCAGCTTTATAGGTTTCATGTGATTTGATGCCGTCACCATAGCCCTTTACCTGAACGGTGTTGCCTTCGTGGAGATAACTTGCAGCCGCATTGTAATTCATTGCCCATAGACCGTCTTGTCTTGTTGGTTTTACAGATTCACCAAACAAGGCGAGGCTGTCACCGCCGAACATGCTAAGGTATGCTGAGGCAAGTTCTGTATCGACTTTAGTAGTGCCAGGCTTAGATCTAGCTAGAGTGAGTAGAGCAGATTTAAAACTGTTACCTGAAGTTGTGATCGGATGGCGGCCACAAGCATTCCAACCTCCATAAGGATAGCCCCAACGTTGGGCGCTGAGTAAGGATTTCTTCAGAACAAGGTATGCTTCATCTGAAATCTCAAAGGGAGTATCATCTAGAGGTTTGACCACTTTTGAAATGATTGTTGTTAGAGCTGGGATGCCGTAGCCGAAGTAGTGCATTTGATGATGATAAAGTGAACCATCAGGTTTGAAACCTCCTGATTTACCATTCGATTCAGAGGCAATCATCTCACTTAACCACTTAGAAAAAGTAAGGAGTCTAGTTGCTTTGTTTGCATCATCAGCGCCAAGGTTGTGGATCATGAAGTCTGAGGCTGAAAGGGTGTTGAGGTAATCCATATTTGCTCCATGTGGCGCAGGGGTATACATTTGATTACTATTGTAAAACCACGTGAGAGACTCTCTGGCTTGTTCTAGTAAACCGTTATCGAGAAGAGGCTTTTGCATGAGATCGATAGCTGGCACCCACGCTCTAGCTGTGTAGCCAAAATGGTGCATGGTTCCTAGAGCACTTTCCGCAGTGAATCCTTGGTCTAACATGTGTCGAACCATGTCGCAGAACATAGAGCTAACCTTGATAGCATTCGTCTCGGAGCGTTCTGCTTCTGGAGTGTTTGACCATGCTTTAGCTAGCTGCAACATGAACTGAGTATAGACCTTCAGCTTATGGCCTTTGTTCGTCTTTTTATTAGGAGCACCTTCACTTTGATGGGTCATGTAGATGTGATCTCCGGAGATACCTTGATCTGTGTATTTAATATTGAATGCGCTAAATTGTTTTTCTAACTGTTGAACAAGTTGGTCAGAAATAGTCTTTGTTTTTTGTTTTGGACGTTTTGCCTTTAGCTGGGCTAGTCCAGCTATGTGACTCTCTGTGATTTCAAACTCAGATTGGTTCGTTTTACCGAGTTTATACCAATACATAATAGGATCCCAGTGACCTTCTGTTAGTTTATGCGAGTTTCTAACAGTAGGAACCTGAGCGTCTCCGTGGCGATGTCTTTCGTCGATGAATTTGTGTGGGCTGATGTCTCCTAACCAGAGGGTTCCTTCCTTAATGTTACTAGGTGCTTCTATACGGATACGAGATAGAGTTTTTTTTACAGAACCTTTCATATCACTGTCATAGGAAACCCAAGCTGTTCGCCAGCCACTGAAGTTTAGGTTGAATTTGAAATGAGTGATGTCTTTTTGTTCATCACCAAAATGAAGTGTGAGAGATGAGTCTGGTAAGGGCTTTTCATTGTAAACCCAGAATACGAAGCAGTTCTCTACTGGATGAAAAAACTTGTGTATTCTTCGAGCTTCTTTGGGTTGCACCCAATTGATTGGTCGGTGAAAGGTCAGTGAACCATTGCATTTCCAGTCCCAGCGTAATGATTGATCACTCCAGATTGAACGTGTTGAATCTAGAGTGAGTTTAGAGTCAATCCATTCCATAGAAGAAGGTAGCTCGTCGCTTGTAAAACTAATGTCCGACTCTACTTCTTGTGTTGTCTCTGTTTTTCCTGATGTGAAGAGAATAGTTTCAATCGTGTTGGAGTCCTTCGCTTCTTTAGTTTGCTTATTACAGCAGGGCACAAAGAGTGTTAGTGTTAGTGAGATGCCACCAAGTATAGTAGATTTTTTCATTGTTGATAGTTTGCATGTATTTAAATAACTAGCAATTCTTCACCACCATGGAGTGCCATATGTGAACAGTTGAGGTGAAATTTTATTATTTTAAACGATGAGGTTTCACATATGAAACGCTAGAGGGATAACGTCGTTTTATGGCTTGAGATGCCATGGTGCTAGACTAGTGTTTAAATGTTATGAAAATTAAATATATAATCCCAGTTGTTGCTTTAATGTGTTTGCAATCTGCTATGGCAGGAATTGAAACAGTTAACTTTCAATCGAAAGAAGATTTGCTGAGAGTTCTTAAAGGAGTCATCGTAGAAGCTCCAGATGGAGAGATTGAAGCGAAGGTGCCTGTCGTGAGAGTAGTGCAAAATGATCTTGATGGTGGTGATGGTAAGTCTGATGGTGGAGTGCAGATTAATAGTCTTAGCCTAGGTGGTAAGTATGGAGCTCAGATGTTTTTGGGTAAAGCTGCTGCAGCAGACTCTAAGCTTACAGTCAGCACGAATGTTTTTAATGTGAATGCCTCTTACGTGAGCTATGAAGTGCAACTTTTCAATAAGACAGATAAAAAGGTATTAGCGACATCAGGCATGAAAAGACTGCAGAAAAAGCAAGATTCTATAGAGGAGACAGTTAAATTTAGCTACAAGCTTACCAAAGATGATTTAGGAGATGAAATCTATGTTCGCTGGGTGCAGATCTCTACAGACAGCATCTCTAGAGATCTTTATGTCGATAATGTTAGTGTTGTTTCAGAAGGCGTGACTCCTAAATAGTGCTCGCTCATTTATTTTTGATTTAGTGTTTCTGAGTCATCCTCCTGTTTGTAGAATGACTCAGTTTTTTACATAGTAGTGATCTAGTCGCTGTGTAAGGACTCCATAAAATAAGTTGGAGTAAACTCTTCACATATTTAATAAAATCAATAGAACACTGGGATCATTATGTTCACACCACCAAGCCATAGTATTCTCAGTCAAACAGAGCACTGGAGGGTTCACCATAATCTGCATTCTCGTGTTGAGGGCTATTTGATGATCGGGGCGCTAGATCCTGAAGGCTATGATTTTGATCAATTGTCGAGTGAATCACTGTCTGAGATGGGATTGGTAATTAAGAACTGTGTATCTGCTATTAAGAGAGTCTATAAGCCAAAGCATGTTTTTGTTTCTCGCTATGGTGTTGTGCCAGGCAACCTTGTCCACTTTCATGTCATCCCAGTTTATGATTGGATGGATCAGAGGATCGAAGATGACCCAAGGTATTCCTTTGTTGCCGAACTCACAGAAGAGACTGATGGCCTTAAGTATGATGCAGCCGACTATTTATACTACATCTGGAGAGAACTAACAGAAAGGGCCGATCAATCAGGTCTGGTTCCTGTGGATGTTGGAACAGTGGTAAAGGAATTATCTCTATCGCTATAGTGGGAAAGGGGAGTAGGGGTATTTAGTTATGTGATTTTTTTTAAAAAAACATTAAACATATATTGACTATCAATTATCTACTAGCTAGAATCCCAGTAAGTTAAGCATCCCCCTTATGAATAAACTGCCTTCTAAACTCTTTTTGACAATGTGTTTGATGTCTTCGACATCTCACGGTCAGAAATTTGATTCTCTGAATTTTGATTTCAGTGAGGCTGCTTTTTCTGTCGGGGCACTCTCTGGAACTACTGGTTTCAATCTATTAAATGATGTCACTGGCGCTAAGTTGAGTTCTGATAATGGTGATTTAGATGATTTCTTTATCGAGGTGATTAGCAATGTCCCAGCAGGTGCGGATGGAGCAATAGCTTCGTTGGAGATATTAGCTGGCGGCGAACTCAAATCATCACATGGCTTCAGTAAAACGTATGCTAATACCTACGCAGTCTCACCAGGCAATAATCCGGGAACAAAGGTAAGCCAAACGATCCGCATGACATTTGCAGATCACGTGGCCATTAAAAATTTCACAACAGATTTCAGGAGTTTAAACACGAGAGGTAGAACTTGGGAACATTCTGAGCTTACTTACCTTAAAAAGGATGGTTCTTACTTCACGAGTGCTCCTGTAATCGGAGATTACCTAACTTGGCAGGCAGCTAATCAAGCTCAACCTGACTGGAATATTGGCTCAGAGGGCGCAGGCAGTGCGTCTGGTTCACCGTCACAAGGTTGGTTTATCGCTGGCTCCACTGACACAGTAAAAGACGTCGGCTCTAGCCTGACTGTCGCAGGTGATGGTGGTAATGGATCTAGGGAGAACCTCACCAGCACTAATGGAAACTCTGTTCTCGACTACAATGATGTAGGTCTTGCTGCTGATACAGAAATCGGCGGCTTTGAATGGACTGTATCCGTTGAAGACACAAGAGGAGTAAACAACAATCATTCTACCTGGACGTCGACCCAAACATTTTTTGAGATCTCTGGGGAAGTAGAGTCAGTGCCTGAGCCAAGCTCAACACTACTCCTAGGACTAGGCGCTGTGACTATTTTACTAAGACGTCAAAAGTAACGACTCCCATTCGGCGCTGAATTATAGAACTTTTAAGCTGATTATAAACTTAACATCTACCTCCGAGATTATTCCCCAAGAAGTCTGCCTAACCTTAGGGCTCCTATGAATATTGAGAAAATGAAAATGGTAAAGGGATTGGTAAAGGGATTGGCTCTATCGCTTATAGCGAACTAGGAGGCTTCAGCTAGATACTACCAATATAGATACAAAAAGTTTTTTTTAAAAAAAAACAGTAGGTTGTTTTCAAAAATCCAATAAGCGCAACTTGACTATTCGCTAGTTTTGGCATTATAATTAGTTCAGTTAAATCTTTCCCCCTCCATGAACAAACTTCCTACTAAGCTTCTTTTGACGACGTGTTTGATGTCTTCGATATCAAATGCTCAGACCTTTAATTCACTAAATTTTGATTTTAGTGAAGCGGCGTTTACAGCTGGAACTCTCTCTGGAACGAACGGTTTCAATATCTTAGATGACGTTACTGGAGCCAAGCTAGGTTCTGATAATGGTGATTTAGATGATTTCTTTATTGAGGTGATTAGCAGTATTCCATCAAATGCTGATGGTGCTGTAGCTACATTGGAAATTTTAGCAGGTGGTGAACTTAGATCATCACACGGCTACAATAAGACATTTGCGAATACTTATACTAGCGGGACAGGTAACAACCCTGGATCAGTGATCAAGCAAACGATTCGCATGACATTTGCTAGTCATGTAGCAGTGAGTAACTTTACGACAGATTTTAGAAGTCTAAATACAAGAGGCAGGACATGGGAGCATTCTGAGCTTACTTATCTTAAGCCAGATGGTTCGTATTTCACCAGCGCACCAGTGGTGGGTGATTATCTTACCTGGGAGGCAGTTAATCAAACTCAACCTGGCTGGAACATCGGAGCAGAGGGGCCTGGTAGTGCATCTGGATCACCTTCAGAAGGCTGGTTTGTAGCTGCATCCACTGCGACAGTGAAAGATGTCGGCACTAATCTAACTGCTATAGGTCTTGGTAATGATGGATCTAAGGAGAATCTTACGTCGACTAATGGTAATTCTATTCTAGATTACAATGACGTGGGTCTCGCTGCTAACACTGAAATAGGCGGCTTTGAGTGGTCTGTTTATGTAGAAGATACTAGAGGTATTGATAACAACCATTCATCATGGAGTTCTACTCAGACGTTTTTTGAGATCACAGGTGAAGTGGGATCAGTTCCTGAGCCTAGTTCTACATTGCTTCTCGGGCTAGGTGGCATAGCTATCTTGCTACGCCGCCAGAAATAGTCTTTAAGTTAAGATTACGTCTTATCTGAGTCTTTTCACCGCTAGCACTTTGGCCGGTGAGTTAAGCTCTTTTAGATAGAACGGGTGGTAACCTTTATTACTTTTGTAGAAAGCGCATTGGTTTCCGTTGGCTAAAATGATAGCGTGCACGTAAGCTTGTTTTGCTGATTTGATATAGTTTTCAAGCGCATGGTTGAGTTCTGTAATGCTCATAAATGGAGCGTATCCGATAGCATATTTACCTTTACCGTTGCTGAGTAAGAAAGTGTGTTTCCCGTTAGCATGGTTTCTGATGTGCATGCTAGGGTGCATCTTAGAGTCTTTTAGAATGTAGTCAGCTTTGTCATTAATAGTGATCACTCCACTTTTTAGGGTGAGCCCAGCAGAGTTTGATAGTGAAACGCCTGCTGCATAGCCTTTTGCTAAGGTTAATCCCAAGTTTTCATTTAATGGGAGAACGACGGCGTCACTAGTTTTACTGAAGTGGAAAAACGTGATCGTCATTTGTCTGCCTGAGTCATTAATAGGCAAAGGTTTATTCTCATGCATGGCTAGGCCAGATGAGATGAGGCAGGTATAGGCCATGAGACCTAGAGCTACTGCGGTGAATTGTTTGAATGTGATCATACTACTTCTTTTTTAATACGAGAAAGTTTCTCACTGATTTGTTCCAAAATGCTCGAACCGTTTTCGGTCCGCCAGTTACTGATGCGGCTACCCATAGGTCAGAAGAACGACCTCCGTCAAGGTTAAGCGCAGTTTTAAGGGTGAAATTAGGTATTTTAATGGTGTTCAATGCCTTAGCGAGTTCATCGAGGGTGCATTCGCTCGCGTGACCAATGATCCAGTGGTTGGCATTATCGGTAGCTATGAACGATCTAACTCGGGAGCTTTTAGTCGAAAGGCCTTTAACGGGTGAAGAGAGTTCGACCAACATTGGTCCAGACTGGAGTAGATACTTAGGCTTAGTTTTAGAAATAATCGACCAATGCCGGCTCCTTGCGATCTTCGCTCCACTGTCGGTAGTGTAGTAAATCCCTGCGCCAAGTGAGGACTTATTGAATGAGCCTCGTTTGACTCCATCATCGATTATTAGTCCAAGCGGCTTGCCTTCTGGTGTGAAGAAACCTGCGTTGATCGCTGCAATTCCAGCCTTTGATTTGGCCGCTGTCTCGGAATCTCTCCATAGTGAACCTGGTCCTGCTGATTGATCCGCTACTTCCAAATAATTAGATCTTGAATCATAAGTTAATATGTTAAACGTAATATTGTTGTGATTAATTTTATGTGATTTAGTTAATAGTATTTTTTGTTGTTTTCTAGGTTTTTTTACAACTGGTGTTGCTGAAATAGCTGCTGATTTAACCTCCTTAGGGAGCTGTGTAATCTTCGCAGGAGGAGCAGAGCAAGATGTTAATGCACTAGCGCAGAGAGCTAGCCACAGATTGAGTGATGTCGATTTAGAGAGTAGCATTTAGTTAAATTTAGAGCTTAGAGTTAAGAAATAACCTACATGCTGCGAAATCATTCGCAACTAGCATTACTCTTACTACGCTTGGAAAGTTAACTTACTTTCGAGCTACTGCTAAAATCGTCTGGAAGTGGGGTGGTTCTAATTCCTTGTCTGCGACAACGACTTCCACACTCTGAAACTCAGCCTCAGTGATCATGCTGAACAATTCCACCTCTGAGAATCCAAGGTGAGCATCGTAATAGAGCTCGCGAGCTTGTTCAAAGCTGTGCTGGAGTAAATCGAGGACGACTAGTGTTCCGCCAGGTTTCAAGATTTGGTAAGCTTTGCGAAGAGCTTTGCCAGGGCGTTCAGCGTGGTGGAGAGCTTGACTGAAGATAGCTAGATCTACTGAGCCTTCCTCGATAGGTGGATCAGAAATGTCTCCGAGTCTGTATTCGAGATTCGGCAAGTTATGATCCTTCGCTAGCTGTGTGCCAAATTCGACCATTTTCTCTGAGTTATCGACAGCGATGACGTGTTGAGCTCGTTGAGCGAGTAATTGAGAAAGGGTTCCTTCTCCAGCTCCTAAATCAGCTACCACATTGTAATTGAGTATTTTAAGCAATGCCTCAGCGAGTGCCTTCCATGATCTACCGGGGACGTAATGCTTGCCGAATTTGCCGGCAAGTTCATCGAAGTAGGCTCTAGATTTATCTCTACGCTTACTAAGTAGGTGAGTGAGTGCTGATTTGTCCTGTTGGGTTTCAGGGATTTCTACTACTGCTAGATCGATGATGTTTCTTAGGTTGTCAGGGATGTGAGCTGTGTAGAGATTGTTCTTTCCAGCTCTCCGATCAGAGACGAGTTCTTCAGAGCGTAATTGTGCTAGCTGAGTAGAAATTCTGCTCTGTCCCATGTTTAAAACCTCTTGGAGTTCTGCGACGCTAAGTTCTTGGTCTTCTAATATACTAAGTATACGAACTCTTGTCGGATCAGAGATGATTTTTAGTGAATTTAGAATTGACGTCATGGAATAATGGTTTAAATCAACGTATCAAGATTTGTTGATGCCAACAAGAACTAAAATTATGTCTAGACCATTTATATTCTCTTCAGAGTCCGTTACAGAAGGACACCCAGATAAGGTATGTGATACCATTTCAGATGCTATTCTCGATGCTTGCTTAGCTCAAGATATCAACAGCCGTGTAGCGTGTGAGGCATTTGTTAAAGACAATGTCGTAGGACTTGCTGGTGAGATCACGACTCATGCTGATTTCGATACTAGAGCGATCGTAGAGAAGACTCTTAGAGAGATCGGCTACGTAGATCCAGCTTGTAAATTCAATGCAGATAGCTTCTTCCTAATGAATCTCATTGGCCAGCAATCTCCAGACATAGCACAGGGTGTGGATGCTGAAGGCGCAGACCATAAGGACACAGAAGAGCAGGGCGCAGGCGATCAGGGAATCATGTTCGGTTACGCATGTGACGAAACTCCAGAGCTAATGCCAGCACCAGTTTCATGGGCGCACAAGCTCGGTAAGGAACTCACTCTACTACGTAAGTCAGGCAAGCACACATGGCTTCGCCCAGATTCCAAGACTCAGGTATCTATGCAGTATGTAGATGGCAAGCCGACTCATGTTACAGCAGTCGTTGTTTCTACCATGCATGCTGATACTATCACTACTCCGGAGATTCGTCAGATTCTGGAGAAAGATCTCGTTAGACGTGTGATCCCAGCATCACTCATCACTAAAGACACTGAGCTTCTTATTAACCCAACTGGCCAATTCGTAATCGGTGGCCCTGAAGGTGACGCAGGTCTTACAGGACGTAAAATCATCGTAGATACTTACGGTGGCATGGGTCGTCATGGTGGCGGAGCATTCTCAGGAAAAGATCCTTCTAAGGTGGATAGATCAGCAGCCTACATGTGCCGCTGGGTAGCTAAGAACATTGTTGCAGCAGGGCTTGCTACTAAAGCTGAGCTTCAGGTAGCCTACGCTATTGGCCACCCACATCCAGTGAGTGTCAGCGTAGACACATTCGGCACGAACACAGTGGACGAAGAAGCCATCGAGAAGGCAATCCAAGAGGTGTTCTCATTCAAGCCTGCTGACATCATTACACAGCTAGACCTACTAAGACCTATCTATAAACACACCACCAACTACGGTCACTTCGGCCGCGAAGACAACCTGTCTGCTCTCACATGGGAGAAGACAAACATGGTGGAAGCTCTTAAAGCTCAATTTTAACACATAAAAACTTAACAACCTAACACATTAAAATTATGACAGATTACAAAATCGCAGACATTTCCCTAGCTGACTGGGGAAGAAAAGAAATCGAAGTTGCTGAGCACGAGATGCCAGGACTGATGGCAATCCGCAAAAAGCATGCAGCTACTAAGCCACTCGCTGGTGTGCGTATCATGGGGTCACTCCACATGACTATTCAGACAGCAGTTCTCATCGAGACTCTGGTAGATCTCGGTGCTGATGTTCGCTGGTGTTCATGTAACATCTTCTCTACTCAGGATCACGCAGCAGCAGCGATTGCAGCGACTGGCGTTCCTGTATTTGCTTGGAAGGGCGAGACACTTGAGGAATATTGGGACTGCACAATCAATGCGCTTACTTTCCCTGGGAACAAAGGCCCTGAGCTTATCGTAGATGATGGTGGAGACGCTACTCTTCTTATTCACAAAGGTTATGATCTAGAGAACGGATGCGATTGGGTGAATTCACCTGCATCAAACACTGAAGAAGGCTGCATCAAGGAGCTTCTTAAGAAGGTAAACGGCGAACGCACAGGTTTCTGGGGCGGCGTAGTTGCTGACTGTAAAGGTGTTTCTGAAGAGACTACTACTGGTGTTCACAGGCTTCAGCAGATGGTTGAAAACGGAGAACTTCTCTTCCCGGCGATCAACGTAAACGATTCAGTAACTAAATCAAAATTCGACAACCTCTACGGTTGCCGTGAGTCACTCGTAGACGGCATCAAGCGTGCTACAGACGTGATGATTTCAGGTAAGCATGCAGTAGTATGTGGATACGGTGATGTGGGCAAAGGCTCTGCACAAGCTCTTAAGAACATGGGCGCTATCGTGACAGTGACTGAGATCGACCCAATCTGTGCGCTTCAGGCTGCAATGGAAGGTTATCAGGTTAACACCATCGAAAGCACACTCGGAACTGCTGATATCTACGTTACCACTACTGGCAACAAAGACATCATCACTCTTGAGCACATGAAGAATATGAAGGATCAAGCAATCGTTTGTAACATCGGTCACTTCGATAACGAGATCCAAGGTGAAGCACTTGTAAGCTCACCAGGTATCGTTCACACAAACATCAAGCCACAGGTAGATAAATATACTTTCCCAGCAGGCAACAGCCTCTATCTTCTTGCTGAAGGTCGTCTCATCAACCTCGGTTGTGCCACTGGACACCCATCATTCGTCATGTCTAACAGCTTCGCTAACCAGACACTCGCTCAGATCGACCTCTGGGAGAACAAAGAGACTTACGAAAATAAGCTCTACCTTCTACCTAAGGCGCTCGACGAAGAAGTAGCTCGTCTCCACCTTGAGAAAATCGGAGCTAAGCTCACGACTCTGTCACAAGAACAAGCTGACTACATCAACGTGTCAGTAGACGGCCCATACAAGCCTGAGACATATAGATACTAGGGTATTTGAGATCTGTGATTTGAAATTTGAGATTTCGAATAAACAGGTTTAATGAATTTAAAAAGCTCCAAGGGGATT